>JASJCE010000127.1 GCA_030066155.1 Desulfobacterales bacterium | reverse complement strand
TTGACGCTGATGGATCAAAAAAAAGCAGAAGCACTGCTGGACAATATCCAGGAAGATCGCTCGCAACTGATGCGGCAGCAAACCCGTGGCCGGCAACCGGGAGTTGCTTCCGGAAAAGACTGGTAAAATTCTGGATTGAGCCAATTAACTCGGAGTACCGGACCGCAAAAATCCGGGTTTCTGGTTATTGATGCGCGCTGCCCAGAATTTTACATATTTAAAAAATATTGTAGAAATTATTTTTTAGGGCGGATGAATTGCCGTGGACAAATCATTTTTTAAAGTCAGTTTGACAATTGCGCTGCTTCTGATGTCGAACCTGTCTTGGGCTGATATTTCGGTGAGCCTGAAATTGGATCGGACGGAGACGCTTCTGGCCGATTCTGTCCGGCTGAGCGTTAGTGTGAATGGCAGCCGTGACAGCGATTTAGCTCCGGAAATTTCGGGTTTGGACAGTTTTGAGGTCAGATCGGGTGGAACTTCGAGCCATTTTGAGTTCATCAACGGTAAGATGAATTACAGTATGGAATATACGTATTACATTCAACCGCGAAATACCGGAACTTTTAAAATCGGACCGGCACGGGTTCGCATAGACGGGAAAAACTACACCAGCAACAGTACGAATCTGAAAGTCAGGCAGACCGAAGCCGGAAAAGGAGGGGATCGCGGTCCCATTTTTCTGACCGCCGAACTTTCGAAGCTCACGGTATATGTGGAAGAACAGGCGATTTATACCCTGAGATTGTATTTGCGACGCAATGTGAGAAATATCAATCTCAATTTGCCCGAGTCGCCTTCGCTCAATTTCAAACAAATCGCCAAACCGGTTGAATACCGCAGCACCATTAGCGGCAAAGAGTATCGGGTGCTTGAAGTTCGATATACACTTCTGCCGTCGAAAACAGGCAGAATCGAGATCGAGCCGGCTCAAATGAGTATGGAAGTTCTGAATTCGCGCCGCAGGACCGGCCGCCATTTTTTCGATGATCCTTTTTCATCCTTCACCACCGGCCGGCCGGCGCGGGTTGCCAGCGAAAGCCTGCAGCTTACCGTGAATCCACTGCCGGAGGACGGGAAACCCCCGGATTTCAGTGGTCTGGTTGGCAAGTTCAATATGTGGTCAAAGCTGGAACCGGTTAACCTAAAAACCGGCGAGTCGGCGACCCTGACGGTTACGATAAGCGGACAGGGCAACGTCAACCGCATCCCCGATTTGAACCTCCCCGAATTGGATCACGTAAAAGTCTATGCCGATAAACCGGTGCTGGAAACGACACAGGACAGCGAGGGGCGCAAAGGCTCCAAAATCATGAAATGGGCGCTGGTGCCCGAAAAAGACGGGCGTCTCGATGTCCCCCCGGTTACGATCAGTTTTTTTGACCCGGGAAATCATCGTTATCAGAACTTGAAATCATCGCCCTATATATTGTCTGTAATGCCGGGCAAAAAAGAACAGGTTGCGCTATCCCATTCTTCCGCCCCCGGAGCAGGCAATGACGGTGCCGTCAAACAGGAGATCAAAGAACTCGGACGTGACATCTTTCCGGTCCACACGGCCCTGCAAAATTTTAAAACAGACCGTCGGCTGCAACGGGATCGTTGGATTTTCTGGGCCATGCTGGTATTTCCATTTGTCCTTTATGTCAGTGCCCTGTGCGGGATTAAACTCCGCAGACAGTCCAGGCAAGGACAGCCTGAAAACCTTGCCAAAAAAGCGTTCCGTGTATTCAATAAACAACTTCGTTCGGAACGATTGACCTGCAGCAGGCTGCTGCAGTTAATTCGGGATTATATGAATAATAGATTTGGTCTATCATACGGATCACTGACACCCGGTGAGGCGAGTAATATCCTCATATCGCATGGTGTGAATGCAGAGACCGCCGGTATGCTGCAGCAAACCATGCAGCTCATGGAAAATGCTGAATATACCGGCAAGGGAAATGAAGATGCAAGTGTCGATACGGATCTGACCAAACTTGTCAGGCAGATCGAAAAGGAAGCTCAAAAGAAATAATTAGCCGCAGACACACGCAGACTTTAGAAACTCAATTTTGCGATTTGGCAGCTTCAGGTGCGTGACTCTGCTCATTAAATTGGAATAAGTAGCAGCATAAGCGGAAGCATATTATGCGAGGAGCCATTTGCCTGAAATCCTTGATCTTTTTCCTTTCTATGCTCAGCATCATTGGCAGCATTTACGCGGCTGATGCGCCGTCAGCAGAGGAGCTTTACGTTGAAGGGAATCGCGCTTACCGGGAAACCCGATACCAGCAAGCTATTGACGGCTACCTGCGGCTGCTCGATCTTGGCTATCGCAACGGACATGTCTACTACAATCTGGCCAACGCCTACCTTCGCGCGGGGCAACTTGGCCGGGCCATTTTGAACTACGAGCGGGCCATGGTATTGATACCACGAGATGCGGATCTGAACTTCAACCTGCGCTATGCCCTCGACCGGACACAGGACGCGGTTACACCATCCCAGAATTTCATCAGGCAGGCATTTTTCTGGCTGGACGAATTGAGCCTTGATGAATTGTTATGGGGGTTTGGGGTGGTGAACATCATCTTCTGGTGCATTCTGGCGCTGCGCCTGTTTGTCCGTCCCGAGTGGTCGTATTATGTCCTGATTGTAATGCTGATCTTCTGGCTGGCAGCAGGGGTCAGTCTGGGGATGAAATGGCACCAGCTGGGCACCGATCGGCGGTCCGTGATTTTGGCCGATGAAGTCGAAATCCTGGCTGGACCGGATAAAAATGACACCGTCCTGTTCAAGCTTCACGAGGGCACCATCGTCCAGCGGCAAAGAGTCGAAGCCGGCTGGTCGCTGATACGCTTATCCGAAAACAAAAGAGGCTGGATAAAATCAGATGTCATCGAGCAAATACTGATAAATGACAATTGACTAATGACTATTGAATAATGGTGGATTTCGCTCTCCGGGGCCGCTTCCAGCCCGTAGGCCTCCAGGCCGGAGGGTAGGCGCTACAATCCCTACGAGCCCGCTTCCAGCCCGGAGGCTTCATTGGCTTACAGGCCGGAGGGGAGGCTCCGCTCAGGCGATATTTCTAATAACAAATAACGCTACCCCCTTATTGTAATGCCAGCGGCCAAAAAATAGGCAGCACGACGAGCAATACAACGAGCGTTACCAGAGTCAACAACCCGCCGATTTTCAAATAATCTATAAATCGGTAGCCACCCGGTCCCATAACGAGGATGTTGGCCGGATGGGAAACAGGTGTCATAAAACTGGCCGAGGCGGCCATGGCGATGGCCATCATCAGGCCGAAAGGCGACAAATCCATATTCGCGGCTGTATTTAATGCAATCGGCCCCATCAACACGACCAGTGCCGCGGTGGGTACGAAACAGGTCGCCAGAAACGTCAGCGAAATCAACCCCAGCATGACGGCCTTGGGACCATACGGGCCGACCAGGGCAACGACGCCCTCGGCGATCAGTTTGGCGGCTCCGCTCTGATCCAGCGCGGTTCCCAGAGGCAACATGCCGGCAATCAGAAAGACCGCTTTCCATTCAATTTGCCGGTAGGCCTCCTTCATGCTCAGGCAGCCAACGAGCACCATCACGGCAGCGCCAACAACTGCCGCTATGTAAATCTGAACCCAGCCCAAAAATACCGGCAGCAAAACGCCGATCATGATCAAAATGGACCATTTCATCTTCTCCGTGCGTAACTCCTCCTGAGCAGTTTCGGTGAGCACGATGATGTCCGGTTCTTGTCCTAGCAGCTTCAATTTGGCCCGCGGACCGAGCAATAGCAGGGCGTCGCCGAAATGCAGCTTCATATCCCTCAGGTTGGATCGATACGCTTTGCCCTTGCGCCACAGTGCCACAACATTCAATCCGAATTTTTCCCGAAAATTGATTTGCCGCAGGGTCTTGCCTTCCAGGGTGGTTTGGGGTGAGAGAATCGCTTCGACCATTCCGGTGTCTCCTGAAATCAGTTTTTTAACATCGGCAGCAACCCCCCGCTCAATTTCCAGCTCTTCAAGGCCGCGCAAATTGTCGAAGTCTCGCTGACGCCCTTCGACCACGAGACGATCATTGGCCTGTAAAATTTCATGCGGTTCGGGCATGATAATCGGATTGTCGCCGCGCAGGATCCCGAGAACACGGCTTCCTAACGCATCTCCCAGGCGGCTATCTTTCAAACTTTTTTCCACCAGGCCGGAATTCGGCGCCACCTGCAGGACCAGCAGTCGCTGGTGCAGCCGATAAACATCGATGAGCTCGGATCGTTCAACGTATCGAAAATTGTCAAAACCGCTCGTGTTTTCCAGTTCTTGGAGATGCTGTGCGGTTCCCGCGACCAGAAGCATGTCGCCGCGCTGCAGCTGATCATCCTGCAGATACGTGCGCCGCACCTGGTCCGCTCGGCGGATGGCCAGTACATTCAAGTTGAATCGTCCGCGAAATCCGAGTGAGTTGAGGGTGCTGCCGACAAAACGGGAATTCCCGGGCAATTCGACTTCACCGATTTTAATCTCTCCCGAGTAAGGCTCCTGCAGGTCGATTCCCTCCTTTTCGATGACCAGCTCATGCCAGTTTTTGAGCTCGTTCAACGATTCGATCCGACCTTCGACGGTTAAATGATCACCCACCACCAGCTTATCCGCTGGTCCGGGTGCCAGTAAGGTCTGGTCACCGCGGGTAATACCGATGACGTTCCATCCCAGTACCGAACCCATTCGGGCTTCGGCCAGGGTTTTGTCGGCCAGAATTGAGCCCTCGGGAACCCGGACCCGGAACAATCGTTCCTGCAAATCATACTGGGACTGCCAATCACCTCTCCCACCGCTTGAGGTTTCTTGCACAACATCACGCTGGGGCAGCAGATGGCGACCGATAAAGGTCATAAAGGCAATTCCAGAGAACATGACAATCAGCCCGACCGGGGTAAAATCAAAAAAGGTAAATGCCTTGAACCCGGCATCCCGCAGGGCATCGGTGACCAGGATATTGGGAGGCGTACCGATCTGGGTTGTCAGCCCGCCCAGCAGCGAGCCGTACGCCAGAGGCATCAACAGACGGGAAGGCGGTCGACCGGTGTGGCGGGCAATATCCATGACGACCGGAAGCATCAGGGCCGCTACGGCCACATTGTTCATGATGGCCGACATGACACCGGCGGTGGTCATGATAACGATAATCATGGTGGTTTCTTTATTGCCGGCCAGTCTCAACACAAAACTGCCGATCACGTTCGCCACTCCGGTGAGGGTCAGGCCGCCGCTCAGAATGAATACCGCCCAGACGGTGACAACCGCCGGGTTGCTGAAACCGGCCAGGGCTTGAGCCGGGGTAACCAATCCGGTCAAGGCGACGGCGCCCAACGATAGCAGAGCGGTCACTTCCATTGGAATCCATTCGGTGATCAAAAACACGACAGCCGCGGCTAATATCGATAATACCAGTGCAATTTCAGGCGTCACGGTTATTTTCCCTTCACAGTTGGCGCTACTTTGTCACATACCAGTTTGCGTCAGCAATTTCTTGTTATGGGCTGACATCGCCTCCCATACAAATGACTAAAATGAGCTAAATTGCCTAAAATGCCTAAAAGTATGGAGACGCTACGCTCTATCTCTTTATAAGAACGACAAAATCCAATAATTTTAGCTCATTAAAAACATGAGTTCATTTTATGCCACTTAGAGTAACAACTTTTTGAATTTCGAAGAATATTTGTCTCTCTCGTTGTGACAAAATTAAGTTAGTTAGAACAAATGATAGATCATAAGCATTTGATAGGCGTAGACAAGGAGCCAGGTGAATACTAATTGAATTTCGGATTTCGGATATGGGATTTGGATTGAAAGAGCAAAAGAAAACCAAAGAACTGTTGATCAAAAAGGCGACCCATCGCAACGAATGCCAGTATTGCTTGGTGCAGCGCGAAACCCTCTCCAAACGTCTGTGCATTTCAGAGGAGAAGATCAATGACATTGGCGATGATCGCTACCAGGACAGTCCCCTCTTCATTTTTTAACAGCGAAACGCAGAATACCCGCCTGCCAAGCGTGCTGCACTATGTTATCTTATCCAACGATTTATCAACTCGATGTCGCATCTTGCCCCATATGAGGGTTTAGGCATTGCGGGCAGGTCGAATATCGAACCGCAGAATGTTGAAGTGTGGTTTCGCTCTCCGAGGCGTAGGCGCTACAACCCCTACGAGCCCGCTTCTAGCCCGTAGGCTTCATAGGCTTACAGGCCGGAGGGGAGGCTTTGCTCAGTCTTATTAGTAAAATCGATAGAATTCCTTTATTCGATGTTCATTAGTTTCTTCTCCGATCAGACCGGCTGTTTTCTAGCCGGAGGCCGCGCTCGTGAGGGAAAGCTGGATCAACTTTTCTAGTCCGATTTTCCGTTCACTTCAGGCGATATAAATCGGTCATGTATTGCAGGGCGAAATCTTTGGCCATACGACGGTCGGTCGTGCTGCCCAGCATGGCATACATTGCCGCCGTATCGGAAATATTCTCCGAATCAACCGGCGGTATATCCGGCACGATTTGCATGAGGTCGGCCAGAAGCCGATCGGCAATGGTCAGATGGATTGGAGACACGGTCACGTGAAGGCTGGGCGGCAGGTGCTGAAAATCGATGTTCCAGCCATGTTCCTTCATTTTAATGCCGAGATCGAAGATATTGATGTCATGACTGCCAACTGCAAATACAGTGGCAGGCGGATCTCCCAGGACAACAGCTGGGGGAGGTTATTAATGCCGTCGATAAGCTTCTCAGTTGCCAGTTTGGCTTTTTCCGCCAAATCCAAAAAGCCCTGCCGAGTTAAGAATGCAGCTGGATCTCAATTTTTTCACCGGCAGGAATTTCTGCACGGTCTTCAGCTATTACAATCAAGGCCTCTTTTTGAGCCATGGAATGCAGGGCACTTTGCAGTCTGGCCGGGTGTACGAGAATTTGATCTGCGGTGTTTTCGAGATGGGCATGAATTATGTCGGTCCAGCCTTTTTTACCATATACGGTTTGTGCAAGGGTAGCGGTGATTATCGGGAATGCTGCGGGAGATTGACCTTTCATTTTCAGGATTGCCGGAAGTGCCAGCTGCAGGAAGGCCATTTCGTTGGATGGCGGACCGCCGGGCAGGCAAAAAAACGGCTTATCTTTCAGAAGGCCGAATGCCACCGGTTTGCCGGGTCCCATGCGAACCCGGTGGTAGATACCCTGCCAGTTGAGATCGGCTACCACGGACAGGATAAGGTCACGCTCGCTGCCCCAGGCGCCGCCGCTGGTCAAAAACACATCGACCCCGTGCAATTGTTTTTCTACGGCTTCCCTCAAGTCCTGTTTGTCGTCGCTAACGAGCTCCGTCGAACAGGATAATCGGTATTGAGAGAGCCAGGCACAGATCTCGACCATATTACTGGCATAAAGCTGACCTTGGCGAAGCTCCTGACCGGGCATTACGACTTCGTCACCGGTGGCGATGATGGCTATCCGGGGATTTCGATATACCGCGGCCGACGATATCCCGGCCGCCGCCAGTAATCCGATTCGGGCCGGGGTCAGGGTCATGCCCTTTTCGCCGACCGCTTCCCCCCGACGAATGTCGCGACTCCGGGGGAGGATATTGCGACCGGATTCGGCGGTATTAAATGCGACGATCGATCCCGATTCCGGATGGCAGAATTCCTCCGACAGAACGGCATCAGCCCCTTCGGGCAGCGGTGCACCGGTCGTAACACGGGCGGCCTGACCCGGCTTTAGCTGCAGCTGCCGATGGTCTCCGGCCGCAAGATTTCCGATGAGAATCAACTTAACTTGATTGCTTTCATCTGCATCAGACAGGTCGCTGGAAACCACCGCATAACCATCTTTGCGGGAGGTGCTGAGGGAGGGGCAGTCGACTTGTGCAAATACATCCTGCGCCAGAACCCTTCCGACCAAGTGCTCCAGCGGAAGATTTTCGGTGCCCAAGGTGCCCACGTTTGACAGGGTTAAAGCTAAGGCTTCATCAAAACTGATAAATTCTTTCATTGACCTCTCATTTTGGCGGGCACGTTGGTCAGAAATATGAACTTCCATCCCAGCAGTGCGTACAAACCTTTTCCTTCGGCAGCCCGATAGCGTCTACCAGATCTTCCAGGCGCTGGTATTTTAAAGATGTCAGTTTCAGCCGTCGGCGAATTTTTTCCACCATGGCATTATTTTGTTCGGAACCTGCCGTGGCGTAGGCTTCGAGCGAATCACAATCCGGCCCTTCCAGCTCCTCTATGGCGCTGCGACCCGCGAGATCAAGCGTTGATCGCGAGGTCGAAAAATTGAGGAAATCGCAGGGGTAAATCAGCGTCGGGCAGGCCGGGCGCATGTGCACTTCCGTCGCACCGGAATCAAATAAAATCTGAACATTATCCTTAAGTTGAGTGCCTCTAACAATTGAATCCTCGCAAAACAATACCCTTTTGCCTTTGATGAGATCCTGCACCGGGATCAGTTTCATCCGGGCCACCAGATCCCGCATGTCCTGGTTCTGGGGCATAAAGCTTCGCGGCCAGGTCGGGGTATACTTTACAAACGGCCGCTTGTAAGGAACGTTATTGGCATTGGCATAACCGATGGCATGTCCGATGCCGGAGTCCGGAATACCCGCAACAAAATCGATTTCTACATTATCTTTTTTAGCCAGTGCCTGTCCGCATCGGTTTCGGACCTCTTCGACATTAATGCCCTCATAGCTTGAAGCCGGATAGCCGTAGTAGACCCACAAAAAAGCGCATACCTGCATATGTTTATGGGGCTTTTTTCTCTGTTCCCAGCCCTCGGCCGTTATTCGCACAATTTCACCGGGCCCCAGGTATTTTTCAATTTCATAGCCAAGATTCGGAAAGGCGCAGGATTCCGACGATGCGGCAAATCCGTCTTCTTTTTTTCCGATGATGACGGGAGTTCTTCCCAACTTGTCCCGGGCGGCATAGATACCGTCATTCGTCATCAACAGCATGGAGCACGAACCCTGGATGGCCTGCTGGGCATTGTCAATTCCGGCATCAAAGGATTCTTTCTCGCAGATCAACATGGCCACCAGCTCAGTGGGATTTGTCTCACCGCTGCCCATTTCAGCAAAATGAATATTTTTTCCCAGCGCTTCTTGGGTGAGTTCGGCGATGTTGTTTATTTTACCGACCGTTACGACGGCAAATGTTCCCAGATGGGAGCTGATAATCAAAGGCTGGTCGTCATTATCGCTGATGATCCCGATACCCATGTTGCCCTGCAGTTTCGGAAGGTCAGATTCAAATTTAGATCGGAAATAATCTCTTTCAATGTTGTGAATGGATCGCTTTATTTCGGTGGCATTTTTAACTGCCAGGCCGCCGCGTTTGGTCCCCAGGTGTGAATGATAATCTGTGCCGTAAAACAGGTCGGCAACACAATCTGTTTTTCGTACTGTACCGAATAAACCGCCCATAGATGCCCCTTTTCGATTGAAGATTGGTTATTTGCGGTATTCTGTCTTTTTTAATGAAGCCTTTTCGAAAATATGACTATTGAAGAGTGAGTGAAAATACCTATGGCAACTCTGTTGTTTCCTTATTCGATATTCGCTTTTCAAAGTTCCTTATCTCGATCAGACTGGGCGCTCGCGACCAGAGGCGGCGCTCGTGAAAAAAAAGCTGCCGGCTCTCAAGACCCTATTCAACCAGTATCTGTATATCGTCGCCACAGCGGATTTTGCCTTCCTCCAGAACCCGGGCGAAGACGCCTTCGCGCGGCATGATGCAATCGCCGGCCTTATAGTAGATGGCGCATTTGTTGTGGCATTCCTTGCCGATTTGAGTGATTTCGACCAGCACATTGTCTCCGAGGCGAACCCTCGTGCCCAGCGGCAAGGATTTCCAGTCGATGCCGGTTGAGGCGATATTTTCGGCGAAGTCTCCAAATTTCACATCCAGTCCCTGTTCCCTGGCACCGTCGATACTTTCAGAGGCCAGAAAACTGACCTGCCGATGCCATTTACCGGCATGGGCGTCGCCTTCCAGACCGTGGTCTTTGGATACAAAGGCCTCTTCCACGGGCGTCTTGCGGGTTCCTTTTTTTTTGCTGATAGCTATGGATACGATTTTCAATTTCATTATTCCTTAATTTTACAAGGGAGTCGTTCAAATCCCAAATTACAAGCACCAAATTACAAATAAATCACAAATTTCAATAGTGAATGACCAAAACACAAAAGTTTGGATCATTGAAAATTGAAAATTGAAATTTGAATATTGTTTGTTATTTGATGCTTGATAATTATCAAAAGTTAGGGATCAATTATTTCATTGAAATTTCTCATAACGTTTTAAAGCTATTTATTGTGCACATTATGTGGTGCCATTTCCGATCAGAAAGATGCCGTAAGTGGCGCGCAGATTCGGAAAAAAGCGGATGGCCTTGCCGTGGCGGTCGGCGGAATGGGTATCTATAGCAACTTCCTTTAAAATGTTAAAGCCGACTTCATGAATGAATTTGCGAAAATCCTTGATGGTTATAACCCGAATGTTGGGTGTGTTGTACCACTCATAAGGCAGTTGCGTTGTGACCGGCGCGTAGCCGGATAGCAGCAGCTGCAGCCGGGGTCCCCAATGGCTGAAATTAGGGAAGCTGACGATACATTTTTTGCCGACCCGGAGCATGGAGCGGATCAGCGCGGCCGGTTCATAGACCTGCTGAAGGGTTTGACTGAGGATAACGTAGTCGAAGGTGTTATCCGGATAATCCAGAACTTCTTCATTAATGTCTCCCTGCAACACCGATAATCCTTTGGCAATGCAATCCGCCACCTTGGCTTCATTGCGCTCGATGCCGGTTCCGATTACCTGCTTGCGGGTGATGAGATACTTGAGCAGATTGCCCTCACCGCAGCCTAAATCGATGACCCGGGTGCGGGTTTCGATCCAGGAGGCGATAATCTGCAGGTCATAGCGCATACGGTTATTTGGCGGTTTGGTTGTAGACACGCTCCAGAAATCCTCTAATCAGGGTAGTTAACCGTGCGTTGGACAATAAAAACGCATCATGGCCCCATTCAGCCTCTATTTCACAGAAACTGACATCCAGCCCATTTTTTTTCATGGCTTTGACCATGGCCCGGGATTGATAGGTGGGGTACAGCCAATCGGAAGTAAAGGACACCACCAAAAACTTGGCACCGGTCTTTGAAAACGCTTTGACCGACGATCCGTTGCCATGCGCACGACGGATATCATAGTAATCGGCTGCCTTCGTAATATACAAAAATGAATTGGCATCGAAACGTTCAACAAATTTCTTGCCCTGGTAACGCAGGTAACTTTCCACCTGGAAGTCAGCATCAAAGTTGAATGAAAAATCACTTTTATCCTGCAACCGGCGACCGAACTTGTGGCGCATGGATTCGTCCGACAGGTAGGTAATATGCCCGATCATGCGCGCCACAGCTAATCCCAGGTCCGGTTTGGGGCCGAAGTAATAATTCCCGCCTTTCCACTTGGGGTCTGCCATGATAGCCTGTCGGGCCACTTCATTGAAGGCGATGGCCAGGGCGGAATGGCGCGTCGTGGTTGCCAGGGGTATTCCGGCGGTAACCATTTCCGGATACCGCACACTCCATTCCAGCAGCTGCATCCCGCCAATCGATCCGCCCACAACCGCCAGCAGCTTTTTTATACCTAGATGTTCCACGAGCGCTTTTTGGGCGTCGACCATATCTCCAATGGTAACCACCGGAAAATCCAGGCCGTAAGGCAACACGGTTTTCGGATTGATGGTGCAGGGCCCGGTGGAGCCCATGCAGCTGCCCAGAATGTTGGAACAGATGACAAAATATTTGTTCGTATCGATACCTTTGCCGGGACCCACCATGTTATCCCACCAGCCGGGCTTTTCATCGTCTTCCGAGTAGCAGCCGGCAACGTGGGAATCGCCTGATAATGCATGCAGGATCAGGATAACGTTACTTTTTTCGGCATTCAGGGTACCGCAGGTTTCGTAGGCCAGGGTGATGGGCCCTAATCGGGCGCCACTTTCAAGGACCATTTCGTCGGGTGGTTCAGCGAAAGTGAAAAACTCTTTTTTGACGATCCCTACCGAATTTTTGTCTTTGTCATGTTCGATATATTCGCTCACAAGAACCTTTTAACTTAATTCCGGAAACATTTTCAAATGGGTCGACTTCAAATTAATCTGGAGATTTCATCGCTCCTTGGAGTGTTGGAGTATTGGAGTGAAATTGATTGTGGATTTCGGATTGCGGGATGCGGATTTTAAGAAGGGATTTAGAACCGAAATCCGAAATCTAAAATCCGAAATTGGCACACTCCAGCACTCCATTACTCCGTTTCCATAAATTGCAGCAGAATATATTCTCTGCAATCAATCTGACTTAATTAGCGATCATTTAAAGCTTGGAGAACGCCTGGTCCAGGTCGCCGATGATGTCGTCGACATGCTCGATGCCGATGGACAGGCGAATCAGATCCGGCGTCAATCCGCTGGCTTTTTGTTGTTCTTCGTCCAGTTGCGAATGGGATGTGCTGGACGGATGCAATACCAGACTTTTTGCATCCCCGACATTGGCCAGGTGTGAGAAAACCTGCAGATTTTCGACAAATTTGCTTCCGGCCTCCAATCCGCCTTTAATGCCGAATACCACCATTCCGCCAAATCCCTTTTCCAAATATTTGCTGGCAACCGGATATGACGGATCGTCCTCCAGTCCTGGATAGCGCACCCATTCGACGTTCGAATGGGTTTTCAGGAATTGAGCCACCTTCAATGCATTTTCGCAATGACGGTCCATCCGCAGGGGCAGTGTTTCCAAACCCTGCAGGAATATCCAGGCATTGTCGGGCGACAGGCAGGCACCCAGGTTGCGCAGCGGGACGAGTCTCATCCTCATAATGAAGGCAACCGGATTCAGGTCCCCGAGATCGTGGGCGTAGCGGAGACCATGATAGCCCTGATCCGGTTCGTTGTACAGGGTGAATTTAGGATCCGTCCAGTCAAATTTACCCGCATCGACAACAACACCGCCGATTCCGGTACCATGCCCCCCCATCCATTTGGTCAGGGAGTTGATGACGATATCAGCACCGTATTCGATGGTTCTGAGCAGATAGGGCGTTGTAAAGGTCCCGTCGACAATCAGCGGCAG
>JASJCE010000126.1 GCA_030066155.1 Desulfobacterales bacterium | reverse complement strand
AGAAATACTTTGCCGCCTTTAGCCTGGGCGCCGATTCTGGCGGCGACGTTGGTAATGGCGCCTCTGGCAGTGTAGGTCCAGCGCGATCCGGTATAGCTGTCGAACCTGGCGGCACCGACAAATGCCGTCCCCGAATTGATTCCCATGTTGATTTCCAGCGGGCGATACAGGGAACTGCATTCCTGTCCTATTTTTATGGTGTCCTCACGGATTTTCAGTGCGGTGCGGACGGCGCCCAGCGCATTTTGATTTTTGTCATCATCCAGAAACAATACCATCAGTCCATCACCGGCGGTTTCATTTACATCACCGTTGTTGGCATAGATGGCGTCCATGAAAGCGGAAAAATGTTTTTCAATAATGTCATTCATTTCCTCGTCACCGAGCCGCTCGCAAATTTTGGTGTAGGACTCGATATCGAGGAAGAGAATGGAAACATCCTGCTCCCGACCCTGCGGCATTTCTCCATTCGGGGATTTTTCAATCAACCGGCTGACCGTGTTGGGGACAAACTTGCTCAAATTGGCTTTTATATCCTCGAGAATTTCAACTTTGCGCAGTGCAGATTGGAGTTCAGCAAGGGTCTTTTCGAGCTCCACGTTTTTGAGCTTGAGATTTTTATTGAGACGCCGGATTTCGGAGAAGGATCTGGCGTTTCGGAGGGCGATGACCAGATTGTTGATCAGGGTGGTCAAGAGTTCGGTATCATTATCGTTGTAGGGTTCTCCAATAAGCTTGGGTCCGAGACCCAGCAGGCCGGGATATTCGGGCGTGACGTAAAAAGGCAAGGATAAATCAACTGCCGCCGGCAGGTACGCCTGGTGATCGGCGCTGCTCACCTCTCGAATAGGTCCATCGTGAATCCCTTTTGAAAGCAATCGGCCGGCACCATCTTCCAATTGTGGGTTCAACTCATCCTGAAAGCCGATGGAGAGAAAGTGATGGGTGTCATTGTCCGGTTCTCCCAGCAGCAGCACAAACGCCTGCATCACACCGAAATTGCCCATGGTCATCAACAGAAAATTTCTGATAATGGTGTCTGACTCCACGCTGCCGTAGATGTCTTTGCTGACATCATACAGCGTTTTCAAATTGAACACGCGCAGGTCCAACTCAGCCTGCACGCTTTCGGCCTCCTTCAACGCCGTATTTAGTCGCTTGATTTCTTCTCGAGGATCCATGTTGTGCGTTTGCCCGTTGAGCCGGTTGAGCCCGTTGTGCCCGTTTAGCCCGTTGGCCTGTTGAGTCGGTTGGCCCGTTGAGCCCGTTTATATTTTAAATTGATCGAACTCTAATTTCAAAAAATAAACCGGTTTTACTGGTTCACCGGCCAACCGGCTAACAGACTAAACGGAATAACCCTCGCTAAGAATGCACCGACCGGAATAGCGTTTTAAAATGGATCTTCAGCTCATGTCGGGTCTCTTTTAGCCGGTCGAGTAAATGCTGGGCCAGATTGGCCATAATTGTGTGCCCCATCGCTTGGTCCTTATCAATCAGCTGTTGCAAATCTTTTCGTTGAATTTTAGTCAGGACAGCGTCTTCAACACATTTGGCCGACAAGCTGTATTGATAGGGTGGTACAAGGGACGATGCGCCGATACATCGCCCCGGTGATCGAATGATCGATACCGGAAGCTCGAATCCATCATCGACTCTGGTCAGCATTTCAATTGCCCCACTTTCCAGCACGTAAACTTGATCAGCAGGGCTGCCTTCTTGGAATAGTATATGCCCTTTTAATATTTCAAGTTCGGAAGCCGCATCATTAATTTGCTGTAAGCGAGGCTCTGAGAGACCTTTAAGTAAATATGTTGATGATAGCGGCATGCTATGGCGTCCCTTTTTTTACTGCACTTTTTGCAGTTATGGCGAATCCGGCGACATGGTTTCAAGGGCTTCCGCCATGCCGTCGTAGACCCTGGCAAATTTGGTAATGCCGACCATGTGGAAGATCTTTTTAAAATGTTCAGAGAGTCCCGTAATTCCAACCAGCTGCCGGTTTTTTTGGGTTTGGGCCAGAATTTGAATGAGGATAGCAATTCCCCCGCTGTTGATGTAGGCATCCTCTTCAAATTGAAGCAGAATTTTTGGGATTTCCCCCAGATCGTTCAATCCTCGATAGGCTTCATTGATAAAGGGTTCGGAATGAGCAGTAATATCGCCCTGGATCTGCATGATCGTAATGTCGTTTTGTCGTTCCAGTTTAATTTCGTTTTTCTGTTCCATGTTCAACAAATACCTTGCCTTTACCATTAGCGTTACGTTGTCATTACCGGACCGGGCCCTTTTCGAATTTAAGATTTCGGATTTCGAATATAAATATCGGTGTATCCAGAATTTATCAGTTTTCCATTTTCAGGATCATTTTGACCACATGGCCGCCGTTCTTCAATTTGTTGAATTCGACCTGATCTACCAATTGCTGAATCAAAAATAGACCCAAACCGTTCGGCGGCTCTAAATTATTAATTTTCTTGTTAATATCAACTGATTGGGGTATGGCGGTTATCCCGTCCCCTTCGTCCATAACGGAAACCTTGAAATCCTTCTGGCCCATATACATGGTGACGACAACTCTGGAGTCAGGGCGCCCACGGTTGCCGTGCTCCATGGCATTTAGGCAGGCTTCGGATACAGCTGTTTTTAAATCTTCGATACGCTCTTTTACGAGACCACCGATTTTGGCGAAAGAAGCCGAACATTCCATCGCAATCCGTTCGTAACCGTTTACGTTCGGAAGACTAACTTCGACTGTTCGTTCGTCCAGCATTTTGATTTTTTCTTTCACTTCCCCCTCCAGTACCATGTTGTGTAGAATTCGGATTGGGGATTTCGGATAAGTAAATGGTAAATATCCGATATTACTTCCCAGATTATCAGATTCCGCTCGATATTATCCGGTTAAACGCTATTGTTGCAAGCCTTGAATTTAGGAAGGATAATATACTGATCGTTAGATGTCAAATGGTTCGTGTTGCGAGTTGCGGGTCCTTAAATCGTGGAATTTGGATTTTGGATTGAATCAAGTTCATTGTCCAAATTGAGACAATCGAAATGGTTTCGATTTTGATCGGGCGGAGTAATTAGTTAATTGAGTTGATTTGGATGACTGGAGGATATTGGATGATTGGAGGATAAAGGAAAAAGGTAAAAGGACAAAGGAATAGACGGCTGGAAGGCCTGGAAGCCGGAAAGCTTGAAAGCTACAATATGAAGGTATAAGGTATCAGGTAAAAAGCTTAAGGTATCTTTTGTAAGGCAATCGGCTTTTGGTGAATAATTATAGATTCCTTCCAGCCTAAACAACCAATCAACTAGTCAACCAGTCAACTTTATCCACCCTCTCACCTTCTCAACTTCTGTCTTTTGCACCCTATGCTCTTTGCCCTATGCTCCAGCCTTCTCAACTTCTGTCTACT
The DNA here is from genome assembly GCA_030066155.1 of Desulfobacterales bacterium. Classification (GTDB taxonomy): domain Bacteria; phylum Desulfobacterota; class Desulfobacteria; order Desulfobacterales; family JAFDCJ01; genus JAFDCJ01. Next base: position 9,781 of record JASJCE010000126.1, on the reverse strand, counting down.
GCCGTTTGTCCTCTGTCTTCTGTCTGCTGTCCTTTGCCGTCTGCCCTAAAACGCCTTCTTGCCTGTTTTGGACCGCTGCAGCTCACGGGCTTCTTTTTCTTTTCGCTCCCTGTCAATGAGCTGCTTCAGGTTGTCAATGTAGTAAATGACGATCTGATGGTCATAGCCGCCGAATCGGTTGGGCAGGAAGTTCAGGATTAGCGTGTCCCCGCCTTTCTGCCAGACCATCGATCGGCCATTTTCCCTGGGCCAGGTGATGGTTGCCGCAGGGCCGTATTTCCCTTTCAACGCCTGGACCGTATTGGCTTCGTCCGTTTTGAAGAATATTTTAAACACGATTGGCTTTTGGTCGTAGTCGGAAAAAATCAATTCAACCAGATCGAACGGTACGTCTATTTTCCGTGCATAGCGGTACATGAGCTTTACGGTGTTGTGCTCGACCCGCTCCCGGGGCGGGAAATTTAATTGGCGGTTTAACTGATCCAGGTCCGGAAAATGGGCTTTCAAAAATCCGCTGTAGTTGATTTCCAAATTAATAATATTGCGTCGTTGAATCGCATCGCGGCCAAGCTTATCAGTTAACCCGTTTCTGACACTTTTGCTCAACTTCGTGTGCTTTCCGAGATCGAAGAAGGTAAAGCTTTGCTCATTGGAGGTCAGGGGCGCTGGGTCTGTTGATTCTTGATTTTCTCTGCAGGACAGCAATATCAATAGGCAGAAGACCGCTATTGCCGTCCCCAACAGTTCGAATTTGGATTTCAAATTAAGGGTATTCCCCGATTGCATCAAAGGTTCTCATTCGATTTGGCCTGGTTTTTCCCGTTTGGCGATGCCCACTTCTCGATATCCCCCACAAAAAAAGAAAACCGGCCGGTTGGGCGATCCTCATAGTATTTAATGAGGGTTGCCTGAATTACCCGAAAGGCGATGTCATCCCACGGTATGTCCGATTCACTAAAAAGCCTGACTTCAAGGCTTTCAGTGCCGGCTCTGAAATGATGGTCTTTCAACCGGGCTCGAAACATCAGATAAATCTGATTGACATAGCAAATGTTGTACATCGCATAGGGAGCCAGTATCTCCACCCGGGCCCGGGCTTCCTCATAGGTCTCTCGTTTGGCGCCATCGGCAACCGTTTCGCCGTTTTCGAGATAGCCTGCCGGCAAGGTCCACTTTCCGTAGCACGGCTCGATCGCCCGGCGGCAAAGCAAAATTTTATCTCCGGCTTCCGGAATAGATCCCACCACCATTCGCGGATTATGGTAGTGGATGGCACCGCAGGACTTACAACAATATCTGGCGCGGTCGTCCCCCGGAGGCGTTATATAGGTCACGGACTGACCACAGTTGCTGCAGAAGTTCATAAAGACATCCGTTCACCGGTTCAGGGTTGGTCCAGCCGCAAAAAGGCGCAAAGAGCACAAAACTAAATTTTCACTGACAGCTATTTCCGACTGTTACGAAATCGAAATGCTAACAATCTGCCTTCTTTCCAGACCGTATAGGTTTACCGTTCAGGGTTAACTTATCTTCACAAATCCAGCATGATATAATCCGCATCCGATTTGTCGACGGTTTGGGCATCGATAAAACCTTTGACCTCGGGCAGAATGACGGCATGCGCAAGATCCGAGCGCTCTTTAATTTGTCTGGGGATCGCGTTTTTCTGCGCATGACCGGTACCGGTCAGGATTACCACCAACGCTTTCGGGTTTTCTTTCAAATAGTCCAGCGTATTGACCGCCATTACGGCATCCCATACCAGTTGAGCTTCGCAAAAATAAGTGAAATTCAGCTTGCCGTGAGCATGGCCGCCGTAGGCTCTTTTGATGTAATCCATGTACTCCTTATCGACCCGGCAGGCAATGTTAGACAGTTTGCCTCTCTGTTCCGCGGTAAGCGACTTAAAGCCCCGGTTGGCAACCTGTCGGGTGATGTCCCGGGGAACATTGAGTCCGATCAACGGTACCTTTTCCTGCCGGGCATAGTCAAAAATGACGCGATAATTCTCCCAGGAGTAGCCCCAATTGTCATAAAAAATCTGCTCGAATTCCGCCTCTTCAATTTCTCCCGCAACCCATCGATCGAGCGCCTCCTGACTGTCGCTGCGAAACATCTCCAACCCGGCCGCCACTTGGATGCCGGCTTCTTTAAGGGTTTGAATGACCCGTAACTGGGCCTCGTGGTGACGCTTGTTGTTGTGGTGCTCCCCCACGATCACGATACGGTTTTGGCTGAGGGCCGGAACCATTTCGTCGATTGGAGCGTCCTGTCCGTTTTGGAGATCATAAATGCGCGGCACCAATGACTTATTGGCCATTGCGTACGCGCTGAATATAATCAGAGTCGATATCGAGAACAAAACGAATTTTTTCATTTTCGTATTTCTCCATAAAAAATTCCCGGAATCTGATAATACGGATCCGGTCATGTTGATGCGGTTAGATAGTTAATTTCGTATCTTGGCCATTTAAATCTAATTATCCCAACGGTAAATTAGCGGTGAGGAATTCACCGGCCAAAAGCCTTTTGACACATTCCGGCCGTTTTGGAATGCCAGATAACTGTATTTGCCATAATGCGTTATTTTGGCAGCGACGATTTCAGCATAGTCCGCTGAGAGGGGTCTATACAGAGCGACAACGCGATTGGCGGTTTCGGGATGCGGAAATACGCCAAAGAAGGCGTCGGTCGGATTGTCAAAGGTGGTACCATTGATTGAAAATGATTTTTGATCGATGCCAAAACCCTTCGGGATATTTTTCAATAATTTGCGGGTCTGCAGATTTCCAACGAGCAAAATGTCGCGTTGAACTGATTCTCGTTCTGTCATTTTCTTTTCGTCAATGAAGTGATAGCGTTTCAATCCCAGTGACATGATCAGGGTCTTGGCCGCTTTTTCCCAAACCGGTTTATCCGTTTCGGGCAGGACGATTGTCACCGACTCGGATCCCTTCAAAGAATTGACCGCCGGCGGAATTTCCGATGGAAATAGCCGTCTGAAAATATGACCTCCCGGATCAGCCGTCAGTTTGCGGGGTGAACCGGGGCCGGTCAGTTCGAATTCGGTCACCCGGCCAACGACATCGACCGTTTTTTGAATGTCATCCCGATCAGTCTCGAGCAGCAGGTCTAACGGAAACTGGTAAAACGGCGCCTTTTGGATAATATTGCCGTTTATCTGCCAGTTCGGCCCGCTGCGCCTCGTCGACAGCACATCAATCGAAAATTGGGGTGCTCCTTTGCGATTAACCCACTCATCAATCAGAGTTTGAAGAGAGCGATTGCCCCGGGTTTCAAAGGCCTGCTGAAGATCGGCCCATGAGGTCATCCGAAATTTTCTGTCGCGATACACATCTCGCAGAGCGCCCCAGAAGCCCTCTTCACCAATTTGCCGGCGGATCATGTGAAACACCATCGCCGATTTGTCATAACCGATGGTTTTGGTTGCCGGATTGTACCGGCTGCGGAACCGGCTCAGAGCAAAATCATCCGCGGTACGGACCAGCGTCGCATAATTCTTCAGCCACTGTCGCCTGGCGTCCAGTGCGGCTGTCTGCGATTTCATTTCTTTATACAGATAATCTGCGACGTAGGTTGTCAATCCTTCGCTCCAGTTGCCGGCGCTGTAGTCCACGTAAACGCCGTTGCCCCACCAGCAGTGAGCGATTTCATGTCCCAGACTGGTATGAACAATAAAGGGCAGCCGCAGCACCGACCCTCCCATCAGGGTGTAGGACGGAAAGCCGAATCCGGTTGGAAAGAAATTCTCGACAACTGCAAACTTCTCGAACGGATAAGGTCCAAACAGATTTGAATACAGATTGAGATAACCGGCAGTGGCACTTAAATAGGACGTTGCGAGCTCTTGATTCCGGGGCAGCAGGTAAGTCGCCGCGGTCACGCTGCCCACCGATTTTTCTTCGACCAGGTAACGGGCAGCCGACAGGGCCAGACCCCGAACGGGGTGGTTGACCTCCCAGGTCGAAATCGTTTTTCCGTTTGCGGTGATATGGCCCAGGGATCGACCGGCAGTGACCGCAATCAGTCCCGCCGGGGCGGTCACGGTAACGCGATAGGTTGCGCGGCCGTCGAGTAGTTCCGGATACCATCCGGCACCGGCCAGGAGAAACGTTCCCCGGGATGAGATGGTACCGCTGACACCAAAGCCGGGGTTGTCGGTGTTGATCGGCTGAATTGGTGCCGGGTCGCGAAATACTCCCGTATAGCTGAACCCCAGCCGCAGGTCAGCCGATTGCTCTTCATTGCTGAGTCTGATTTTTAATCGATTCCCTTTGACGTCAACGTCTCGATCAGCATCGTTTACATCGACTTTGATGGGATTCAGGTTTTCTGAAATACGGAAATCTAAATGATCGACGTTTGCCGCATTGATGACGATGTCATCCCGGCCGACCAGTTTCATTTCCGCCGGAAAGAGCTCAATCTGTATATTATGCGCCGCGATGATCCCGGTATCCTGAGCTCTCACCAGCGTGACCGGCAGGATCAAAAAAACGACGGACAGCCTCAAAAGCCACGTTAACCGAGACCTACGGGAGCATGTGTTTCTTATTTTATTCACATTCACTTCAATTTAATTTTTGGGAGCCGAAATTTAATAAAAAATAACGATGTGGCCGCGAATCTAATAGCCGTTGATTATATGGATCCGGCTATCGCGATTCGTTGTTGGACCGCATAGAAAGCCATTCTACATTATAATTTAGAACAATTTAAGTATTGTGGTGGATATGTCAAAGCGGTGACAATTTAGCTGAAATAAGAGGCCCGCTAAGTTTGAAATGTGGCGGGCGTAATTACCGAAGGCAAAAATTGTGAGGCTGTTGACGCTCCGGGCGGCTATCGGCCCCTTTCCCCATAAATCCACTCGCATTTCTCTTTCATTGACTTTTAGGGTTGTCGACAATAGGTTTATTTCATAAAAACTGGCTTCCGGGCCCGGTATTTTTCATGCAGGAGAACTACATGTCAAAGAAAAAGCAAAAAGCTGACGCCCAGTACGTTCGTAAGGAAACGTTCTGGCTGGCAACCCTTCTGTCGCTGGCTGTGGGGTTTTTCGGCGGGGTGCTGTTTGCCGTGCTGAAGTCCGATTCAGGGGGAATACAGGGTGCACCGCAGGCCCAGAGGCCTCGGGCCCAGGCCCCTGCAGCTCTGCCGGTGCGAACGGAATTGATGAAGGCTCTGGAAGATGAGACGGCCAAAAACCCCCGGAATACCCAGGCCTGGATTCAGCTGGGCAACGAATACTTCGATTCGGGTCAAAATGAAAATGCGATTCATGCCTATCGCAAAGCCCTGGAGCTGGATCCGACAAATGCCAATGTGTGGACCGACATGGGCATCATGTACCGTCGCAGCGGCAATCCCCAGGAAGCCATCAGGGCCTTTGACAGCGCCATCGAGGCCGATCCCAAACATGAACCGTCGCGCTTGAACAAGGGTATCGTCTTGCTGCATGACATGGAGGATTTTGACGGTGCGATTGCCGCCTGGGAAGGACTCCTGGAAGTCAACCCCATTGCCATGGCGCCCACCGGGCGGTCTGTCGATGAAATGATTCAGCAAATGAAAAAACAAAGAAGCCAGATGGGGCAAGGAACCGGGAATTAGTTTATTGAGTTTATAGAGTTTGTTGGGTTGATTGAGTTGATTGGGTTGATTAAGTTGATTGAGTTGATTCGGTTGATTGGAGGATAAAGGTCAAAGGTTTAAGGTTCAGGGTGAAGAAGGCTATAAAGCTTGGAAGCCGGAAAGCTTGAAAGGTTGAAGGTATAAGATATCAGGCTTAAGGCCATGTGTAAGGCAATCGGCTTTGGGCGAAGGATTATAGATTCCTTCCAACTAATCAACCAGTCAACCTCTTCCTAACCGCCTCCTAGCCTCCCAGCTTCCTGGCTTTCCAGCTTCCCAGCTTTCCAGCTCAGTTATTCGGATACCGGCTGCCATAAATTTCTTGAAGATCTTCCCGCGAGAAGAGATATTGTGTGTTACAGTAATGACAGCACATCTCCAGCGGGAACGGCCCGTTTTCACGAATATCCCTCAACTCATCAATCGGGAGCAGCATTAACAGGCTGCGGACCCGATTCTGATTGCAATGGCACATGAATTCGATGCGATGGTTCGTCAAGAACTGCGGTGAGTAGTCCTGAAATTCCCCGGTTAACAATGCTACCGGATCAGAGTCCGAGCTAAACTCGTCGCCCAGTGACGGCAGGCGGCTGATGCGCTCCTCTAAACCAGCCGCCAGATCATCGCCGGCTCGGGGCATGGCCTGTAGAAACAGCCCACCGGCCCCCGTCACCTGACCGTCCCGGTCAAATTTAATGCTCAGATTAAATGCGGTTGGGACCTGTTCCGAGGTGACGTAATAGTTTGCAAGATCCTTGGCGATGTTGCCGTACATCAGCCCAACCTGTCCAGTAAACGGTTGTTTGGATTTCTCCAGATATTTGGTCACTGAAAGGAATCCGGCGCCGAAAAATGGCGAGAGGTCGAAACTGTCCAGTGGCTGTTCGATGGGGATCGGCACCTGCTTCAAAAATCCCCGGACCTCACCAAAGGCATTGGCCTCGACGACCAGGCCTTTTATCGGACCCGAGCAGTCGAATTTTAGATCGATCCGGTCATTGCCCTTCAGATCGGCTGCCATCAGTCCGGCCCCTAAATAGGCCCGGCCCAAAACCAGCGTTTCCAGAATACCGAGTTCGTGATTGGCTCGCATCTCATTAACCATCCGGGTCCCGTTCATGATCGCCCCGCGGATGGCACCTTCTGCCAGCAGGAAGCGGTGCAGTCGATCTTTAGCGCTGGCGAGCAATTTTTCTTTCAGTGTATTTCCAAAAGGTTTTTTCTTTATCATTCCAGCTCTTTTTTTAGCTCCAGAGATCGTTTGAAGTAGTGTCTCAATTTTTGTTGAACAGCTCCGTAGACCGTGCCCCGCGGAAAATTACCGTCCTGGTCTGCTTTGCCGGCCGGTGTACCGGTCAGGACCTCGATCCCTTCCTCAACCGTTGCCACCTGGTAGACGTGGAACCGGCGTTTTTTCACGGCATTGATGACGTCTCTGCTGAGCATCAGGTTTTTGCGATTGGCCCGGGGAATGATGACACCCTGCCGGCCTGTCAGGCCCCTGGTTTTGCACACTTCAAAAAAACCTTCGATTTTATGATTGACACCGCCGATGGCCTGGACTTTACCTTTTTGGTTGACGGAGCCGGTAACGGCAATACCCTGATCGATGGGAATGCCGGACAGGCTGGAAAGAATCGCATACAGTTCCGTGGACGATGCGCTGTCGCCGTCGATTTCACCATAGCTCTGCTCAAAGGTAATGCTGATTGCCAGATTGAGGGGATAATTCTGGGCAAATATCCGCCCCATGTAGCCCGAGAGGATCAAAACCCCCTTGTCGTGGGTGCTGCCGCTGAGTTTGGCTTCGCGCTCGATGTTGACGACACCCTGTTTGCCCATGAACGTTTCGGCCGTGATGCGCACGGGGCGTCCGAAAGAGAAGTCACCGATTTGATAGACCGCCAGGGCATTGACCTGTCCGACAACCGCGCCGCCCACGTCGATCATGATCGTATCGTCGTGGTAGGAGTCGTGAATTTTCTGTTCGTAGAGGTTGTAGCGAAAGCGGTATTCATTGAAAGCCTTGACCACATATTTGTCGGTAACGTATCTGGCGTTGTTGCGGCGGGCCCAGTAATCGGCTTCCTTCAATACCCCCAGCAACGGACCGAAGCGAATTGACAGTTTATCCCGGTCGGCAACATATTTCTGGCCGTATTCGACGATGGTCGCCACGCCTTTCGGAGTAAATGCCAGAAGGTTCTCTTCATGGCAAACCCGGGCGATAAAATGGGCATATTGCTGAACCGTATCCGGCGTTTTTTCGACCTCGTAATCAAAATCGGCCCGTACTTTGAACGTTTTATTAAATCGCCGGTCGTTGTTTTGCAGGATTTCAAACGTGTCGTAGCTGCCGAGCAGAATGACTTTGACCTTCAACGGTATGGCTGCCGGCCGCAGGGAAACCGATCCAAATCCCGTCTCTTCAGCGATATCTTCGATTTGAATGCTTTTATTCTGCAGTGCCCGCTTGAGAGCCTGCCAAACAATGGGATTCATCAGGACGGATTCGATGTCCATGATCAGAAAGCCGCCGTTGGCTTCCAAAAGGGAACCGGCCTGGACCATCGTAAAATCGGTCGTTACGGTCCCCATGCGGGCCCGTTTTTCGATGCGGCCCATGAGATTGTGATAGGTCGGATTGGTTTCGAAAATGACCGGCGCGCCTTTGCGGGCCCCGTTGTCGGTCAACGGATTGACCTGATAGCGGAATAATCTGGATTTCGGGGACAGCGCCGGATGGTCTTCATCACCGGACCCGCTGGCATTGGCGGGCATAAATAAATGGACGTTTTCAATTATGTCCTGCTCGATCTCCGACAGGTGTATGAGAACATCCCGGCAATCTTTGAACTCCGACCTGATCTTGTCCAGGTGCGATTCAACGATAGACCGGGTTGCATCATCCATTATGGCCTCTATATCTGAACGAAGGGCGTTGTTTAGTTTGTCGATCTCCACCGAAGCCATGTCGATCCGGTTTCGAATCTGGCGGATATTGTCTTCAATCTGGCGTTTTTGATCGTCGGACAACTGATCGTGATCTTCGGCCGTGAGCGGTTCTCCGTTAACGACGGGCACGGTTTCGTATTCATCTTCGGTTTTAATAATCTGGAGGCTATTCCTGGCAGCAAAGGCCTCGATTTTTTGAAAAACCCGATTCTGTTTATCCGCATATTTATTTTTGATGGCTGACAATCGGTTCAGATACGGTTCGCTTTCAAATGCCGCCGGTAGATCTGTTTTCAACTTTTGCAGCAGGCGGTTTATTTTTCTGCTGAGCGAAATGGCCTTGCCGCTGGGAACCTCGACGGCCAGTGGACGAAATTCGTCTTTGAAATTGTTGACCAGACACCAGTCGTTGGGTCTGGGAAGTTTGGCGGCATGTTTGGTTACATAGTCATTGATGATAGTCGACTTGCCGGTGCCCTCGAGGCCGGTTACAAAGATGTTGTAGCCGGAGTGATTCATATTCAGGCCGAATTCGAGGGCCTGCACCGCCCGTTCCTGACCGATGATTTCATCGAGGGGCTTGATCTCGGCGGTGTTTTTGAATTTGAAAACCCTGTGGTCGCATACACCGCGCAGATCCGATACCTTCAGCTCTAATTTTTTCGACAATTTTTCCGACAATTTTTTCGACATTCGTCGACTCCTCGTTGGATGGCAGGTTGCTTACTGGATTGGCTATTTGGAATTTAGGAATTTAGGAATTCAGGGATTTAGGAATTGAAGGAATTCTATCTATTTAACTTAATGATTTTATCCATTTATTCTTAAATTTCTCAGTCTGTCTATCCCTCAATCCCACAATTCCCTAATTCCTCAATCCCTAAATTCCTCAATTACTGCAGGTTGAAATTCAGCTCCGTCTCGATATCGAACCAAAATCCATATTATGAAATGGCTCCTATTTATGTGCCTGCCAGATATTTCTTGAACCATTTTGCGGTGTGTGATTTTTTGGTGAATTTCAAAAACTCCTGGGGTGAGCCGGTGGCGACAACGCGACCACCGTTTTCACCGCCTTCGGGTCCCAGGTCGATAATGTAGTCTGCCTCACGGATAATTTCCATGTTGTGCTCGATAACGGCCACGGTGTTGCCCTGGTCGACCAGCTTCT
>JASJCE010000125.1 GCA_030066155.1 Desulfobacterales bacterium | reverse complement strand
GCTGCCACCGGATCGGTATCGGCCATATTAACCATTCTGGCATTGATATGGTTGCGCTGGGGATTGCGTAATTGGCAGGAGGTTTAAGGAGTAGGGGATGTTCATGCTTACTTCTCCAATATTCCTCCATACCATCGTTCCATTGGTCAAATCCGATGTGGTTTCAGGTGTCAGGTGTCAGGTTTCAGCGAATATCCCAGACGGAACTTAGCATCACTTTGTAAGATAAGACATTTTTAGGCACTTTTGCCAAGAAAAGTAATAACCCGTAATATCGAACTAGGGCGGGCTGATCCTTGAACCCCTATTGGGTGAGACCGGTGAAAGAAAGCTCATTTTGTGAACCCATGCGACCCGACGGGCGAATTCTTTTGCTGACACCTGAAACCCGACACCTGAAACCTGAAAACGGCATTTCCCCCGTGGACAGATCGCCGTCGTCGAGCAGCTGTCCAGTCTGTGCAGATCCTCCAGTGGTGCTGTGGTTTCGAAAAGGGATATCCCGGATTAGACATTTGCAAAAGGATTACTATGATTTTAGATATATTGTCATAAAATGGACTTAATTTTGTAATGGATTCTGGAACATCAATCAAAGGCGATTTAGCAACTAAATATCAGCACCTGCAAAATCTACTAAAGGAAATGAAGCGGGTTCTGATCGCCTTTTCAGGTGGTGTAGACAGTACTTTGCTGTTGAAAGTCGCCAAAGATACGCTGGGTGAGTCGGTTTTGGCGGTAACCGCCGTTTCTGAGACCACCCCACGTCATGAGCGTTTGGATGCCAAACGATTGGCCCGGGAATTGGAAGCAACGCACTTGATGGTAGATACCCATGAAATGCAGATACCTGAATTTGTAAAAAATCCGGAAAATAAGTGCTACACCTGCAAAAAGTATCGTTTCGGTAAACTGATTGAACTGGCCCAGAAAAAAGATTACCGCTTGGTTCTGGATGGTGGCAATTTAGATGACCAGTCAGATTATCGTCCGGGGATAAAGGCAACTCGAGAATTGGGTGTCGTCAGTCCCCTGGCAGAGGCTGGGTTTTCCAAGCAAGATGTCCGGGCCCTATCCAAACAACTAAATCTGCCGACATGGAATAAACCATCATACGCTTGCCTCGCATCCCGTATTCCCTACCACAGCCAGATTACGGCCGAAAAGCTGAAACAGGTGGATAATGGTGAGGATTTTTTAAGGGAATTGGGATTTTCCGGCCAGATTCGGGTCAGACATCACAACAATCTGGCCCGCCTGGAGATAGATAGCCAGGACCTGCCTCGGATTATTCAGCCGGCGCTGCGTAACAAGGTGATCGAGCATTTTAAAGGTCTTGGATTCACCTATATTGCACTTGACTTGGAAGGCTATAGTATGGGAAGTTTAAACCGTCTTGCGGTCGCGGCGCAGAAAGGAATACATGATGGACAGCAGTGATCTAAAAGCCCTGCTTAAGAGTGTGAAAAGCGGTCAAATTGATCTGGATACGGCTTATCATCGGCTGAAAAAACTTCCTTTTGAAGATCTCGGCTATGCGCGAGTCGATACCCATCGGTGCATGCGCAACGGCGTTCCCGAGGTCATTTACTGCGAGGGCAAGACCATCCAGCAAATTCAGGGAATTGTCAAAAATATGTCCCAAACCCATTTTAACATCCTGGCAACCCGCGCCAGCCGGGAAGTTTATGATGGAATTCGGGACGTCTTCGTGGACTGCGAGTACCATGAAGTGGCTCGCATTGTGGTGACCAGACCGCGGCCGGTCGAAAAAGTAGGTAATGTGGCGGTGGTCTGCGCCGGGACCTCCGATATCCCGGTGGCTGAAGAGGCCGCCATAACCGCCGAAGTCCTCGGAAACCAGGTGAATCGGCTGTATGACGTTGGAGTCGCCGGTATTCATCGACTGCTTGCCGTCTGTGACGACCTCTTCCGGGCCAACGTCGCCGTTGTTGTCGCCGGTATGGAAGGGGCATTAGCCAGTGTCGTCGGTGGATTGGTGTCCTGCCCGGTAATAGCCGTTCCCACCAGCGTCGGTTATGGCGCCAGCTTTGGCGGGATTGCTGCCTTGCTGACCATGCTTAACAGCTGTGCTTCGGGTGTTTCTGTGGTCAATATTGACAATGGATTCGGGGCCGGCTACCAGTCCAGCTTGATCAACAAAATCGCAGTTAAGGGGGGGGTGGAGGGGTTAAGCTCCGATTGCGAAAAAAGTGAACACCGGATTAAAGTGGCCAAGTGACGCTATCATTAATTCGGATTTTAACAGAAAAATAAGTGTTTCTAACGGCTAAAGTTAATCGCCTTTAGGTAGTTTTGGTAACCAGGTTTCAGGTGTCAGTCTGTGTGCTGGTCATCGAAAGGAACCTAAACCTGACATCATCGCTGACCGTAATTTAATTGCCAGGATTCCTTAATTCTTCAATCTTCAATTTTCGGTCTTCAATTTTATGAAAATCGCTTACTTTGATTGTTTTGCCGGAGCCAGTGGGGACATGATTCTGGGTTCACTTCTGGATGCCGGTCTGAAGTTGGAACATTTAAAGAAAAGCCTGGGGAAACTTGAACTGGATCCCTATGAATTGAAGGTCGAAAAGGTTCTCAAAAAAGGCGTGGGCGGCAGTCAGGCATTGGTCCTTCTGAAAGATGTCGAGCACGGTCATCATCACCGCAATTTAGCGGATATCAAAGACATTATTTCCCGGAGCGGCCTTGCGGATTCGATTAAACAAAAAAGCATCGCCATTTTTTCGCGTCTGGCCGAGGCCGAAGCCAGCGTACATCAGACAACGATCGATCAAGTACACTTTCACGAAGTCGGTGCGATGGATGCGATCATCGATATTACGGGTGCCGTGGTCGGAATCACGGCTTTGGGGATTCAAAAAATATTCTGCTCTCCCATTCATTTGGGCAGCGGAACGGTAGAATGTGCGCATGGTACCTTGCCAGTGCCGGCTCCGGCAACAGCCGAACTCGTCAAAGGCAAGCCGGTTTACGCCACCGGGATCGACGGAGAGCTGCTGACACCAACCGGAGCCGCTATTCTAACGACGCTGGCTGAGAATTTTGGGCCGCTGCCGCAAATGATCATCGAGCGAATCGGGTATGGTGCCGGAATATCCGATCCTGCCCTTCCCAATTTGCTGCGGGTAATGATCGGAGAGATGGACGTAGAGAATGGCAACGGCCAGTTGGGGTAGGTAGTTGACAGTAAGAATGATTGCCGTTTGATAATATTCCAGTTGTTGAAATTTAATATAGCCGCAAAAGGCGCAAAAAGCGCAAAAGTTAATTTTCGCTATCAAAAATATCAATAAGTTACAAAGTCGAAATTCGACAATATTGACGTTTTACGAGACTGTCATTATTCAATATTCATTTCCCCGATAAATCGGGATTAAGCTTCGCTAAAACCGGCTTTGCCGGCTTGAGAAGAAGATAGGACAAGGGTTACGGATACGTTTGACTGTTTCCCTTCTTTCACCCTGAAGCAGGTTTTGGGGTTAATCCAAAATTAAACAGGAGGCGATTCCATGGACAAGATTCTAAGGATCAAAATGAGTGCAGACAGTAGTCCCGAAGTAAAGACCGAATCGATGGGTGACTTTGCCGGTTTGGGCGGCAGAGGTCTGACCTCGGCGATCATCTCCAAAGAGGTCCCGCCGACTTGCCATCCCCTGGGTGAGGACAACAAACTGGTCATCGCACCGGGCTTGTTGAGCGGCTCGGCGGCGGCCATGTCGGGCCGGATCTCGGTCGGCTGCAAAAGCCCGCTGACCGGCGGCATTAAAGAATCCAATGCAGGCGGACAACCGTCGCAGATGTTGGGGCGGCTGGGCTACGCCGCCATCGTTCTGGAGGGCAAACCAAAAGCTGACACCCTTTACAAAGTGTTCGTCAATAAGGATGGTGTCGAGGTCAAAGAAGACAATAGCCTGTGCATGCTGGGCAATTATGCAGTCGTCGATAAAATGAAAGCCGAGTTCGGTGAGAAGATCGGCGTTATCTCCATCGGCCAGGCCGGCGAACAGAAGTTAGCCGGTGCTTCGATTGCCTTTTCCGATATGGAGGTGCGACCCACGCGTCACGCCGGCCGTGGCGGCGTCGGCGCCGTCATGGGTTCCAAAGGGATCAAGGCAATTGTCGTTGATGATGCCGGTTGTGGCGTGCGGTCGCCCGCCGATCCGGAAAAATTCAAAGCAGCCAACAAAACATTTGTAGCCGGCTTGAGAAAGCATCCCGTTACCGGCGAAGGCTTGCCGGCTTACGGTACCAACGTTCTGACCAACGTCATTAATGAGGCCGGTGCTTACCCGACGAAAAATTTTATGTGGGGTAATTTCGATAACTGCCAGAAGATCAGCGGTGAAACCGAGGCAGAAATCGAAAATGCGCGCGGCGGGGAAGGATCCGCAACACATGGCTGCCATCGCGGCTGTGTAATTCGTTGCTCGGGGACCTATTACGACAAAGACGGCAATTATCTTACCAAGCAGCCCGAGTATGAAACGGTCTGGGCTCACGGCGGCAATTGCGGTATCGATGATCTGGACGCGATTGCCGAAATCGACCGGATGGATGACGATTTTGGACTGGACACCATTGAAATGGGGGCAACCGTCGCAGTGGCCATGGAGGCCGGTCTGGCGGAATTCGGCGATGCCGAGGCTGCCATTAGACTGGTCAAGGAGGTCGGGGAAGGCACACCGCTGGGAAAAATACTGGGCAGCGGTGCGGCGGTTACCGGCAAGGTGTTTGGTGTTGAACGGGTACCGGTAGTCAAAGGGCAGTCAATGCCGGCGTATGATCCCAGAGGCGTTCAGGGACAGGGTGTGACTTATGCGACCAGCACCATGGGCGCCGATCATACGGCCGGATATGCCGTGGCGACCAACATTCTGGGTATCGGCGGCACGGTTGATCCATTGAAGCCGGAAGGTCAGGTGGAGCTGTCGCGCAATCTTCAGATCGCCACAGCAGCAGTCGATTCCACCGGCATGTGTGTATTTATCGCTTTTGCCATTTTGGATCAGACCGATACATTCCAGGCATTGCTGGATTTGATCGGCGGATTTATCGGCGCGGAGATGACTGCTGACGGCGTCACCGACCTGGGCAAAAAGATTTTAATTATGGAACGGGAGTTCAACGAGAAGGCCGGGTTTACCAGCAAGCATGATCGGTTGCCGGATTACTTCAAGAGTGAAAAACTCCCGCCCCACGATGTCACATTTGCGGTTACGGACGAGGAATTGGATCAGGTCTTCAATTTCTAATCTACTGTAATTCGCCGGCAAAAAATCAGGGAGACTTGGATCAAGTCTCCCTGATTCAGATTTAGAGGCGTGCAATGTTCAAAGCGGCAACGGTCAGCTCGGACGGTGATTTCTCGCGTGATCGAGGACGGGAACTAGCGCTGAAATTACAAAATAAGCTCGGTCAGCCCCCCGATGCCTGTTGGTTTTTCTGCGCGCCGAAACCGGGAATGCAAGATCTTTTTGATGGTATTAACGAAGCCGCCGAAGCCGGTCCAATCGTCGGGTGCACCACCGACGGCGAGATGTCCGCAGCAGGCTATCGCAAAGGCTCTGCCGTTCTCGGAGGGATTGTTTCGGATCAAATTCATTTCACCATCGCGCATGTCGAAAATATCAGTTGCAATCACGAACTGGCCGGCAAGCAATTGGCTGATAAACTATCCCCGACGGTTCAATATGTGCAGCTCTTTACGGATGGGATTTCGGGGAACGGCTGTGCGATCCTGCGGGGAATTTCATCTGTTTTGGGAGAAACGTTGCCCATAGCGGGCGGCACTGCCGGCGACAATGGAAAATTCCAGCGCACCTGGCAGTTTGCCGGAAACCGTTTATTGACGGACGCCGCCGTAGCCATTGGCTTCAGCGGTGATTTCCAATTGGGTACCGGAGTTAAAAGCGGCTGGTCACCGATCGGATTGGCTAAAAAAGTCACCCGGGCTTCCGGCAACATCCTTTATGAATTAAACGGCGAGCCGGCATTGCAGGTATATGAGCGTTTTCTGGGAAAACATGCTGAAAAATTGCCGGCAGTCGGCGTCGAGTACCCGCTGGGCCTTGTCGGGCGCTGCCTGGATGAAAATGACAAAGATTTCTACCTGTTGCGGGCAACCATGTCGGTTGACCGCAAGAATGGATCGATTCAATTTGCCGGCGAAATCCCTGAAGGAGCTCTGGTCCATTTTACCTGCGGGGATAGTAATTCAATATTGGCGGCAACTGCGGAAGCCGCCCGCCTGGCCCGCAGTGAAATGGGGGATGTGCCCCCTGCAATGATCTTTTTCTACTCGTGCATGGCCCGCAAGATCGTTCTGGGACAGCGCACCCAGGAAGAATTGGATCGTGTTCGCAATGTCTTTGGCAAAGAGGTACCCATATTGGGTTTTTATACATATGGTGAATATTCGCGGATTAGCTGCAACCAGCCCAGTTTGCTGCACAATGAAACCGCGACAATATCTGCAATTGGGATCTAAAACATGGACATTCACACCGCCAATTTAGATCGAATAAAAGAGCTACAAGAATTGCTCGAGGTGTCGGAAAGAAAATCCGACATTCTCACCAACCTGCTCAAAGAAGCCAGCGTCGAATTTGAGCAAACGCTGGAGCAAACCCAAATATCTGAAACAAACTTTCGGGCGATTTTCGAGAATGCACCGGAATCCATATACATAGTGGATATCGATACCCGCCAGATCATGGATTGCAATCCCTTTACGGTGAAATGGCTGGGCTATTCACGTGAGGAACTGCTGGCCATGAAAGTTGACGATATTCTGGAGCAGGGTGCCAAGGGTATACCGGAAAATATCCGCAAGGCCGTCGATGACGGGATTGTGCACATTCAGGAGCGGCGATTCATCAAAAAAAATGGAGATGTTGTGGATGCCGAAGTGACCGGCACGCTCGTCGGGTTCCAGAATAAACAATGTTTTGTGGCCCTTGTGCGGGATATAACCGAGCGTAAACAAATTGAAGCCCTCTCCCGCTATAAGGAGCTGTTTAAAAGTGTCAGCGACCCGGTTTTTATCAACGATCCGGATGGCAGGTTTTTGGAAGTCAATGATGTCGCATGCGAATGCTTCGGATATCCGCGTCAAACGCTGTTGCAAATGGCGGTCAAAGATCTGATCCGACCCGCTCAAATGAATATTCTATCAGATGTCGGCAAACGGATTCAGCAAGGGGAGACGGTCCAGTTTGAACTGGATCTGGTCATCAAAAGGGGGGTGACGATCCCCTTCGAGTTTCATTCCCGCAAGATTCAATTAAAAGGACTGCCCGGTGTATTGAGTGTGGCACGTAATTTGAGCGTTCGCAAAAAGATGGAAGAAACGCTGATCAAAACCGAACGACTTTCAGCTGTCGGCGAAATGGCCAGCGGCGTGGCCCACAACTTTAACAATTTGCTGCAAATGATCATGGGTGGCGGTGAAGCGGCCCTGACCAAACTGGAATCGGGCAAAATTCGGGAGTGCCGGGAAGCCATCCAAAACATTCTAAATGCCTCCCGCCGCGGTGCCGATGTTGTCCGTCGCATAAAGGATTTTACGCTGGTCAAAACCGAGCAGATGGACGAGGCTCAAATATTCGACCTGGACGAACTAATCAAGGAGGCTGTGGAACTGACCAAAACCCTCTGGAGTGCACCCTCCGTTCCCCGCAAGTATCGCGTGAATTACATCAAAGCTGGAAAGATCTTCGTTCTGGGTCAGCCGTCCGAAATATACGAAGTGATGGTGAATTTAATTAAAAATGGTCTGGAAGCCATGCCCCATGGCGGATTTCTGACGATTTCGATCGCGCGCCAGAACAAACATGTTCACCTGACGATTTCGGATACCGGACATGGAATACCGGAAGCGCATTTTCAACGCATTTTTGAGCCGTTCTTCACGACCAAAGGGTCCAAATCGAGCGGACTGGGGCTTTCGTCCTGTTATGGCATTGTCAAAAAACACCAGGGGGACTTGCACGTAAAAAGTTATCCGGGGCAGGGCACCTCCTTTACGATTATTCTGCCGCTTGCCCAGCGACCGGATGTGCAGAAACAACGCCAGCCGTTACCCATCAAACAGCACAAATTGAATTTCCTGGTTATCGATGACGAGGTCAATATTTTAAAGATGCTGGAAATGTTCTTCGAGGATACCGAAGTCAACGTTGTTACCGCCTTAACTGCCGACACGGGTTTGCGTGCAATTCGGCAGGAAGATTTCGATGCCATTCTTTGTGATCTAAGCATGGATGACATCAACGGCCTGGAGGTCAGCAAACAGGTCAGGGATTACTGTCTAGAGGCCGGCAAACCCAAAATCCCATTTCTGCTCTACACGGGTCTGGAAAAGGAACTGGATCCCAAAAAGCTCGCCGATAACGGTGTCGACCGCGTCGTCAAAAAACCGATCCCCTGTGAAGATCTGCTGCGCCTGATTCAGGAAATCTGCGCCCCTCCCACCCAGGCAATGAGAACCGCATAGTTCGCTTTGGCTTGTATATCTTCTAATAGCTGAATTTTGCACGCAACTTACCCGTGGTTAAGTTCGAGGCGAAGTCACCGAATTTGACAGGCAGTGACTACTGTTGCCCAAAAATTCAGGTATTAGGGATCCTCAATAACGATCTCAACGGCATTCGTTGGGCAGATCGTGTAGCAATCGCCACACACATCGCATTTGGTATGATCTATAATAAACCGGTCGTCACGCTGGTAAATTGCTTTAAAGGAGCAGTTCTCCAGGCAATCCCCGCAAGCGATACAATCTTCTGTAATCCGGACACCTCTGAGGGGGATTCGCCTTCCGCCGAAGCAAAACCCCGTACGAAGTAATTTGTGGGAGCGGTGCTCCATTTCAAAATCAAAATCGTACACCTCGCCCCAGGCGCTGTGCAGACAAAACGTGGTCATGGCCGGATAACGTTCAATATCTTTGACACCGAGCATAAGCATGTCATTGTCAGCCGCTTTGGATTTGAGGGTCTCCAACGGGATTTCCTTGATATCCCCGGTCGCACGGATGGTGTATCCCGGCGCAAAATAAGGCATTCCTTCCTCATCATGGCTGACGGATGTTTTGGGGTACATACCGCAAATGGACACTTTATCTGTCTTTTTAAGCTGGTCATAAAAGGGTTTGGTGATCATGGTTCGAAAATACAACCCATCATTGTCGTAGGCGAACAGGTGGGCAATGCGTGTCTGGGGCATCCCATTGTCAATGGTGGCAAAGGTAAGGCAGCCGATTTGGTCGAATTTGTCGTAGATATCCGAGATATCCATAATTCTATCTTTCTTTAATTGATAGTTCACGATTGATTGCTCTTCATTCTTTTCCCCTGGTAGCACCGCACAGACCTGGTGGATAAGTAAAAAAAGCATAAATTACAATGGATGCACCTTGACAGCTCACGACTTCCTTCTTTGATTTTATTTGGAAATTTGGGATCTGCAATAAATGCCCTGCTCAAGGAAATGTAATCTGCCGCTCCACTATGGATCGTTTCTTCCATAAATGTCGGGGCAACCATACCTCCTACAGCAAATATTGGGACATTGACTTTCTTTCGAATGATCTTGGCAGTTTCTCTGTTATAACCTTGAGTGAATGGTATGGGTTTCAAGAGCTTTTTTCCGAATTTTGTCATTATGAACCGAAAGATAAATCCTTTCTCTTTATACATGTCCCATTCATCGAGAATCACATCAAAAGGAATTTCTCCTCTTAATGTTGAGCCGCCATCTTCTCCAATTCCACAGCTTACTTCGATACCATCGAAGCCCAGGTGAGCCATTTTAGATGCCATCACAACGCCTTCCTCTGGTTTCAAACCATTTTTGATGTGGTCATAAGCGCTAATTTTTATGAAAATGGGGTAATCATCCCCTACATTTTTGCGAGTGCGTTTGTATATCTCAGTAACAAAGCGCATCCGATTTTCTAATGCACCTCCCCATCTGTCTTTTCTGCGGTTTGTGTGTGGGCAAAGGAACTGGCTAATCAAATATCCATGTGCCCCGTGGAGTTGAACTGCATCGAAACCACTTTCTCTAACTCTACGAGCAGACTGTGCGAATGCATCAACAGTCCTTTCAATGTCTGCTTCTGTCATTTCGCGTGGCATAACGAACAAGGACTTATCAAATACAGCAGTAGGTGCCATGGGTTGTGTACCGGTCATGTCTTTTGTTGTCTGCCTGCCGCAATGATTAATTTGCATGGCAATTTTAGCACCATTTTGGTGAACGTTATTCACTAGTTTTCGATAATTTGGAATGTGTTCATCGGTGTCTATGCCGAGCATGGCTTTAGATCTCCCGTCACGACTAACATACGTATTTCCAGTAATTATTAGCCCAACGCCACCATTTGCAAGACGGTCATAGAATTTAAAAAGGTGGTCAGTTGGAAAGCCTCTATCATCTGCCATTGCTTCATGCGTTGCAGAACGCACCAGTCGATTTTTTAGCTCCATATCTTTAATTGCCGTTTTCTCAAAAAGCACGGACATACTTCCTCCTTTGCAGATGGCGAGATATCAGATAGTTCGATAGTGCATTCAACTAGTTGATACCGGCTGAGTCTCATACCTATGAGCCCGTGGCCGATTGGTCCAGTAAGCTCAATATGATCTTTGGCAGACAACCCAAAAGGCAGAGCAATCAAAGTAAAAACCTTCACTTTTTAATCCCGTTATACACAGCGTCATAATTAAATGCCGTATTTGCCATTATTATCTTTAGCTTTAAACCACATCAAACTTTTAATGCCCGTGCTAGATATAGCCCCGGCTTGTCGGTTATAAGCGGATCGGTCAGGCCGGCAGCCTGACACATTCGCTCCAAATCCACAGCTTCCGGAACGGTGTCGCCCGCCACCGGGCTATGGCTGCCGTGATGTTTGAGAAGTTCTTCTCTACTCATGAGATGGGCTATATAAATTGACGCGTCCTTTTTGGCCACGCGCGCCATTTCCTGCAACGCTTTGAGCTGATCCGAAAAGTGCGGAAAGGCCGCAAAGCAAACCACCGTGTCGCACAGATCGGCGGGCAGGGGAATATCCATGGCACTGGCCTGAAAGCAATGCAGGTTGGCCCCGAAAGGCTTCATCTTTGCCTGGCAGAGCATTTTGATTGAGTAATCAAAGGCGAAGATGCATCCGGATTTGCCCGCCGCCCTCAGCAAATAGGGATGCAGAATGCCGGTCCCGGTCGCCACATCCAGCACACGGTCACCGTCCCGGATGTCGAATGTTGCCACAAGTGCGGCAATCCGCTTGCGGGTTTCCGGCGGAAAGCTCAGATCTTCCCAGGTGTCAGCCAGGCGGTCGAAGAATTGCTGTTTCTTCATCGTTCAGGGTTCAGGGTTTAGTGGTTCAGAAGTTGAGGGTTCAGAGGTTTTGGATTTACAGATTCAGGGATTTGGATTTGTATTTACAACGTCTCTGAGTTCGGCTTGGTTGCCGGCGCTAAACGGGCAGCTGTCATCCAATTTTCGTTTCGGTCATAAACCGGAAAACGTCGAACAGCAGAATCTGATCTGTAGTCAGTTATTCTGAATTGTTGCACAGATGGAACGCAAAGCGTAATCGCTTTGCGTTCCATAATGTTGAAGAACATATTAAAATCGATCCGCCAAAGGCGAACCTTAAATCTTCAATAATCCATCATCAATCTTAAATGTTGATTAGCCTTCGGCGCTCGTTGGATCGATGATGCGCCTGACCTGGGAGATCTTGTTGGCCGGGAAACCGCCTTTTTCGGCATGTTCTTTGACCATTTCTGCGTTGGGCGCATTGTAGACACAGTAGATTTTATCATCGGTGACATAGCTATGCACCCATTGAATTTGCGGTCCCAGATCAGTGAGCACCTGGCAGGATTTCTGTGAAATGCCCTGAACTTCAGCGTCTCCAAGATTGCCGGCTCCCGGTAATTCCCGTTCGATAACGTACTTTGGCATGTGATTTCTCCTTTCGTATTTCGTTGATTTGTCTACTGGTTGTCAGGTTGACAAGTATATTAGGGTTGCCATCCAATATGCCAGTTAGCTGTTCAAACACTTGGATTAATATAAGGATTTTTTTTCAGCAAGCTGTTTTTTGTTTTTATTGTGAAAAAGCAAAAAAAAAGACAGAATACAATAATTTTAGGCACTTTAGCTCATTTTAGGCTCTTTAGGCATTTCTACGAACCAGTGCCTTATTTATGCAAGTATGACGAACGCTGTCTCAAACAACTTTATTGCCTATGAAAAATATTTATCCAGACCCATGTGATAGTGCATATTTTCGAATCGTTCTCTACCCATCTTCGGCAGCAGGGAAAGATACGTCCAGCCCTCAAAAGGCAAACTGTATCGCTCCAGCCCCGGCTCCGTGCAATGCCGACATTCCGGGAATCGACCGACCTGACGGCGCATGCGGACCGCCTCCCGAGAAGTCAGCAATGCGTCAACCGGCGTTTGCCTGGTATTTCCAAGGCTAACATCGATCATCGGGCAGAGCAATAGCTCTCCATGGCTGCGGATAAAAAAATAGTTAAATCCGCTTGAGCACGGTTTTTTCATCCGTCCGGTTTGAAAATAATGGACCAGTCGATCTTCGTGAAATGACCATCGAGAGATCCCTTTTTGAAAAAAGCGGGTCATCTCCTGATTCTGATCCGGCGTGAAGGCCAAATCCGCTGCTCGACCAGAATTCAAGTATCTGCCATCGGTAATGATGCAGGGCGACATGATGGTAAAGAGATCACGTTGCCTTGCGTAATGAACGATGGGGTCGAGCTGCCCAACATTTAACGGTAAGATCGTGGTTTTCAGGCCGACGATCAGATTTGAAGAATCGGCTTGCAAATCCTTCAGGCCTTGAATCGTTTGATCGACTTTTTTCCAGGCCCCGGGATATCTTCTGATGGCATCATGAACCTCTCCCACGGCATCCATGGCGCAGACCA
>JASJCE010000124.1 GCA_030066155.1 Desulfobacterales bacterium | reverse complement strand
CGCTTTGGAGCGCCCCCTGCAGCATCAGATTCAATCCCCGCCAGGATGATTCCAGAGATCGAAATATCTCGTTGGAGAAGACGTATTTTAGCTGATTTTGCAGCAGTTCATCAAGTTGGCCGATGGCATCTTGCGGTCTAGCGGCAGCTGCGGTTTGTGAATCCGGAAGGCTCACCATATCCAGTATGCTGTCAACCGAACCTGTCTGGCGAGGGGGCTTTGTTGGTTCAGGTTCCATCCGAATCGGCGGCAAATTGGGCCACTGGTTCAGTCGCGTATTGATTTCATCTGCGGATAAACCTTTCTTCTTGGATTCTGCAATGTAGCCTCTGGCTTCCCATATATTTCTCATTATCGGATTGGATTGAATCAACCCGTCTGGGCGGAAATCTTTCAGTGTCCTAATTTTGATTTCCAAATTTTCATCTGCATAAAATTGACGGGGCATTGAAACAAAAAATGTCAGGTCCAATGTTTCAATCACTTGGTCCACACTCAGTTTGTCAACCCGAATGGGCACATCAAATCTGTGGGCGTGAACCGGGGGACAAAAAGGCGCCAAAGCCAGAATTTTAAAGGGGATGTTGGGATTTTGCATGATTGCTCCTCAATGTATCAGAAATACATCGTTGATTTATCGCACGCGAATTAGCAAGTATAACGTAAATTGGTTGACCGCTTTACGAGTGGACTTCTCTCTAACAACGCTAGCACATAAACTTGAAGGAATGTCAACTGAAATGACAGAAATTCCGGTATTCTCGGCGAAAGCCGCATTGAGCAAAAAATGCAACGATATTCCATTGCTGCGGGATTAAATTTTAAAATATGCTCAATGAGATCACTTTTGATAGCTCAAAATTGATTCCATTACTCCTTGCGAAAGGTAAACTTTTTACTTAAAATCAACAAATTTAGTGTGGGGCGGAATTTTGGCCGTGTTTTGGATTGCGAATTTTCATATACAACATTCCCGATTAGAAATGAGTCGGATATTGAATAATTACTCCGTCCTGATGAAAACATTTATTTGACTTTGTAAAATAAAGTAGCCAAATTCTTATTTTAAAGGCTTTGTTGACTTTATCCAGGCGGATTAATTATAGAATTCTGTAATATTAGGTTTTTGGTTCTTATTCAAATTAGCCGCCCGCTCGCTTTGGTCTTCGCTCTGCGAACTGCGCCCTGACAAGTTGCTCGCGCGACAGACGGAGATGGACACAGACATTGTGTGAGTCTGATAGGCATGATGCTTTTGCCTGGGCAGAGCCCGTTCTGTCGTAGCATTGAGGCGAAGTCGGAGCGGCCTGGCGAAAATTAAAATTAGTCTGCGTTTTGTCTGCGTGTGTCTGTGGCTAAATTATGCAAAAAATTTCAACGATCCTATTTATCCCATGAAATATACGCAGTATCAGCGCAGCGGATTTCATTGGGATGAACCAAACAATCATGACGCTTAAAAAAAATGCCAAAACCTTACTTAGAATGGATTGACGAAAAGCAGAACAACAAGAGGGTAGAAATTGTCGACCGAATATGCATGGGGCGGACCTGCAAGGGAATCGACCCACAGAAACGGGTTTTGCTGCAGTTTCCCCTGGTGTCCAGGGACCACGCGGAGATCAACTTTACCGGGGGATACCTTCAGATTACGGACACGAGCCGCAACGGCACCTGGGTCAATGACGTACGAATGGCAGCCGGTTCTACCAAAATGCTTTCAGACGGGGATACCATTCGCATCGGCTATTCAATCCTGAGGGTTGTTTATCCCAAAGTTGACGCTGATACCATTTCAAGCCAGAGCTACACAGAAATGACGATGGTTTCTGCTGTGGAACAAGTGGTGACCAACCTGGTGGCAGATTTGCGCGGATTCTCGGCCTACAGCCAAGATCATGACTCTGCAGATGTTTACAGCATGATCAATAAAATTTTCAAGCGCTTCAGCGCGATAATCGAAGATTTCAAGGGAACGGTCAAGGACTATGCCGGGGATTCCGTGATTGCTTTCTGGGAGCATCAATTCGAAGAACCTGCCAGGCAGTCGGAACTGGCATGTCAGGCTGCTATCCAACAGCTGCAAAGTTTTGCTGAGATCCGGGCCGAATTGTCCGGGAAATATATGGATGTAGAAAACCTCCAGATGGGGTGGGGCGTCACCACCGGACCGGTTACACTATCCCATTTCGGTTCCCGCACAGCCGATCTGGCGATGGTCGGCGACAGCATCAATTTGGCAAGCCGCTTATCCGGAATGGCCAACAAGAATATTGCCGAAAGCATTCTGATCTGCGCCCAAACCGCTGATCTTATCAGTGATCGAATGATCTTGAAGGACCTCGGGATGCATCCCATCCAGGGCCGCCGGGGTCGGGAACATATTTTTGCAATTTCTGTTGTTTGACATTAAAAATATTTATTGGCATTAAGCTATTGCGTTGTCTGCTAATTCTATTCATACAATTTTCCTTTTGCCCTTCGAATTGCTGCTTTTGTTCCAAAGTTGAGCCTGATCGGTAACCGAAAAAACACTTAGTTTCAGATGTCGGTAATAAAGAACGGGGCCACATCTTAATTATTTAACTTTATTGGTTTTACGTGATTAAGTGTTAACTTGATTGACTGTCCAACCTTCAAGCAGTACTTACCCTCCCGGATTGATCTTAACCCACGAGCAAAAAAATATAATGTAGATTTAATAACTTATAGCGATCCTTCTCACCTTGGCAACGTTCTATACGGTTTGGCATGAAAATTGATCCTATAAGAATTTGAAAGTTAAAGGAATCGGTTACAATTCAATTGAGAACTGTGCCGTTTCGCCCTGATAATGATTCCTGGTAGGGTCAGTACCCTCTTTAGGGGGCCCAATTAGCTGGCGGTGAATTTTATGAAAGGCAAGGAATAAATCCATCCAGAATTTTGAATTATGATGTGCGTCCGGCAGCTGCAAACTTTGCTCAGATTGTAATCACGGTGTATAAAATTCTCGAATATACCAGAACAAGGATTGCACGATTAAACTTTAAAATGTCCTGCATAGCATTGCTTTTTGAGCTGAATCGTCCTCTCAACGATTCAGCTCTCAACATTCCTAATTTCGCTGACATGCGTTTACATGAAATTAAATTAAGTTTGGCCGTCCCGGTAAATTATCGGCCCACCTCGTGGCGCAATATCTCAAGCGTTACTTCGGTTCAGCCAAATTTTTTTCCTGCTTTAAACTGGAATTCATTAACGTTTTTCGGGTATTGGTTTCGCCTATGGGAATCTCCGGGATATCGGAATACAATTCAATTTCATCCTTCTGGACGTACAAGAAATTGGAGTCATACAAACGCATAAGATTTTGTTTATTTTCCCGCAGCTTAAAAATTACATGTATTCCATAACTGAAACCTCCAAGATCAGCATTATTGTGCCAGTAAGTATTCCTCTTAATATCAGCTTCTTCGTAATCAATTAGGTTGATCTCGGGGCTTTGCTCGGCATCGAGTTGAATTCGCCGGCACGACCAATTCAATATATACGTTCCATTATCTTTCAGGGTAACGCCGATATTCTGAGTTATCAATTCAGTTATCAGGAAACTTCGCATCGCCCTACTGAATCCCAAGTTTTGCATTTCGCTAATGAAAACAGCTCCTTGATTTACTGCTTGACCGTCACGTGTGACATTTCGATAACCTGTATTCGTTTTCCGCTTTGACCTGCTGTCGATAACCGATTTAACATTGGCAGCAACTTCTTTCGATAAAGCTATCCAGAGGTGAGGTGATTGATCATATCTGTGAAGGGTGATTTGGTCGCTGAGGTCATTTGGCGTTGTCGCACAGGAAACCAAGCTGAGGATGACTACCAGTGTGAATAGTGTTTTCATCTATCCTAGCACTCCTGCTTTTTTTCCGGATATAATGGATTCCAAAAATTCTGAATCATTCATTTCCAGAATCAGGTCAAATTGTCTATCTTTTGATTATGGGTTCACCCGTAGCAAATGCTTCAGACCAAGTCAATAAAAAACTATAAAAAAATCAATTAGTTATTCAATTTAATTTAGTCTCTGATTTTGGGATGGGCTGTAAATCGGTAACATTTGATTTGATAGCTTCAGAAAAAAAATCTATAAAGGGATTTGAATTTTATAAATTTTTCGATGACGTCGGGGAATTCGAGACCGGACTGGGACGCACCGGATCGGATTTGTTTTTTACGGGTGAAGAAACGGATATCTGTCTTAGGATCGAGCGATCGGGAGGGTTGATACAGTAAGATCCGCAGGTCGTTGTCGTTCACACTGTCCAACCTCAGAGGCTGTCAATCGAATGGCTGTTAAAACAAACATCCTGAACCGGATGGATTATTTAATGGGAATAAAGGCTTTGCAGCATCAGACAGATGACTGTTTGCGCAGGATTTTCCCGATTGTATGCCTCGGCTTACCGGCAACCTTATCTCACTCAACTTCGGGAACCTGACACCCGAAACCTGAAACCTGAACATAGCTGGACATAGATTTCAGTTAAATCGTCCCGTTAGTTTGAACCAAAGCCGAGTCCATTGACCCAGCTTCTTCACTTCAGCCCGGGATAAATCAATTTATTCGGATTCTTGATCGTATCCTGCAGCCATTCTGCGAGCTTCGATCCGACAACCGCCGGATCCAGGAGGGTAACTTTGGGGTTTTTAAGATCACCCTCAACCTTAACCGGAACTGTCAGAATGGTTTGCAGGATGCCGCCCACCAGCGGCACGATGCCCAGGATGCGGTCGAACGTCCGCAAGGGTGCCACGATGATATTGAAATCGATTTCCCGGGTCAGAATATCCAGCGTGCCGCGCCCGGTCACCTTCATGGCTGGGCTGTCCATATACATTTTTTTAAATACCAGTTTGCCGCCGAGGGATTCCATCAGGTCGACCCCCTTTGCACGGCCTTTGATGTCTCCCGATAGGTTAAAGTGGCCATCGGCCAGATAGCTTTCGCCGAACAGGCATATGAGCGTTTGTTGCAGTTTCTCGTTCCTGGCGGCCGGATCTGCCTGCAGAGCGAGCTCTGGCGGCCGAATTTCAATATCGGCCCGGGTTGAGATGCCGCACAGGTCGGCTTCGATGACCTTGAGCTGTGCCGTGTTGGGTTTGAAGGATAAATCCGCCTGCCAGGGACTCCAGATGAGGTTTTGATAGCGGAAACGATCGGCCTTGAGGCGGATGACGCCCTTGACGGGAATCAGCCGGGATTTCGGCGATCGTTGTTTATCGATGTCCGGCTGTGCCTGATCAAACGCTTTTTGCCAGATCTCCCAGTTGACTTCATCGATGTCGATATCAAAATCTGCCACCAAATCACGAGCTTAAAAGTTCATCTTTCCTGCCAGCTTCAGGTGGCTGTCATTCCAGGTCATTTCAGCCGAGTTGACGATGAGCCTGTTCTTTGCCCCGGCAATTGAGAGGCTTTTTATATCCGGGAGTCCGGGCGGTTTTCCGGGAAGTGAAAGTCCCTTGGCCGCAAGCTTGCCATTCGCCGTTGACCTCCTGGTTCGATCCAGATAGATTTCGGCCCGCAGGTCACCGCGAATCCAGCCGTGCAGTATCTGATTGTCCAGCAGCAGTCCATCCACGGTCTGTCGCTTAAGATTTCCTTCAAATGAGAAAGATAACTTCCCGCTTTGGACCAGCAAGTCCATATCGGCGCGGGCAATCATGGTAACATCATGCCAGAGATTTGACCTGCAGTGCAAATTTAGCTGTCTGTCGTTGAGCGGTCCCTTGAACACAGCTTTAATTTCCCGCAGCTCAAAGATTTTTTGTTTTGCATCCGATAGATTGAAATATCCCTGTCTTATCTCAAACCTCAAATCCGGCAGGTTGTACTGCGGCAGGATTGCCAGGGTGGCGATGACCCTTCGGCCCAGATCCATGAGCTCAAATGACCCGGAAGGCTTTTCCCCAGGTGCCGGATCGTCCATCAATTTTTAATCGAGGACGGGCGATTCGAACCGCACAACGACGATTTCGACCTGGCCCGTCAATATCGGCAGGATTTTGGGATAGATTTTAGAAGCAACAACCGTCGAATTTAGCGAGGGCGGGATTGTGATTCGAACCTTTCTGATTTCGATGTGAGGCCTGGGCCAGATGTTGAGCTCCAGCCGATCGAAATTTATGCGCCCCCCAACCATTTGTGCAAATTGATTGCGGATTTCCCTTTTGACCGATTCAGAATCGATTAACCGGGGCAAGATCAGCAGCGCAGCCAGATAAAGAGACAGCATGAATCCCAGAATGCCGCCGGTCCACAGGGATATTTTTTTTAGTCGGTGCATGGGGCACAATTAAATTATGGATAAGGGTGTTTGTTCAGAATCGAAAGCCTCGCCCTCAAGGCCAGTCGGTGATCCGGTCGTCAGGGGTTTGAGATAACCGGCTCTGTCAAAGTTGGAAAGTCTTAAATGGTTTCAGGTGTCAGCAAAAATACGATCCGTTGTATCGCTGTTGCCCATAAAATGGACGTAATTTCACCTGTGTAGTGCTTCGGTTTCACCCCAATAAGTGCTCAAGATTCAGGAAATGACAACTCACGAGTAGCTTTCAATTGATCTGAAGTCAATAGAGATATCTTAAGCGGCGGATGAAAAATGCAATGCAGGCGTCGCAAATGATCAGAGTCGTCGCGTCGCGAAGAATACGTAGGTTCCGAGATGCTTTTTCATGCGTAAGGAAACGATTTTGAGTTGGTTTCGCAACAAATATTAATGATTTTATCCACAGATTTCGGAGATTACACAGATTACACTGAATGCGGGATGCAGACTGCTTAATCTGCTGGGTTTAATTCCCCGTAGCTTGCTGCGTTAGGATAGAATTTATCACAACTTGATACTCCGCGGCTTGACGCGGGGCAGTTCAATAATTTGCTGTTGGAAATTGAGAACTACACACCGGTAATGGATCGTTGATCCCACACCAGGATTCCTTTCGGTACGGAAAGTGGGTTTTAGTATTTGGATATTGGGATTTGAGATTTATTTGGAATTTGGTGCTTGTAATTTGTAATTTGCCCTCAAATATAACTTTAGTTTCATGTTCGATCAAACTGGCCGCTTAGCCGCCGGAGCCTGGACTGAAACCTGACACCTGACACCTTTACTCTGTTTCACTTCACTTCGATGAACTCGCTGCCAGGCAGGGGCCATTCATGGCACCTCGGTTTGATAGGGTTCCAGCGGCAGCGCCAGGGGCGAGTTGTCGACTACCGGATGACGGGCATCGGGCATGGCACCATAGAGGTAGCGAACGGTGGCGGTTTCGATTAACGGCTCTTCCAGGATGATGCTGATGGTGTCTGAATTGCGGCGTTTGACGCCCGCAATCGGCCAGGATTCTTCATCCACCAGGATTTCCCAGCCGGATATTTTGGATGCCGGTTTGAAATCTCTTCCGCCCCGGTGTTCAATACTGATATCGATGCGACGATCATTGACTTTTCTGGCAAGGGTTGCAGTGGGTCCGCGATAGTAGTTCTCCGCTCCCAGGATATACAATACCGTTTGCGCGGCCCGGTAACCCATGGTGGTATAGGCCCTGGGATGCATGTGCTGCTTGCCCCGGTTTTTCAGATCGAGCGTATTGGCGGCCAGGTAGCATTCGGCCTCGTTTTCGGCGACGCGCTTTTGAGCGCTGCGGATGGCCTGGTGCGGCTCGTCATGGCCGCGGGGGCGCCTGGTCATCATAATGATCAGAAATGGCAGATGTTCCCGATCCGAAGCATTGGTAATGTCGACCCGTATCTGATGCCAGATGAAACGGGTGAGCGAGTTGCGATACTCGGTTTCGGTCACCGTTTTTCGGGCCGCATCGGCCTCGCCTTGAAACCAGATGACAAATTCCACGGCACCGCCAATACCCGACACGCCGGCCACAAAACGACTGTATATGGAGCCTGCCGACGCATCTTCCCAGTATCCCGTCCCCCAGTCCGCCTCCTTCCGCAACCCTGTGCCGTTCACGGCATAATCCAGCAAACCGACCGGGATTCCCAGGTGTTTAACGAGCCGGTTGCCGAAAGCTATCGCGCCGTTGCCCCGGGTGCCGGGTTCGGCCCAGCCGGCGTCCGAGTACTTTCGAATCATGGCGTGGGCCTGAAAAGTGTCGCCGGTATGAAACCATTCTTTCATGTTTGACTGTCCGAGGCATGCAATCAGTATTCCCACGCCCCATTTATGGGACCCCGCATCTGAAATTGTCGTATCGGACCCGAATCGAACCTGAAGATGATACCAGCCTCCCTCGGGGACCCCGGGCAGCACGCCCACAAAAATGCCGTTTTGCGGTGCATCGTCAATAACCGTCCAGGGCTGGACTTCTTCAAGATCGTCCGCTCCCAGGACCCGGGCTTCAATCGTCCCGGCCGTTCCGGTGAAGGTGCCGGATACCACGATATCCGCGCGACGGTTGCGGCGCTGAAAGATGCGTCCGTCTTCAAAGTCAGTCAGTGTGATCGAGGGGGGATCGGCGGCCGGGCTTTCCACTTTCGCCAGAATATTGGGATTGACGCGGGGCCTCGGCCGCAGATCGGTGGCCTCAGGCGCGACATCATCGGGTGTGGGTGCAGCGGCCGCTGTTTTGATTTCGGCTGCAGGGACATATTCCGCTGATCGGGATCCATTATGGTTGGTAGCGGTTGCCGTTACATCCGGTTGACGCTGATCTGAATCAGGCCGATTCTCCCCGGCAATATGCGGACCAGGATCCGGCAATGATCCCGAATCGGTCGGAAAGTCAGGGTCGAGGTTTGCCAGCAGATCGGGGTCCACCGGATTTTCATATTGGTTTGAGAACTCCAGTTCACCGTCCGCTGCCGAACTGTCCTCGGGCAGTAAGTCGGGCTTGTCTGAAGCATCGGATGGGTCTGATGGATCCGTTTCGTCCTCCGGCAGGATGTCGGGCTTATGCCGCAAATCCAAATCGGTCTCCGCGGTCGGTTCCCGGTCAGTTATCATTTCAGGTAATCCCAAATAGTCGGACCCGGTTTCCGCAACCGGATCCGTATGCGCCATATCATCTGATTCGTTCGAAAATGTTGGTTTCGCTTCTGTAACCGGTTCCTGTCCCGGCGGGAGCCCGGATTCATCCGAAAATTTCGGTCCGGATTCTTCAGCGTCGTCAAATTCCGGCAGGACTTCCGAACCCTCGGTTATCGCAGGATCAATTTCTGCAGCCTGATCATGTTCGGACAAGTCGTCTACCTCATGCGTCAACTCGATCTCGGCATCCACGATGAGGAGGTGATTATACTGGCCTTCAACTCTGTTTCTGACATTCGCGTCTGCTGTCCCCGATCGACGATATTCCGGCCGGAATTTTGAATCGTTCGTTGACCGGCCCGGTGATATCGTAACCGGCGCCGGATCACCCCGGTGTTTCGGCTCAGCTGATAATTCAGACCGCGGTTCCTCAACCGGCCCGTGATCGGGCAAGTCGGTGACAACCGCGATCCAGTTCTCCTGCGATGGTTCCCCTGTATCGGAGGGATTTTCTTTCAAGGAGGGGCGGGCAGATATAATCCCGGCCGCAGATGGTCCGGCGAGCGTCATTTTGTTCAGGGGTTGGATGTCAGGATCGGGGGGGTCGGAAAATTCAATCATCTCGGCTGAAAGCAAAAGGATCAGGCCGGCTTTGTCGCCCGGGAAAATTCGCAGGGATACCGTTTTTTGAAAGGGCAGGGGCAGATGAACATCCATATTCCCCGGCCGGATGGATTTGACCGCTGCCTCGCGCAGGGGAAACGCATATTGAAACCGCATGCGATCCGACTGGCGGGTTGCGAAGGTCAGCCTGACCACCCTGAACACGTCCTGACTCGAGCCCGGCACGTCTGTCAGGTCAAATGCGGCCCCCGTGCCCAGGGATTTGATTTCGACACCGTTTGACAGATAACGCAGCGAGGTTCGTGACCGCGGCACCGCTGACGCGAGATCCAAACCTGTGCGACGGTAAAATCTCGATTGGGTAACCAGGGCGGCATAAATCCGATCCAGATCGATATGCAACCTCCGCAGTTCGGTTTGAGCGATTTCAAGCAGGATGCAATCATAGGCAAGCCAGTCTTCCCGATGCTGAATGGACGGGATTCGATCGGCCTGGAGAACATCGACCTGTTTGAACATCTGAAGCAGATAGGGCATTAAATTGTGGCGGTATCCATCTCCGTATAGCAAGGCCGACGGAAGATCCGGCTGACCGTAGCCGGGAAGCCGCTGATACGGAATTTCCGGGATAGGAGATTCAATGCCCATAATCCGGGCACTCAGGTCGCCGACACGGCCATCTGTGGTCGAGACATAATGCAATGCAACCGGACTGGCCATATTTTGCCGGATGCGGCTGTGAATGCTTTCGGCGGCAACGGATGCCCCCAGACCGTTCCAGTAGGCATGGGTCCTGTCGTACAACAGTGCCTGACGTCTTTTGGCAGCATTCATCACCTGGTCAAGCCGGACATGACTGCTTAGCGGGTGGCGTTCCAGATATTCCAGAAGCCGATCAAACGCACTTTGCCCGCCGGTGACAAATCCCGGAGACCAGCTGACAAACTCGGGATAGACCGCTGTCTTGCTTGGAGCGACCACAAATAGAAAATGGCGGTTTGCGGCTGAGACGATCTTTTCGATGGCGTGAAGTTGAAGTGCAAGGCGCTCCATATTCGCATCGGCGTCCTCGTCCGGCTGGCGGTAATCCGAGATTGACTTGCGGCTGTACAACCAACCCAGGCGGCCGATGTGGACCTCATCCGCCTCGGTTGTGCGGAAAACGTTGAAATCGATCCAGTTTTTAGCCAGGATCAGCGGTCCGCGAAGGGCGAAACTGTCATTAAAATATTGATCAAGAGCCCGGTAATATTCTTTGTCCAGAAATGCCTGGCCGTATGGCTGGGGAAATTTCAGTCCCAGCCGTTTGACGTTCATACCGAGGTCCAGATCCAAAATCCGGACGGCAGTCGGTACCAGCAGTAAAAGAACAAAACATATGGTCAGAAATTTTTTCATCTATGCCCTAAAAGCGATAGTAAATAAAGGGGCTGTGGGACCCGCCCATGATCAGGGCTGCGCAATACGGCAGCAGCACGAGGATTAAAAGCATACCCGTGAACAGCGGCACGGGTCCCTTTTGGTCCAGAATAAATTGAACTCCAGAAAATTCGCGTGGCATGAAAAAAACCGTCAATGCGGTTATCAATAACAGGACACTGCGGTAGTTCAGCACCTGCGTGATTTCATAGCTCACCGGCAAATCGGTTATCGAAAACATACGGGACAGATAATCAATTGCCTGGAAGATGTCGGCCGAGCGGAAAACCACCCAGCCCAGGATGACCAACAGCAGTGTGACGGCACGACGCAGAGCCTGGAATTTTACAGCCGGTAGCTTGCGGAGGCCGCTGATGCGCTCAATGATGAGAATCACCCCGTGATAAACGCCCCAGATCACGAATGTCCAATTTGCCCCGTGCCACAACCCGCAGAGGATAAACACAAGGCCTAAATTCAGGTTGGTGCGGCCGGTACCCTTCTGATTGCCGCCCAGCGGTATATACAGATAATCCCGGAACCAGCGGCCGAGCGTAATGTGCCAGCGACGCCAGAAATCCGTGACGCTGACGGCGGAATAGGGCCGCTTGAAATTTTCAGGGAATTCAAAGCCGAACAGCAGGCCCAGGCCGATCGCCATATCGGAGTAGGCCGAAAAATCGAAATAAATCTGAAGGGTGTAGGCAACTGCCCCCAGCCAGGCCGTTTTAGTGTCCAGCAGGGTCGGGTCGAGGGTAAAAGCGTAGTCGGCAATTCGCCCGCAGGCATCGGCAATCATCACTTTTTTGGCCAATCCCCAGCAGAAGCGAATGACACCCTCGTGAAAGCGTTGCCAGGACTCCCGGCGCTCTTGGAGCTGACTGCGAACCGCGTGATAGCGCATGATCGGACCGGCAATCAGCTGCGGAAAAATAGCCACATACAGCGCAAAATCAATGAAATTTTTCTGGGCCCGGACTTTGCCCTGATAAACGTCCATGGCATAGCTGATCTTCTTGAATGTGAAAAATGATATGCCGATTGGAAGGATGACGTTCTGCCATTCGATGCGGGTGAGACCGAATTGGGTAAAAATCAGGTTCAATTCGCCCACAAAAAAATTGGTATATTTAAAATAGGCCAGCAGTCCGATGTTGAACAGCAGCGCCAGCGCCAGCCACAGGCGTTTGCGGCGGCCGTCGCGTTCGATCAGCAGGCCGATGCCGTAATCCGCCAGGGTGGCGCCGATCAGGATCAGGACAAAGCCTGCCGCGCCGTAGAGATAGAAGAGATAACTGCAAATCAGGAGGACCGCGTTGCGCAGTTTTTTACGGCACAGCACCTGCTGGGCATAATAGATCAGTATAACAGCCGGCAGAAAGCCGAACAGAAATATGGTGCTCGAAAAAACCATCTTAATTTATCCGCTGGACCTGAGGTGAGCCATAATCCGAAGATTCCAGCAGGTAAGTTTGCATACAGAATAACGTTTCATTACGGGCGGATAAATTAATTAAACCATAAAACAGGCAAAGACACAATTGGTTCCTTAACTCCTTTATAATCCATTGGTTTTTCAGTTAGAAATTGAATCTGATATTGTGCGAAGGGAATTTTATTGTCAATTTGATCATGTTTAAGGATGCCGGTGAATTTTGAAGGGAGTATGCAAAGACATTTAGAAAATTTTGGCATTCATGCAGTTTTGGTAGCGATCAAAAATAATGGCGGCTATATTGATTGGTGAATGGAAATCATCAGAGGACGGCTGAAGTATCCTTAAATGACAGAGCAAGGCGGTGTTTGTAAAATCTTAAACAAAGGTAT
>JASJCE010000123.1 GCA_030066155.1 Desulfobacterales bacterium | reverse complement strand
GCACACAAAATGGGCGTACCGTTTTTCATTTTAAAGGCAAGGGGCAAATCGTACAACCGACCCCGCTGCAAAAGGGAATGAATAAACAGTCCCCTGTCTTTCTTGTCGCGATAGAGCTCGATGATGGGTGCATTAATCAGCTCTTCGGCCGCATCATACCCGAAAATTCGGGCAAAAGCCCGATTGCAATATACAATTTTTCCTTCCAACGTCGTGCGGTAAACCGCAGCCGGAATTCCATCGAAAAATTCAGCGAACCCTCTTGCCGAAATTCCGAAATCACTGATTGATGGGATGGTGGCCATTACGTCAACCTAATGTTAAAGTCCTCTAATTCTTTAGCATATTTTTGGGACCAGACGGCCGTGTTTTTCATAAATTGAGGCGCCAGCCCGAGCTCTTGAATTAAATCCCGTATCGACACCGTAATGCCATCGATCAATTCTCGATCAGAGGCGTTTCCCGAGAACCGCATCTGTTGTTCGGCATACTCGAATTCGCCGGCAAAGGGATCGAGAAACGCATACTTCTCAGCATTCTCGACTAATTTCTTTTTCAGTAATTTACTGAAATTGGACTTCATCTTTTTCTTGGCGGAAACCGTGCTTTCGAGTACGGCCAATAGCTCTTCGACCATCACCAGGGTTTTCTGGGACGGTTTCGCAAAAGATATTTGCGCTTCCCCGGCGGACTTCAGTTTGGATAAAGGGATGCGGCAGACGTTAAACGATCCGCCATATTTTTTGGTATTCCGGATCAGCATTTCCTGGTTTTGCTGATTCGGTCCCGTTTCGCCATTCTCCGCGGCAAACGATCCGCCCATAATTTTGCCGTTGATAATAAATATCAGGCCGCCTTTCTGCCCATTGCCGATGGCCACATCGATATATCCGGTCAGTTTCTCGGAGCTCATCTTGCGAATCAGACCTTCCAGATCGGTAAATTCAGTGCTGAGGTCTTCGTAAATCTTTTCAGCCGACGGGATGCTCGACCAGAAATAGACGTCTTCCAGGGAAATCTGGTAGACATGAACGCTGTAATTGTTCCGCCCGCCGGCCTCAATCAGCTGCTCCATGGCATCGGCTCCGAAATATTCCCCTTTTTTATCCCGATAGGTAGCACTCAGCCACTCATCTTTATCGAAAAAAATGACACCTTCAGCCGTATGACCTTTAAAATAAATTCCGCCGGAGCCGAACTCCCCCTGATAGTGCTCCAATAGCTTGCGGACATCCAGGTAGTAAATGTTCAGATTTTCAACTATCGGTTTTTCTTTCGGAATAATGACCATTTTTACGTGCTCAACTCCTTAATGCTTCGATTCGCAATTTCAGGTACGTATTTTTAGAGAAGTATTCATTAATATTGCTCCACTCAGCACTAGGTTCTGAGTGAATAAATACGTCATCGTATTTATGAATCGATGGACCTAGCGTCGACGACGCAACCGCTCGATGGAAAGCCGGATGCTATCCTGCATCCTGGCGATTGCCTCGGCCAGATCTCCAATTTCATCATTTGATTTGGTTTCAATTTCCATACCGAGCTCACCAACGCTGATGCGATCGGCAATATCCGTCAATGATTTAATTTTTCCCGTCAGCCGGTGGCCGTAAAGCGAAACGATGATCCCAATCAATACAAGCGTTGCCCCCAGAATGGCATATGTAATCTTCCGAGCGCGGTCCGTGAAGGCGGCGGCATTGGATTCCATCATCCTGACGGGACCGGTAAATTCATCCAGATAGGTGGTGGCCGCGATCACAAATCGAGTGCCGGCAATCGGTGTACAGACCATGAATTTATCACGAAACTTGCCGTCCTTATCGCGCCAGGTGTAATATCCCTGTGACTTTTTACCGCCTTTGACCCCGGTGTAGACCTTCCAGAATCCCACAAAGCTTTTGCCAAGCGGTTTGCGCAACTTGCTCATATCGATGGCAATAATTTTCGGATTGACATGCGCCCAGGTTCGCCAGACGCCGTCTGAACCGGGCAACTGGTAAAGAGCCGTATAGCCCGTCAGACCGACCTTCTGTACGGCCAAAGATTTGAAACCCAGGTCTTTATTGAAATCCTCTTTTTTGAGTTCGGGATGGCTCAGCAGGTAGAGTTTGCACTGCATGGCAACCGCCACCGATTGATCGTTGATTTTTTCCTCAGCCATGCGATTGACGAATTTGGTGCTCTCCCGGGTGAGCAGGGTTGTGGTATCCTCAAACTGCCAGAGATAAAATAAGCTGGCGGCAATCAGAAAAATCATCGGTATGAGTAGAAACAGCACCAGCATTTTGGCCCGCAGGCCGAGCCGTCCTCGCTTACTCGGTCGTTGGGATATCATATCGCCGGATAACGCCCCGGCGTCGGCTCCGGGAGCCGATGCTGATGATCGTTTCTCGATTGATGTGGTCATGGATTCCAGGGTTGCGCGCTTGCCCGTTTCGGCGCCGGGCACCGGCGTGTCTTCGGTTGCAGGCGGTTCCGGTTTCGAGACGACAATCAGATGGTCACAGGCCCGGCATTTAAAGCTGGCTGCTTTGCCTTTGATTTTACCCGGATCAATGCGATATTTCTTTCCACACTCTTCGCAGATGACAATCATACAGGATATCCTTTTTGCTGAATTTTGCCGACCATATTCTTTAGGAAAGCGGCTTTTCTTTCATTGCGCATGATTTCGGCAGCCAGCCGCTCGACCAACTCCCCGGCGCGATGACCGGGGAACCGATCGACTTCATAGCCGAGGCTTTGAACCTCATCTTCGATCAGCACGCCTGCTATCGGACCCGTTGCAATTGAGAGTTCGTTGAGCAAATACCGGAAAAAATCCCCGTCCAAAAACACGACATCATTCCGGACCTCCTCGATCAGGCCCAGTTTAACCAGATTGGATATTACAATCCGCATGGTTCCCAGATTATTTCCAGTACTTTCCGCAAGTTTCTCCAGAGTATCTTTGCCGTTCAACAACATGTAGACATTCAGTGCCCGGCGATCCAATGAGAAATCCCCGATATCAGTGGTGGCACTTCGTCTGAAGATCATGCCAGATATGTCGCCTGAAGTTAAATCCATGCAAATACCCGCTGAGATTCAACCCCCATGGTGTTCGGTCTGTCGTCGGTCGCGCTATTGGCGCACAGCCTTGCCGACTTTGCCCAATGTGTCGGCCAAACCGTGCCGGGCTAACCTAACGGCTGCTGAGGTCCAACATCGGGCAGCCCGTCATTTGGGTTGGCGCAACGCCTGGATTTCCTCTTTTAATGCAGCTATTTCGGTCTGAATATAGCGCTTAATTTCCTCAACCGCTTCGGTCAGGGACGCCAATTCTTTCGGCGGCGTTATCCCGATACCGGTGTCCAGAATATCGTCTGCAACTTCAGCGGCAGATGGTTCAGACGTCTCTGCCAGGGTCAGAATCGGGTCCTCTATTCCGTGATCAGCCGGAGCAGATGCCTGCTCTTTGAGATCAATTGGGGGTTCCGTCGGCGTTTTGAGTTCAATCACATTGGAAGGCTGGTCCATCTCCAGCACCGGCTCCGCCAGCCGGCCGCTGTCGGCATCCGGGGAAGGTTCCTCCGGGCGAACCACTTGCTCTTCGGCAGGGGTGTTGCTTGCCTCCCTTGACGTTTCATGTAGCTCAAGAACCGGCTCCTTATTTTTTCCCATTGCGTTCGTCTGATCGGCCGGGGCCGGCTGCGCTTTGCCGGTGCGCTTGGCGGCAGCTTTGCTCTTGGCAATCTGCGCTCGCAGCTCTTTGTACCGGTTCATTTCGGCACGCAAAATCTTCTTTTTTGACGGCTCCGGCATATCTCTCGAAAGCACCACTTTATCCAGGCTGGCGAATACCGAATTCAGAATTTTAAAGGTTTTGGGATGAGCCTTGGCCCGGTGCGTTTTAATATAATTTGTCAGGGAATTCAGGATTTGCAGAAAAGTGGAGACAATCTTATCGTGCTTGTACGTCAATTGGAGATCTTTAAGCTGCTGCAGCAGCTTGTCCAGGACCTCATCGGTGATTTCCCAGTCGATGGACAATATCAGATTCTTCAGTTCGGCAAGCGGATAATGCTCCTTGACTTCCTTCTCGGATGCATCCAGCAACTGGACATCGTTTTCGCCGAAAAGATCATCCAACCGGCTTTCAAGTTCAACATTCAGCGTATCTATATCTTTTGGATCGACCAATATGTCTTCTCCTATGCTAAATCTTTTTTGATGGAGGCCACCGTCATTGAAATAATCCGCTTCAGGGTTGCCACGACGTTATGCCCTAAAACAGCACTGGCTGGGAAAGAAGGATTATTCAAATGACCGTTCAGATCTTTCTCGAGCGTTTCTACCGCCAACAGCGGGATCCCCTGCTCTTTCAAATCCATCTTATTGTACTGCATAACAAACGGTATCTTGAATATACTTTTTTTATAGGCGGCAAGATTTTCTTGAAGGTTTTTCAGGGCCAGAATATTTTTCTCCCGGCGCACCACCATGGCATCGGCCACAAAAACAATCCCGTCCACGCCGCGCAGCACCAACCGGCGGGTGGCGTTGTATTTGACCTGGCCGGGCACCGTATACAGCTGAATCTTAACGTCGTAGCCATTAATAATGCCGATATCAAAGGGCAGGAAATCAAAAAACAGCGTCCGGTCACCGTGAGTCTTGACGGTCACCATCTCGGTATTGATCCGCTGAGCAAATTTCCCGTATATATATTCCAGGTTGCTGGTTTTGCCCCCTCTGCCGGGACCATAGTAGACAATTTTTACCTGGATTTCCTTATTCTTCAGATTGACAAATGCCATCAGAGTGAACCTGGTGATCCGCGATGATTGATTATCGATTCGGATTGCGGCTGAAGGACGAACATTTAAAATGACAGCAGCGGCTCCAGTATCACCTTCAGTTGCTCGACTGACTCGGATACCTTAAGCCTCAGAAAGCCCAACGAAATGTCATTGCCGAAAATGGTGATCAGCAGAAATTCGGTCGTGATTTTATTAAAATGGATGTTTTCTTTCTTTCCCTTGTGAAAGAGCAATGAAAACTCATTCTCACCAATGATTTTGGCCATCGCGCTAACCGCACCAAAATTACC
Organism: Desulfobacterales bacterium; assembly: GCA_030066155.1. Lineage (GTDB taxonomy): Bacteria > Desulfobacterota > Desulfobacteria > Desulfobacterales > JAFDCJ01 > JAFDCJ01. The sequence goes on along the minus strand of JASJCE010000123.1, from coordinate 7,872 downwards.
TGCGGCCAGTGCGGCCAGCGAGTATATATCGTGCTGCTTTTCGCCGTTATCCAGATTGGCAATGATATTGCCTGCCATATCTATCAAAAAAACGCATCTGACACCGTTATCAATGAGGTCCTGCTTTAAGATATCCTCAATGCTATCGAGCTGTTTTTGACCAAGCGTGTATGACAATTGCCAGCCTCCCTAAAATAATGGATTAAAAAATATGGTACCTCTTATATTTCGGTAACTATTGACAAAACTTGAGAATTATATCGAAATTACGACGGTCGATCGAGTCCGCCAATTTCAATACACAGTCCAGCGTTTTGTTATTCCGTTGTCGAATTTGCAACAGTTCGGAGACAGGATCAGCGTTTCGTCAATTATTTGTCATGAATGCATCGAGGGTCGACGTAATTCGTTCGCGGTGAAGCGGCGCTCGCGTCGTATCGCATGAACATAAAAATCTGGAAAAAGGAATTTCTCAGATAATGAAAAACATGACTTATACTTCTTAAATTACATGATATTTAGCATTTTAGCAAGTCAAATCTTTTTCTCCCCTTCGGCTTCGACCGGTTCCTCGGGTGTATTAAAATCCATCACGATGAGCAAATCCGAGCCGCTGTTCATTGAAACGTCGGCATTTGGAAAGCTTTTTTTGAAAACTCGAATCATGGCGGCGTTTTCCCGCAGTACCGTCGCGCAAAAACTGTTATAATGATTCTCTTTGGCTATTTTGGCCAGCACGTTCAGCAAATAACTTGCAATTCCCATACCTTGAAAATCTTCGCGAACGACAAATGCCACTTCAGCCCGGTCTTCGCTTTCCTGGGCGTATGAACCGATGGCCACAATCTCCTTATGCCCGCCATGTTGAACGAGACCGATGATGGACATGTTTTTGCGATAGTCGACACTGGACCACTGCCGCTGAACGACCTCATGTGAAAATGTTCTCATTTTATAGAAAAAACGCATGTATATGGTCTTTTCCTGAAGAGAGTAAAAAAAATTGCGGTAGGCAAATTCATCGGATGGCAGCAAGGGGCGAAATTCGGCAATTTTCCCATTTTTAAGTTTCAGTGAGGATTTGTAGCCCTCCAGGAACAGAAGATCTTCGGTCGAAGGCGGCAGCTGGTCAGCAAAAATATAATGTTTCTTTTTGGCCACGCTTATCAACTCTTCGCGAAACTTCGGGTGGGCGATCTGGGCCAGTTCCATGACTCGCTGGTAGATGCTTTTGCCTTTCAATTCAGCAATGCCATATTCGGTCACGACAAAACTAACATCCCCGCGGGCGGTTGCAACGCCAGCCCCCTCGCTCAAGTGCGAGACGATACGGGAGACGGTGCCGCCCCGGGCGGTCGAAGGCAGGGCGATGATAGAAAAACCGCCCTTTGACATGAAACTACCTCGCAAGAAATCGACTTGATCCCCGATGCCGCTATAGAATAGATACCCCATTGAATCCGAGCACACCTGGCCGGTCAGGTCCACCTCCAGAGCCGAACTTATGGAAATCAGATTATCGTTGCGGGCAATCACGGTCGGGTCGTTGACAAATTCGGACGATCGAAAGTAGAAAACCGGATTGTTGTCCACATAGCGATAGATCTTTTCAGATCCCATGCATAGCGAACTCACGACCCGGCCCGGCAGCAGCGTTTTCCTTTTATTGGTAATCACGCCCCTTTCAAACAGCGGCAGCAGACCGTCGGTGATCAACTGGGTGTGAATGCCCAGATCATTTTTGCCGTCCAGGTACTGCAAAATGGCGAAAGGCAGGTTGCCGAATCCGATCTGGAGGGTGGCGCCGTCATCGACCAGTTCCGACACGTAAAGCCCGATTCGGCGAGCGATTTCGTTGTCCTTGACCACCGGCAGGGCTTCCACCAAATTTTCTTCAAATGGCACCAGGCAGTCAATCTCATTCACATGTACAAAACTGTCACCCCAGGTTCTGGGCATTTTCGGGTTTACTTGAGCAATCACAACACTGGCATGCTCAACGGCTGATCGGGTGATATCCACCGAGACACCCAGGCTGCAGTAGCCGAATTTATCCGGCGGGCTTACCTGGACCAGTGCGGCATCCAGACCGATGCGGTGTGAAGAAAACAGGCGCGGTATCTGAGAAAGATATTCAGGAATGTAGTCAATCTTACCCTCGAAGGCCGCTTTTCGCATGGCCCGGCTGATGAAGAACAGTTTTAATGAAAAACGTCGGGTAAACGATGGATCTTCGACGTAGTCGGCCAGCGTAAACGAAAGCATCTGATAGACCATTATGTCCTGCAGATTTTCATCATTTATCATGCTGCGAATCAGGTGCTGTGGTTCACCGCAGCCGGTGCCGATAAATACCCGACTGCCCCGGTTTATTTTCGATATTGCCTCTTGAGCATCAACTATTTTTGATGCATACAGTTCTTGCCAGTCCATTTACCTTCTCCTGTCATTCAGCTATGATTGATAACAACAATATATCAAATATTCCAATTTAAATCGACATTTTACCTGAATTTTACACCGAATTTGCTTTGGGTCGCGTTTATCGTCAAGTTCCGGCGATGAACCTGGAACGCCAATTGTTACGCTAAAATTTCAATTTTTAGTGTCCAGCGTTCTTTGATATAGCGCAGGGTAACGTTAAAGTAGATTCTAAGCCGATCGAATTTAAATATTTTATCAGAAAATCAAATTATTTATGTGAACTCAGTCAATTACTTGTTTACATGGCGGAGCCCAGTGATATAGCGGATTCCGGTTGACCATCTAAAGCCGGATTGTTACCGTATTCATAATCTGGCGTATACGATACGATTTTGAAGTTTCTTACTCGGACTCAGGCTCAAGCTTAGCTGTCTCAGGCTGGGCTGACACCTGGTGAAACCTGAAACCATTAGTCAAGTGTACATAGATGTGCAGATTATCCCAGGTCTAATTCCAATAGCCAATTTATAATCCGTCAATCAACAGATGAAACCATCAGACTCCTCATCAGGTGCATTCAAACCCTTTAAGAATCTTAAAACGTTGCTGAAGAAGAAGTCCGTCGAACTGAAATCTGCTCCAGTCGAAAAACCCGATCAGCCAGTTGAGTACCAAACCGATGGGGGTTCAGATCATGCCGTTTTCAAAGAAGCCATGGCAGACGTCAAACGAATTCCCCGGACCAAGTATGCGGCCCAAAAACCGCCGGTAAACCGTTACCGACATAGCGCAGCTGACCCCGATGCCGAATCGTTGACTCAGCTCAAAGAGCTGGTCAAATATGGCACCGGATTCGTCGTATCCCTGACACCTGAATATTCAGAGGGTATCGCACGAGGGGTAAATCCGGATATCGCGCGACGGCTTCACCAGGGTGAGTTTTCAATTCAGGATCATATCGACCTGCATGGGCTGCGGGTGATTGAAGCCCGTGAAGCGGTTGATGCGTTTTTAAACAGAAGCATTGCAGGCGGCAGGCGGGCGGTACTCATCATTCACGGACGCGGGTTGTCCTCCAGGGCCGATCCGGTTCTAAAGTCTAAAATTTATCATTGGCTGACGACGAGCCCGTGGCACAAATGGGTAATCGCATTTACCAGTGCCCGGCTTTGCGACGGCGGAGCCGGTGCCACTTATGTTCTGCTCAGACGCAAACCCCTGACAAAGCGGCACCGAAAACGCTGAAACCTAATGTATTAATTGAGGGATTTAGGCGGTAAACGATTGAGGGATTCAGGGATTGAGGGATTCAAAAATTAAAAAAAATAGATAGAATTCTTTTAATTCCTGTAATTCCTTAATACCTAAATTCCAAAATTCCTCTTTCCTAAATTCCCAAATTCAATCCTTAAATTCTAAATAATGTGCCATGACATCTGACACTTAAATGCTAATTGGCTGTACAATGAGCAATCTTACTGCCCAGCAGGGGCATCTTTTTCCGAGCGAAGTCTTAGAAAAAGCTTAGTTATTTCTTGACAAATATATAATAAAATCTTAAAGTCTCGAATTAGTATTTTACTACAAGAAAAACTAATCCCTCATTCGCTGGGAGACCTACGAATGGGGGATTTTTTAATGGTCATCAACAGACAAAGATCCAAATGCACCAGATAACACCAAAGGTGATAGTCCGATGAAAACAGAAATAAAAAAAGTCCGAAATATCGGTATCAGCGCGCATATCGATTCCGGGAAAACGACCCTGACCGAACGGATTCTTTATTTTACCAACCGGATCCACGCCATGCATGACGTCAAAGGCAAAGACGGCGTCGGCGCCACGATGGATTCAATGGAATTGGAGAAAGAGCGCGGTATCACCATTGCATCGGCAGCAACGTATTGTGAATGGCGCGGTCATGAAATTAATATAATTGACACTCCCGGCCATGTTGATTTCACCATTGAGGTCGAACGCTCACTGCGGGTTCTGGACGGTGCCATTTTGGTCTTGTGTGCGGTAGGCGGGGTCCAGTCCCAGTCCATAACGGTCGATCAGCAGATGAAGCGCTACAAGGTGCCCTGTGTTGCATTTGTGAATAAATGCGACCGCAGCGGCGCGAACCCAACGCGAGTTATGCAGCAATTGAAAGAAAAGCTGGGGCACAATGCCGTGGCGATGCAAATGCCGATCGGGCTTGAAGCTGATTTTGACGGGGTTGTCGACCTGGTGTCGATGCAGGCGTTGTACTTTGATGGGGATAACGGGGAAACAGTTCGCCGTGAAGCCATACCGCAGCACCTCATGTCCGAGTCCCTTGAAAAGCGAGAAGAACTGATTGACGCTGCGACCATGTACTCTGATTCGTTGACCGAGGCCGTGCTGGAAGAACGGGAAATTTCTGCTGATATGATATTGAAGGCGGTACGCCGGGGTGTACTGGCCAGGGAACTAACGCCGGTTTTCATGGGTTCCGCCTATAAAAACAAGGCGGTTCAACCGCTGCTGGACGGTGTTACCGATTTATTGCCCTGTCCGCGGGATGTCGAAAATCTCGCACTGGATATGGATAATAACGAAACCCCGGTCAAGCTCCACACGGACAGCCAAAAACCACTCGTCGCACTAGTCTTCAAGTTGGAAGACGGCGCTTACGGGCAGCTGACCTATATCCGGGTTTACCAGGGTTCCATGTCCAAGGGAGATGCGATGTTCAACATCCGCACCGGCAAAAAGGTCAAGGTCGGGCGCCTGGTGCGAATGCATGCCGATCAGATGGAAGATATCAAGGATATCCAGGCCGGCTACATCGGGGCTCTGTTCGGGATTGATTGTGCTTCCGGAGATACATTTACGGCTCCGGGACTGGCATTGACCATGACCTCCATGTTTGTTCCCGATCCGGTCATCTCGCTGGCTGTGGTGCCGAAAGACCACAAAGGCGAAATCAACATGTCCAAAGCGCTGAGCCGTTTTACCAAAGAGGATCCCACATTCAGGGTACACACCAATGAGGAGACCGGAGACACGATTATCTCGGGCATGGGAGAGCTTCATCTCGAAGTCTATATCGAACGCATGCTGCGGGAATATAATGCTCAGGTTATTCCGGGGATGCCGCGGGTTGCGTATCGGGAGACCATTACCCGTGCGGCCGAATTCGATTTCATTCACAAGAAGCAGACCGGTGGCGCCGGTCAATACGGTCGGGTCGCCGGTTATCTGGAGCCGGTAAGCGATGCGGATTTCGTCTTTGAAAATCGCGTGGTGGGTGGCGCCATACCGACGCAGTTTATCCCAGCCTGTGAAAAGGGTTTCAAGGCCTGTCTGGCCAAGGGACCCCGAATGCAATATCCCGTAACCGGAATCAAAGTCGTGCTGAACGATGGCGCCTCACATGCAGTTGATTCATCGGAAATGGCCTTTCAGGCGGCGGCCCGGGGCGCATTTCTGCAGGCATTTGCCAAAGCCGGTCCGGTCATTCACGAACCGATCATGAAAGTTGTCGTCGAATCACCCTCCGAATTCCAAGGGACGGTGATGGCCTCCATCAACCAACGGCGGGGGATCATCGTGGGCTCCCAGGATGAAGGCGCACTTTGCGTGATCGAATCCCAGGTGCCGCTTTCTGAAATGTTTGGCTATTCGACGGTGCTGCGATCCCTGACCCAGGGTCAGGCTCAATTCACGATGGAATTTGCGCTTTACAAACAGGTGCCCCAGAGCGTCGCCGAAGATCTCGCCAAAAAAGCGGCAGAAGAAAAAAAGAACGTGGCCTAAACGCGTTGCGGGGTGCGGGTTTCTCGATTTTGGATTTTGGATTTTAGATTTCGGAATGTGATTGATGGACTAGGTATACTTAAATTGGAAAAAAAAATTGACGCAACTAATGGGAACATCATATATACCTCTGAAGCAGTAAAACCGAATTTTCGTGGATGCCCGGCACCCCATCACCGGGAGCGTCCGGCGACCACCGCCGTTTTTGGAAAAGTCAAGACTGCCAATACCGATGCGTCTGAATCAGGCCCCCCCAGCGCAGGCGTTATATATATAAAAGAAAGGTATTTTATCATGCTGAAAAATGATTTGATCCTGAGAAATCCCCTGCGCTTGATGGATCAGGAAAATGACGATATTCTGGCCGCCGGAGAATTCGGCGCGGTATTGGCCCGTGCCGGTGTCGGCAAGACGGCCTTTTTGGTGCAGCTGTCTCTGAACGCCCTGCTGAGAGGCAAGAATGTGCTCCACATCAGTCTCACCGATCCCGTCAATAAAGTCGGTCTCTGGTATAAAGAAGTTTTCGGCCTGATCGCCGAGCAATACCAGGTGGATCAAATCAATCAGCTCTGGGAATCGGTCCTGCCCCACCGCTTTATTATGACGTTTCGGGTTGAAGGATTCAGTGTGCCCAAATTGCAGGAACGGCTGGCAGATCTCACCGAGCAGAATATTTTCTCACCCCAGATGATTATTGTCGATGGTTTTCCATTTGATGACGCCGTTCACCAATCCCTGAGCGATTTCAAAAAGATGATTGAACAACAGGGAATTCATTCCTGGTTTACCGTACGCACCCACCGCCATGAGGAGCCCGAGGCCGACGGTACCCCGCAACAACTGGCCAACGTTGCCGATCTGTTTAAAATTGCCATCCAGCTGGTGCCGGAAGGCAAAGACATCCACGTCAGAGCCTTGAAGGGCGGCGATTCCTTTTCCAGGCATCTTGATTTGAGGCTGGATCCGTCCACCATGCTGCTGACCAGCCCCCCTTAGCCACAATTTTGTAACTATACTTTAAGCATCTCGATGGTTCATAGATGGGGATCTTGCAGATTGATTCTTATTCAGGATTCGGGAAGTCTTCGATAGAAGCCGGTTAAGTTGCAGCCAGTCACCTTTTCTGAGGCCCGACGAGAATGGAGGCGGCACCCAGATTCGAACTGGGGAGTGGAGGTTTTGCAGACCTCTGCCTTACCACTTGGCTATGCCGCCCAAAAAAAATGGAGCGGGAAACGGGATTTGAACCCGCGACTTCGACCTTGGCAAGGTCGCACTCTACCACTGAGTTATTCCCGCTCGGATGAACTTTATCAATTACTGACTTCTTTGGGTTTTGTCAACCAAAAACAATGGGTTGGCGCAAATATTTTAAAGTTCTGGATTTCGGAATTCAAATAAAATCGATAGAAATCCGTCAACCCTGAACCTTGAACCCTGAACCTTTCAACCACTTTATTCCTGAACCTTGAACCCTAGACCTTTTAACCTTATTGACCTTGAACCTTTCAACTTCTTTATTCCTGAACCTCCTAACCTTCTCAGATCTTAAGCAGTTTACGATAGCGGATAAAATAATCGGCCCCCGACCAAACGGTAAAAATCAGCGCGCCCCAGATAAAGAAGTTGCCCACGGCCTGGGGATTCAAGCCCCAGAATGGGTA
>JASJCE010000122.1 GCA_030066155.1 Desulfobacterales bacterium | reverse complement strand
ATTTAGCTTTAGTCGGCTTGTTTATTCATTTTTTGTTCTTTGAATTCACCATTATCTCCAGTCTCGCCCTTTGTACCGAACTGCAGCCCGGATTGCGGGCAACTCTGCTGTCCAGTTTTTTTGCGGCAGCCGGGCTCGGTCGGATATTCGGTGCGCTGATCGGTGGACCGATCTGGCTGGCCGGCGGCATTGCTGCCACCGGATCGGTATCGGCCATGCTAACGATTCTGGCGTTGATATCGTTGCGCTGGGGGTTGCGTAATTGGCAGGAGGTTTAGGGAGTAGGGGATGTTCGGATATTTACTCCTCAATAATGTAGGTGTACCTGTCATTGGGAGTTAAGCGGAATTTCCCCGTGGACAGATCGCCGTCGTCCAGCATGCTGTCCAATCTGCGCAGATCTTCCAGTGGTGCTGTGGTTTCGAAAAGGGATATTCCGGCATATGGGTAATTATCCGGTCCTTCCCAGTTAAAAGTGCCGCCCATGATGGTGGGCTGCGCCCAAAGATCGGGACTAATGTATTCCGCCATTGTGGGCAAATCGGGCAACACGATATGGGAGTCATCCGGAAAATCGCCAAAATCGATGGCATAGGCTATAAAACCTTTTTCGAAAGTTTTTATTCTGGAAACCACATCGACAATTTTCGCTTTGTGTCGATATCCGATAAAATTGGGTATGGCAATGGAAGCAAGGATTCCAACGATCGCGATGACGATCATCAACTCGATCAACGTAAACCCCCTGCTGCCACTGAATCTTCTTTTATCAACCATTGTGTGTAGGCAGTCCATTTCAAAATCCTGAATTGACGCGTCCACCTTACAAGTGAATTTCGCTTACGTAATTTAACTTACCAATACGGTATCCTGCATATGTCTGCCGGATCAACTACAGCACCGGTTTGGTTTTAAACCTTAAAATTATGCAACTATATTCAAAGCTATAATGACCGTTAAGGGCCATCGATGGTTGCCCGCGAACGCGCCGCTAATGCGCAGACAAAAGTTGAAGCAATATACATGCCATGGGTCGTGAGTGCAAAGTGGATATAATTTTTGTCAGTTAGTGGTTTTACGATGACGGAGGAAGGCAAAAATAGATAGAATACCCCAAATTTTCAGTCTTCAATCTTTAATTGCGACCTGCTATCCCCCGGCAGTCCAGCCGGCGTCGACATTTATCACGGCGCCCGTCAGAAAACGGCTTTCGTCCGAAGCCAGCCAACGAACCGCATTGGCAATATCATCCGGGGTGATGCGGCGATCTTTGATTAAATGCCCCTGGGAGAAATGCTCATACGTATCTTTGTCCAGACTCAGTTGAGACGCCAGGCCATCCAGCATGGGCGACTCAACGGTCCCGGGGCAAATGGCATTCACATTGATATTGTGATCGGCAACCTCCATGGCCAGGGCTTTTGTCAGACCGATAACGCCATGCTTTGCAGCCGCGTAGTGAATGGACAGACCGAGGCCTCTCAGTCCAGCGACTGAAGATATATTGACCACCTTGCCATACTTTTTTTCGACCATGAGCGGAACGACATGCTTACAGCAAAAAAAAGTTCCCTTTAGGCATACATCCAACACTTCATCCCATGCTTTTTCAGAAATTTCTTTGAGCGGGAAAAGTGAGATGATGCCGGCATTATTTACTAGAATGTCAAGGCCTCCAAATTCTTCGACCACCCGGTCAATCGTTTTCTGCACCTGATTTTCATTGCGCACATCACAATTCAGGCCCAGGGTTCTGGCGCCGGTTCCGGCCAGCTCCGCAACGCTATTGTTCAGGTCTTCCTCCGACGACATGCAATAGGGCACCGTTTCGAGATCATGACAGATGTCGACAATCGCAACTGATGCACCGCGGGAAGCCAGATTCCGGGCAATGGCCAGACCGATATTGCGGGCGCCGCCCGTGATCAAGGCCGATTTATTGATGAAATCCTGCTGGAATAGTTCAGACATCGGGCTCCATTCCTTTCAGATTGTTGGAGTAACTTTCAATCTGATCGCTCTGCTAAATATTTTCAAAAAAGACCTAATTGTCAATATTAACTTCGCGCTTGTTCATCTCATATCAAGAATCGCTGATGCGGGTTTACTTTTATCCCAATTGCTGCTAAATAGGTGGCTTGTTTCGCTAATACTTAGCTAACAATTGTTAGAATTGTTTTTCCGTGGTGAAGCGCAATTTACGAGAAGTCAGATCCCTTCGCTTTTGTGATAATAATGACGGTGCCCGAAGACTCCCTGCTTAAGTTTGAAATTCCAGAGGTCATCTATGGCATCGGTTCGCTTTCCCAAATCGGCAATTGCTGCCGCCGGATGGGTGGCGAGCGGATCTTTCTGGTTACCGATCCAGGCCTGATCGCTGCGGGCTGGATCGATGCCAGCATCAACTATCTGAGCGAGGAAGATCTGCAGTACGTCGTCTACGACAATGTCGTCACCAATCCGCGGGATTTTCAGGTGGAACAAGGGGCGGAACTGTATCGCCGCAAAAATTGCGATGTCATTGCGGCGGTCGGTGGCGGCAGCCCGATCGATACCGCCAAGGGTATCGGGATTTTGACGTCAAACCATGGCCGGATTCATGAATATGAGGGGGCGAACCTGGTAACCCAACCGATCCCACCTCTGGTGTGCGCACCATCCACGGCCGGCACCGGTGCTGATGTCAGTCAATTCGCCGTAATCGCCAACAAACGGACCAAGGAGAAAATGACCATTCTGAGTCGGGCGATTACGCCTGATATTACGCTGGTTGACCCTCAACTTCTGACGACAAAACCGGCTGAGCTGGTTGCGGCCACCGGCATGGATACCCTGACCCATGCCATCGAAGCGTTTGTATCGTCGCTTTCATGGCCCATGACGGATCCGCATGCCATTCACGCCATTGAACTGGTCAGGGAACACCTCGCCAATGCAACTCAAACAAAAGACATTGAAGCGTTGGAGGGGATGTCGATTGCCTGTTTGGAGGCGGGTATGGCCTTTTCGAATGCCATTTTGGGCGCTGTGCATGCGTTGGCCCATCCCCTGGGCGGGCTTTTTGATATCCACCACGGATTGGCCAACTCGTTGCTGTTGCCGGTCGTCATTCGTGAAAACTTGGAGCACGTGCCTGCCAAGTTTGCTAAAATTGCTCGAGCTTTGGGTGCTGAAACACGCACTAGATCTATTGACGACGTCGCTCAAGAGGTGCCGCACCAGGTTGAGCAGTTAATCGGCGAGTTGGAGCTTCCCACGCGCCTTTCCCAGGTGGGCGTCGACGGGGCTGATATTCCGCGCCTGGCCCAGATGGCGGAAGCTGATATTTGTATGTTGACCAATCCGCACTGTTACCGGCAAAGTGAGATCGAGGCCATGTATTCTGAGGTGTTATAAGGAAAACCCATGAAGAGTGAACACCGCAGTGCCATACATGATTTCAAAGGCATTGGTTTTTCGAAGATCGGTCATTTCAAGGAAGTCCGCTCTAAAATTAAAGAACTGGAGAATCTGAACATAAAGCTGGCAAAGCGTGGCAATCGGCTGGAAGCCATGTTCCACAGCATGAGTGATGGTGTCACGATTTTAGACCGAAATCTGAACATCGTGTTCGCCAACCATGTTCAAAAAAATATGTTTCCCGATGTTTCCCTGATCGGCGAAAAATGTTTCAGCTCATTTTACCGCAAAAATAAAATCTGCAAAAACTGTCCATCCCTGAAAACCATTCAAACCCGGGAAACCCAGCGGGGAGAAATATTGATCAAGACCGGCGAATTTTCCGGCCGCTATCTTGAATGGACAACTTCTCCCATTAGTGATCGCTCCGGCAAAGTAGACGAAATCGTTCTCTTGATGCGGGATATTACCGAACGCAAAGAGTATGAATTCAGGCTGATGCAGGCGGATCGCATGGCGGCGATCGGGTTTCTGGCAGCCGGAATAGCCCACGAACTGAACAACCCCCTTACCTCCATTGCCGGCTTTTCGGAAGGGCTTTTGAAACGACTGGCAAAAATGGAAAACGAGTTGACTCCGCAACATTTATCCACGTTCAATGACTATTTAAACATTGTCAACGACGAAGCCTACCGCTGTAAAGCCATCATCCAGAATTTGCAGGACTTCAGCAAGAGTTCGGAGGATGAATATGAAACGATACGGATAGATGAAATTTTGGATGCAACGGCATCCCTATTTCGTCAACACGCTAAGGATAACAATATCACCGTCACAATCAAAAATGATCTGTCCACGGGATTCAACCAGATTCTCGGCATCGAATCCCAGCTGAAACATGTTTTTTTAAATTTATTCAACAATGCCTTCAAAGCCATGAAAGAGGGCGGCGAGTTGACCGTATTGGCCAAAAATGAAGGCAATTCGATTGAAATTCGAATTGCGGATACCCGGGATGACCCGTCCGGCGAAGCCCTTTTTGAACTCTATGAAAGATCCTGCCTGGGCAAGCCGATCGGAAAAACATCCCGGTTGGATCTTTCGATTTGCCTGAATATTATTCAACACCATCAGGGTGAATTCAGTGTCGTTCAAAATAAGCCGAGGGGTGTAATCTTTGTATTACGATTTGCAGCCAATTTGACCTGATCGCAGTAAGTGGTTTCAGGTTTCAGTGTTCAGTGTTCAGATAATAAAGAACAGAGGACAGATATCAGAGGCTAGAAGACAGATGTCGGAGGTCAGAGAACAGAAGATAAGAAGCGGCCAGTCTAATCGGAAAAAAAACTGAAGCCAATTAATCTCTTAAAGAGTCCGCAGAACCACTGAAAATGATATTTATTGCTGACACAGGCTAATGAGGAAAGTCTTATCAAATTCCGTGAAATTCCGTGAAAATCCGTGGTGAAAAAATATTTACCATGGAGGGACACAGTTCTCAGAGACCAATCAAAATCGCTCTGGGTGCTCAGCGCGCTCTGCGAGATATTTAAGATGAAGTTTCACATGAGGTATAAGTTTACAAATGCCAAAAATAATTAGATAAAATATTTCAATCTTTAACCTTTAATTTTCCGCCTGGAATGCGTGGATATGATGGCAGGCAATATTTTAGCAATAGACGACGAACAGAACATCCGGCACCTGATCCAAAGTGAATTTGAGTTGGAGGGGCTTGCCGTGACCACTGCCGGCAGCGGTGAGGAGGGACTCAACCTTTTTGATTCGGGCCGTTTTGATGTCGTCCTGCTCGACATCAACCTGCCGAAATTAAATGGCGTCGAAGTTCTCAAACGATTAAAGCAGAAAGCACCGCAGACTGAAGTTATCATGATTACCGGCTACGGTGACGTAAAATCGGCTGTCGAATCAATCAAACAGGGAGCACGCGACTACATCACCAAGCCTTTTAAATTGAATGAAATCCTGGCGCTGGTCAAGCAGGCTATCCGCGACAATAACTATTTGACTGTACCTCAACCTGAAGCGCTGGAGGCTGATTCAGATGCAAGCTATGAGTTTATCAAGTGCCCCAGCCATGCCATGCAACCGGTCTATGAACTCGCAAAAAAAGTTGCGGCCACCGACATAACCGTTTTGCTTCAGGGTGAAACCGGTACCGGCAAGGATGTCATGGCCAAACAGATTCACTACCAAAGCAAACGTCGGAATGGGCCTTTTACCACCTTGGATTGCGGCCTGCTGAACCAAAATCTGGCCGAGAGTGAACTTTATGGCCACCGTAAGGGCGCATTTTCCGGTGCGACGGAACGAAAGTTGGGATTGGTGGAGAAAAGTCATCAGGGAACCCTGTTTTTGGATGAAATCGGCAACATCGATCTTGATTTGCAAAAAAAATTCCTGCGCTTTCTTGAGACCCGTAAATTTCGCCGAGTCGGCGAAACTCAGGAATCGGAAGTGGACACCCGCATCATTTTAGCCACCAACATGGATCTGCAGGAAGCACTGAAGAAAGGGAATTTGCGCCAAGATTTATTTTACCGCATGGATGTTATTCAAATTTATATCCCACCCCTGCGGGATCGCCCGGAGGACATCGAACGCCTGGCACGCTATTTTTTACAGCAAAATGCTTTGGAGATCGGCCCCAAAAGAATCTCGGATGAAGCCATACGGATTCTGTCAGACTATTTGTGGCCCGGTAATTTGAGAGAGTTGAAATCCGTTATCAACAAGGCATCCATTCTAGCCGAATCGGATATGATCCTGCCGGAAGATCTGCCGTCACATCTCGCGATCCATAAAGAGGTTCGGCGCCGCTGGTCCCGAACCCTGCAAGACATGGAAAAAGAGCATATCATCAATGTCCTTGAAAAAACCGGCGGCAACCAGAGCAAAGCTTCGGAAATCCTGGGAATCAATCGCAAGACCCTCTATAAAAAGATTCACAAATACAAGATTTTCTCCTAATTTATCCGCATAATTAATCCGCCCTAAAAAACAACTTTGTCAAGTTTTGAACTTGCTCCTTGGTGACAATGGGACGTCTTCAAATTTGAGCTACCGCGGATTAATTATATATTGTGGCCATTTTCCCCTTTTGACCCCACTATCCGCAATCATTCTATTTTTATATAAAAATAAATGGCTTGTGGTCGCTTCCGATACCGTTCAGGGGCATAATTAACCGGATCGAATAACCCTCTTGCAGCCGGAATAATGCGGCTGCCAAAGAATTCGGCTTTTTTGAGTCACAACGCATTGTATAATATATTGAAATAACATCGAAAGATTTTTCTGTCAGTTTCATTTAGCATCCGTATTTTTCAACAACCGTAAGCGGCACACTGATTGCAAAGTGCGAGTGGAGTTAGGGGTGGCGTAGCACGTTGATTAAAGGAAAATGCCTGAAGAAATCCGAATGTTTATGGCCTTTGCTTTTAATTGATGGTGATCTTCAAAATTACTGCGGATGTTTCGGATTTAATACCCGATCGGAAAAATGGGACGCGTCACCTTCAATACTTCGGGAAAGGAGGTGGTAAATCATTCAGGCCATTTGCTTAACAGGATCTCGACTCAAGACCTAAGGGGTAGACGGATCCCGTTAACCGGCAATAACCTTCTAACACTAAGGAGGTAGATTCGATGGTTGAGTACAAGTATGATCCAACCAAGTGGAATGAAATGAAAAGTCCGGTGGTTGGGGGGCGCGACAATTATCAGTCTGCAAGTTGGAACCCCACCAAGAAAAAGTGGGGACCCTTTACCGATAAGGGTCCCGCCCCCGTATGGTTTTCAGAGGCCAACTCCACCAACTGGGTGGAGTCGATGATTTGCAAATCCAAGGACCTCTTTTACGAAGCCAAACTTAACGAGTGCTTTGAAAAGGGCGACGAGGTTGCCATTAAGATTCATTACGGCGAATGGAACCGAACCGCCATTCTGCGCCCCGAATATATCGCGGCGATTGTGGAAGAGGTCAGAGCCTGTGGCGGCAACCCTTACGTGGTCAATGACACGACGCTATCATACCACACCTACAACAGCATGGCAATATCGCAATACCAGATGGAAGGCGCTATCCGTCACGGCTACACCGACGCGACTTTCGGATGCCCGGTGCTGATTGCCGACGGGTATTCCGGGGAAGACGACTATCGCGTCGAAATTCCCGAGGGCAACATCCTGAAGGAAACCTACATTGGTCGGGCAATCGCCGAAGCAGACGCCATGATCGTATTGGCCCATTCCCGCGGCCATGCCATCACCATGTACGGTGGGATTTTGAAACAACTGGGTATCGGCTGCCAGTCGAAACGCGGCAAATACATTACCCACCTGGCTCACTGGGGTGATCCCCACGACGCCATTGGCTGGCCCAAGTTTTTCGATAAATGCCCGGGCAAAGCCTGTATCTGGAACGAAATGTGTGATGATTCCTGCCCGCGCGACGCTCACAAGGTCATGGAGCATGGCAAGGTCTGGAATCCGGAAAAGTGCCGGTTGTGCTACTCATGCCAGGTAACCTGCATGTGGTCCGGCATGACGGGTATCGGATTCGAAGACATGTATTTCCCCAACGCCATGATCGCACACGCCGATGCCGCCCTCGGGGCACTGAAGTGCTTTGACAAGGGCAAGGTCGGATATATCAACCATGCCATCGACGTGGTCCCGGAATGCGATTGTTTTCCGTGGGCCGGATTGGCGGTTTGTCCGGATGTTGGGCTTTTTGCCGGCAAAGACCTGATTGCCGTCGAAGAGGCAACCCTTGATGCCATTGACAACGCGCCGGTCAGCCCGGGTTCGGTCCTGGATGAGAAGGGTGGAAAGCCTGGTGACGACAAGTTCCGGATTGTCAACGGTTTCAGCCCCCGCATCACCCAGGCGGCCGGTGAAAAGATTGGTCTTGGGACCCGTGAGTACACCCTCAATACCTGGGAACCGGTACTGAGTCCGGAGAATGCCCAGAAATGGCAGATCCGCAAGGGTGGAATCGTGAATCACCGACCGACAACCGTGCGCCTGCGGGATGTTTTTAGAAAGCACGACCTGGCCACAGAGGTCATGCCGTTTAAGCGCGTAGATTACGATAAGGAATGGGTTTGGAACGAATGGAAGAAATACGATCCGTTCAAGGGTGAAACCCTCGACGCGTAAGCTTGGCCTGATATCAACACCAACCAAGTCAGAATGGGAGGGTGCATGATCCTCCCATTCTGCAAGCTTTTTTTGATTTAGTGTAATAGAAAGGCGACCGGAATGAGTCACGTAATTTGGGTAGATGCCTCGAGCATGTCTTTCGACAACTCCCTTACCCATAAGATTCGCCATCTCATTGGCGCATCGGAAGCTGCCGCGAATCTATCCGAAGGCATGCGGTTAGCACTGAAGGTGAATACCGCCGAGGAAGGTTACGAATACGGATTACGTCCCAGTTTATTGCGGGTCGTGGCTGAGTTGGTGTATTCCGCCACCAAAACTCGGCCGGTAATCTGTGATGGATTGAAAATGGTCGACTATTGGAAAAAATCAAAAGGCAACCTTTATATGAAGGTTGCCAGTGCTCTTGGATATTCCAACGAAACCTTGGGCGGACACTTTGTGATTAATGGTGGATTCAGCGGCGACGAAGGTGATCTTTTTCCCTGCGAGGTACCCAACTCCGAACTTGGCGGGGTAGAGGTGGGTACGGCAGTGTGCCGCAGCGATGCGCTTTGGGTGCTTTCACATATAACGCTGCACCCGCTTTTCGGTCTGAGCGGTGCCCTGCTAAATGGCGGGTTCGAGTGCCTGGTCGGCCGAGCTAGAACCCGGGTACTGCAGGGGATCAACCTGTATCCGTTCAACGGCCAAAGAACACCCCGGCAAGATTTGAGAGCCTTCCGGCGACGGGCTCTGGAAAGCCTATCCGGTGTCATCAATTCGGTCGAAGGCAAGGTTTTCTATTTGAATTATGTGTGGGATGTCACGCCTCAACCGGAATATTTTCCTTACAGTGACGGACCCATAGTCGGAAACCTGGGTTTTCTGGCATCATCGGATCCGGTTGCTCTTGATGGAGCCACTTTCGAAATACTCGGACGGGAGCGGGCCGACATTGAAAATAGTGTGGCAGCCGATTTTGCTGAATTGGTCCGCGAGGCGGAAACGTTAGGATTGGGTCACAGCGACTGGACACTTCAACAGCTGTCATAGGTCACCATCTCTTGGATCGCAATTAAGGAGGAACCAATGGAATTGAGTCAAAAAGAGTTTGAAGAACAACAGAAACACAGGCTGGTCCAGGAAGGGGCCATAGCCGAGGCACTACAGTATGTAAAATATAAAATTGCGATCCTCTCGGGCAAAGGCGGGGTCGGCAAAACCGCGGCAACAGTCAACCTGGCGGCCGCCTTGACGAACGCCGGATATCGGGTGGGCGTTTTCGATGCCGATCTTCACGGACCGAGTGTGCCGACAATGCTGGGTATTAAAAAGGAAGCCAAACTCAACGGTGCCTTCTGGCTCGATCCGGTCGTGACTTCATCCGGTATCAAGGCGCTTTCAGTAGCATTGTTTTGGCCGGGAGACATGACACCTGTTATGTGGCGCGGCCAGGCCAAAAGCCGTACGATCCGGCAGCTATTGTCGGCCGCCAAGTGGGGCGGGCTTGACTTCCTGCTGGTAGATCTGCCGCCCGGCACCGGCGATGAGCCCATCGCCATCCTGAAATCTATCCCGGATTTGGACGGTGTTGTCATTGTAACCACACCCCAGGAGGTTTCGACACTGGTGTGTTCTAAAGCGATCAATGCCTCCCAGACGCTGGGTGCCAAGGTGCTGGGGCTGATTGAAAATATGAGCATGTATGTCTGCCGCGACTGCGGTGACACCGTCTATCTTTTTGGCAAGGACAAGGGCAAACGGCTTGCGCGTATGATGGAGATCCCCTTTCTGGGGTCGATTCCGGTTGATCCGCTTTTTTCTGAGGCGGCCGATGCCGGCGATCCGATTGTGAACCTCCATCCCGACAGCATTACCGCCAAGGCATTCGTCGAAATAGCTGGAACACTCAACAGCAAAATGCCGCCGAAAGAAGTACCGGATGCACCCGAAGAAGCGAGCCAGCCCTGTCCAGGCTCCGGCCATCATCACCATCATGATCACGAGGGCCAGTCCGGTTGCAATCACTCGCACCATCATCACAAAGGCCCCAAAAGCCAGTCCGGTTGCAATCACTCACATCATCGTCACAGCTGACGTTTGATGAGGTGTTTTTTGTACCAACCCTTTAACTAGATTTAAGGAAGGAGATTTAAAAGTGAGTCAACAAAAAATGGGAACACATTACGTTCGTGAAATTTGCCAGGCATTCAGAGAGGTTGCAGATAAGATATCATTTCCGGACATCAAAGAAAAGCTGATTGCGTTAGCTGATGAAGCGGAGCCGATAGCCGGAAAATTGTATTTTAAAACGCAAAAGGGCACCGAAGAGATGGTTGAATATGCCGGCGAATTGGAAGATTTTGTAAACCAATTGACGGGCGCTTCAGATGCCGAGGCCGCTCAAAATGTCTGCAGCCCCTATCTCGCCAAAATTGAGAAAAGTGTTAAAGCCGCCAAAACCATGAAAGTTCGCATGACGTGAGGAAATGCTATGGACCTGACGGACACTGACCAGGCGATGGTCAAAGATATCACCCGTATGGGTGTTCGCACGGCTGTGCTATTGAAGGGTGTCATGCTTAAAAAAGTCGATCGTGAGACGCTGGAGTGGGGATTGAAAGAATTGGCAGTTCGCTCGCTAATGGATAAGTACTTTCAGCGGTTAATTGATCGACCGGAGTGCGTCGATTTATTAAATCTTCTGCACCTTACTTACAGTCTGGAGGGTCAACTCGATTTCCAGATCCGTGAATATGGCATCGATTCTCTAAAAGATGACCTGCAGGAGATCAATTTCAGCCTGCAGCAAATCGGCGGCAAATTTGATTTTGCTGAATTACGCGCAGCAGTCTGAAGCTATCGGACTTTAGGTAATTAATGCAGGGTTTTGAGAAAGGAGGAATTGCATGAAGCTTGAGGGTAAAGTGGCTATTGTTTCCGGCGGGGCCCGCGGCAATGGCTTTGCAGCCGCCAAATGCATGGCCGAAGAAGGTGCCGATATTGTCATTGCTGATATCTGTGAAGACGTTGCGACCATCCCTTACAAGATGTCGACGCCCGAGGGAATGGCCGAATCGGTTGGGAAAATCGAGTCGATGGGGCGCCGTGCTTTGGGGATTAAATGTGATGTTCGTAAGGTCGCCGATGTCGAAAACATGGTCAAGCAGGTGATGGAAACCTTCGGCAAGATCGATATCCTGGTCAATAATGCTGGGAATTCATCCATGGTAGCCATAGCCGACATGGACGAGGAAACCTGGGATGCCGTGCTCGATACCCATCTCAAGGGAATGTATTTGTGTTGTCGCTATGTCTTGCCGCACATGATCGCACAGCAGAGTGGTAACGTTATCAGCATATCATCGGTTGGCGGTCAGCGCGGCTTTGGAATGGGTGGTCATTATTGTGCGGCCAAACATGGCATTATTGGCCTCAACAAAGCTATCGCCATGGAAGTTGCCGACCACAACATTCGGGCCAATGTTGTTTGTCCGGGTACGGTCTGGACCGACATGATGAAGGGTATCGCCGAATTTTTTGGCATGGAAGAAGAAGAAGCCAAAGATAATTTTTTTCAGGGGCACATGATCAAAGATCCGGAGGTATCGCCGGAAGATATCGGTCGTGCGGTTCTGTGGCTGGCCAGCGACGATTCCCGCTGCATCCATGGTAACATGATAACAGTCGATTCCGGCTGGACCGCCCAGGCACCATAGTAAATTGCCGGAATTTTATTCCAAAATTTTCAATCTTCAATGCAAAGGAGCTAGCATAGCAATGAATGAAAACGAAAAAGATATTCGTGAGAACGAATCCAAGGTAGATGATAAGAAACCTGATAATTTTGATGATATTCAAGAGATCGTTATCGAGGAGTTGGCCGTAGACGGCATTTGTGGAATCTATTAATTAATCCAAATCCGGACAAACACACATGAGTTTCAAGACAACCGATGGCGTTCAGGTGCGGGAAGAGGCGTTCGGGCTGCTTTTTTATAACTACCGCGGACCACGCTTATTTTTCGTGCCATCCGGAGACTTAATTGGGGCTGACTTTTTCGAGGGTCGACAGAATGTCAGCGATCTGATTGAATCCATCAGCCGAAGGAAAGGATGGACCGGAATAGACATTTGCAAAAAAATCACTATGATTTTAAATAAGTTGGCAGAAAAAGGACTCATTTATGAGCAATCGATATGTTGAAATGGGTCTGTCGGCACCGGTCAATGTCACCTGGGA
>JASJCE010000121.1 GCA_030066155.1 Desulfobacterales bacterium | reverse complement strand
TATCACAACCCGGCAAGCCCTGAAAAAGGAAATCAAGGAGCGTTGGCGGGCCGAAGACGCCCTGTGGAAAAGTGATGAACGGTATCGGGCGTTGAGCGATGCAACTTTTGAAGCGATTTTTATTTCTGAAAATGGTATTTGCATCGAAACCAATCAACGCGCGACCGAAATGTTCGGCTATGCCTATGATGAACTTATTGGCATTTTCGGCACGGATGTCATTGCACCGGAATCCAAAGACCTGGTCAAACATAACATGCTTTCCGGTTATGAAGGGCTCTATGAAGTGGTTGCCATGAGAAAAGACCGGTCGACCTTTCACGCTGAAATACGCGGTAAAATGATGGAATATAAAGGCCGAAAGGTCAGAGTCACGGTGGTTCACGATATTGACAAGCGAAAAAGAGCCGAAGAAGCAAGCCGGCATAGCGAAAAGACATTGAAAGCCATTTTGGCTGCGTCACCGGCCGGTATCGGTCTGGTGCGCAACCGGGTCCTCGGTTGGGCCAACAATGCCATGTATCACATGGTGGGGTATCCCCCCGGTTCCCTGCTGGGGAAAAATGTCAGAGTGCTTTATCCGGATGATGATATATTTGCCCAGGCCAATCGCGAACTCTACCGCGGAATTAAAGCGACCGGAACCGGAGAAACAGAGACACGCTGGGTAAAACAGGACGGCAGTATCATACGCTGCTATCTGCAGTCAAGCCCGCTGGACCCGTCAGATCCCGAAAAAGGCATCATCACGGCAGCGATAAATATTACAGATCAAAAGCGGGCCGAAGAGCATATCCACTCCTTGACCCACCAGCTGATGAAAACCCAGGAAAACGAACGCCGGCTCTTATCCCGGGAACTCCATGACAGTGTCGCTCAGGATCTGTCCACGGCCAAGATATACTGTGATCTGCTGATGGATCACCCGCTGAAATCAGCCTATCCGGAGACTACAGACAAAATTTCAGATATCTCGGCAGCGCTTCAGAACAGCATCCGAACTATCCGAAATATGGCGTACTATTTGCGTCCATCCTGTTTGGACGATATGGGAATTGTGGAGGCTGTCTCCCAGTATTGTTCGGATTTTTCCCGGAATAACGGGCTGGAAATCAACTTCCGGGCAATCGGAATGGAAAATTTAAGGCTTGATTTCGACACGGAAATCAATCTCTACCGCCTGATCCAGGAAGGGCTTAACAACGTCAAGAAGCACGCCAAAGCGCAGCGGTCGACCATCCGCCTGCTGGCCGCGTTCCCCTGGATCATCCTGCGTATCGAGGATGACGGCCGGGGCTTTAACTTGAGGCAACGCATGGCGGTTGCCCAACAGGAAAAACGGATGGGCCTTCGCAGTATGGAAGAACGGGTCGATCTGCTGGGGGGCAAAATGAAAATTTATTCCCGTGCCAAAGAGGGGACCAAAATTTTTATTGAAGTCCCTTACCGGACCACGAATGATGGGAATGTTTTTGAAAATTAAAGGACCTAACATGACTGAACCTATTGATAACTCGAAGACAATGAGCATTAACCTGGGAAAAATTATTGAGCAGTTGCCCCGACAGCCCAATTTCGTCGACGGAATTCGCCGGGCTCCTGCCAGGAATTTCAACCTCAGCGCAAAAGACACTGAACTGGCCCTGAAAAACGCCCTGCGTTATGTTCCCGGCAAATGGCATTCGACCCTGGCCCCGGAATTTCTGGACGAATTGCTGACACGGGGTCGAATTTACGGCTACCGTTTCCGGCCCGAAGGCCGGTTGAAAGGCAAGCCGATCGACGAGTACCGCGGCCGGTGCCTCGAGGGCAAGGCATTTCAGGTGATGATCGACAATAACCTGGATTTCGATGTCGCCCTTTACCCTTACGAACTGGTCACCTATGGTGAAACCGGCCAGGTCTGTCAGAATTGGATGCAGTATCGCCTGATCAAAGGCTATCTGGAAGCATTGACCGATCAACAAACCCTGGTGATGGAGTCCGGTCATCCTCTCGGGCTTTTCGCATCTTCCCCGAATGCGCCGCGCGTAATCATTACCAACGCCCTGATGGTGGGTTGTTTTGACGATCAGGACAACTGGCACCGGGCCATGGCCCTGGGCGTGGCCAACTATGGGCAGATGACGGCCGGAGGCTGGATGTACATCGGCCCCCAGGGGATCGTGCACGGTACGTACAGCACGATCATGAACGCCGGAAGGTCCAAACTGGGAATCCCGGAAGATCAGGACCTGGCCGGATATTTATTTGTATCGTCCGGACTGGGGGGAATGAGCGGCGCACAGGGCAAAGCCATTGAAATCGCCAACGGCGTGGCCATTATTGCCGAAGTCGACTATTCCAGAATAAAAACCCGGCTGGAGCAGGGATGGATCCGGAAAGCGGTCGAGGATCCGGCCGAGGCGTTTAAACTGGCCGTCCAACACCAGCAGAAAAAAAAGCGATTCTCCATTGCCTACTGGGGCAACATCGTCGACTTGATTGAATATGCCGTAAATCATGACATGAAAATCGACCTGCTTTCCGACCAGACCTCCTGTCATGCCGTCTACGAAGGCGGCTACTGTCCCCAGGGCATCTCTTTTGAAGAACGCACCGATCTGCTGAAATCCGGTCATGCCGGATTCAAGGAAATGGTAGATGCAACTCTGAGGCACCATTACGAACTCATCAATGTCCTGACCGAACGGGGCACGTACTTTTTTGACTATGGCAACAGTTTTCTAAAGGCGGTTTATGACGCCGGCGTAACGGATATCTGCCGCAATGGAAAAGATCCGCTGGATGGCTTCGTTTTCCAATCCTATGTTGAAGATATCATGGGCCCGATCCTGTTTGACTATGGCTACGGGCCCTTCCGCTGGGTGTGTTTGTCCGGTAAGAACGAAGACTTGAGGAAAACCGATCGGGCGGCTATGGCGTGTATCGATCCGAAACGCCGATTCCAGGACCGGGACAACTATGTCTGGATCCGGGATGCGGAAAAAAATAATTTGGTGGTCGGCACCAAGGCCCGAATCCTCTATCAGGATGCCCTGGGCCGCATGGCCATTGCATTGAAATTCAACGACATGGTGCGTAACAAAGAAATCGGTCCGGTGATGCTGGGCCGGGACCATCATGACACCGGGGGGACGGATTCACCGTTCCGGGAGACCGCCAATATAAAGGACGGCAGCAATATCATGGCGGATATGGCCACCCAGTGTTTCGCAGGTAATGCCGGACGCGGGATGAGTCTGGTGGCCCTGCACAACGGCGGCGGCGTGGGCATCGGCAAAGCGATCAACGGCGGCTTTGGTCTGGTTTTGGACGGCAGCAACAGGGTCGATGATGTTATCAAACTGGCAATACCCTGGGATGTTATGGGAGGCGTGGCCCGACGCGCCTGGGCTGGAAATAAGAATTCAATTGAGACCAGTATGGCCTACAATGAAACCCGCCGCGACTCGGATCACATAACGTTGCCGTTTTCGGCCGATGCGCAGATGGTGAAAGAGCTCGTAGCCGATGCGTTTGAAAAAAAGGATGAGGCGAGTTAGCCCGATTAAGGAGCAAAATATGTCATCTATGAAGCAAATCGTGCAGTGCGTGCCGAATTTTAGTGAAGGACGGGATCGGGCGAAAATTGAAAAAATCGTCGAGCCCTTTCGCGCAAAAAGCGGGGTTAAACTATTGGATTATCAAAATGATGAAGACCATAACCGTGCGGTGGTGACGGTGGTCGGCGCACCGAAGCAGCTGACGGAAGCCGTCATCGAAGCCATGGGGATCGCCATTGATATGATCGATATGCGTCAACATCAGGGGCAGCACCCTCGTATGGGTGCGATCGACGTCGTGCCGTTTATCCCGGTCAAAAACGTCAGCCCGGAAGAGGCGGTCGAGATTTCCAGAAGCGCTGCTGCTCAGGCCGCACAAAAATACAAGCTGCCCATTTTCTTATATGAGAAATCCGCATCCCGACCGGAACGGCAGAATTTGGCGATCGTCCGTAAAGGCCAGTTTGAAGGGATGGCGGAAAAAATCCGACAGACGGAATGGGCGCCGGATTTCGGTCCCGCAGAAATACATCCCACGGCCGGAGTAACTGCCATGGGCGCCAGAATGCCGCTGGTAGCGTACAACGTCAATTTGGATACCGCCAATTTTGAAATCGCCGACCGGATTGCCAAACAGGTCAGGCATATCAGTGGCGGTCTACGGTATTGCAAGGGCATCGGTATCGAATTAAAAGATCGGGGAATCGTACAGGTATCCATGAACATGACGGACTATACGAAAACCGCTCTTTATCGCGTGTTTGAATTAATCCGAGTAGAAGCCCGCCGCTATGGGGTCAACGTCGTCGGCAGCGAAATCATCGGCCTGGTCCCCATGGAGGCCTTGATCGACACGGCGGCTTACTACCTGGGGCTGGAAGATTTTTCAATGGAGCAGGTGTTGGAAACGAGGATCTGGGAGTAAATCTCGTGTCCGTTATTTTAAGAATACGCGAACTACGGCAGCTACATATCCATTAAATACGAAATAAGAATTTCGGATTTGACTGATGATTTTATAACGATATTTCCAAAAAGGTTGATAAATATGAACGGTAACTTAATCATAAAAAATGCCAACGAACTTGTAACCTGCAGCGGTTTTGCGGCCAAGAAGGGTGCGGAGATGTCCGAGCTGCACGTCATCCCGGATGGCGCCGTGCTGGTCAAGGCGGGAGTGATCGAAGCCGTCGGCCAAACGGCGGAAATTGACGCCAGCCTGGAGAAATCCGGTGGGGAGCTGTCGGACTACGATGTGATCGATGCGCAGAATAAGGCTGTTCTGCCCGGCTTTGTTGATTCGCACACCCATCTTATTTTCGGCGGCTATCGCGCCGAAGAGTTTTCCTGGCGACTGCGCGGCGACAGCTACATGGATATTATGCAGCGGGGCGGCGGCATTATCAACACAGTTCGGGCAACACGCGAATCTTCCGCCAACGACCTGTTGCAGGCCGGTATAAAGCGGTTGGATTCGATGCTGGCGTTCGGTGTAACAACTGTTGAAGGAAAGAGCGGCTACGGTCTTGACAAGGATACAGAAATCAAACAGCTGGAAGTCATGAACCATCTGGATGGAATCCACTACCTCGATATCATCCCCACGTTTCTTGGCGCCCACGCGGTACCCGAAGAATACAAAGACCGGCAAGATCAATTTATCGATTTCATGATCCAAGACGTGATGCCCGAGGTTGCCGAACGTCATCTCGCACAGTACTGTGATGTGTTTTGTGAACAAAACGTCTTCTCAGTCGACCAATCGAGACGGTTGCTCACAAAAGCCGCTGAGATGGGATTCAGCCTAAAACTGCATGCGGATGAAATCGTGCAGCTGGGTGGTGCCGAGCTTGCTGCGGAGTTGAATGCGAGCTCGGCCGATCACCTGCTTCAGGCTTCCGACGAGGGCATTCGCCGGATGGCCGAAGCGGGGGTGATTGCGACCCTGCTGCCGGGCACCGCTTTCAGCCTTAAGGAATCCTACGCCAGGGGTCGATTCATGATTGACAGCAATTGTGCGGTAGCCCTGGCAACCGATTTTAATCCGGGAAGCTGCTTTTCGGAATCCGTACCGCTGCTGGTCGCCCTGGCGACGCTTTACATGGGCATCACAACCGAGGAGGCTATATCAGCCCTGACCATCAACGGCGCAGCGGCGCTTGATCGGGCCGATGTCATCGGCAGCATCGATGCCGGCAAACAGGCTGATATCGTTATCCTTGAATACCCGTCGTACAAGTTTATACCCTATAACATCGGAGTGAATACGGTGGAGAAAGTCGTTAAAAAGGGCAATCTGGTTTTTGATAAAGAAAAAGGAGGGATGACCTATTGTTGACCGATCAAAAAGTAAACCAATTTCTGGAGCAGACTGCGTCCGGAATACCGGTACCGGGCGGCGGTTCGATATCCGCCTTGAGCGCAGCCCTGGGTGCCGGTCTGACTGAAATGGTCGCAAACCTGACTGTCAAGAAGAAAGGATATGAGGCCGTCGAGGCCCGGATGCAGGATATCGCTGCAAAGGGTCGGTCCCTCAGGGACAAACTGGCGGCGGCCGTTGACAAAGACGCCAATGCCTATAATGATGTACTGACCGCTTATAAAATGCCAAAAAATACGGAAGCGGAACAGGAGGCCCGGTCCCGGGCAATCCAGGAAGCCATGCAAAATGCCGCCCGGGTTCCAATGGCAGTCGCCTACGATGCTTTGCAGGTAATGGATCTGGCGGAGAAGGTTATCCGGGAGGGCAATCGCAACGCGGTTTCCGACGGCGCCGTAGGTGTCATGATGGCCCGTACGGCCGCACTGGGCGCTCTCTTCAATGTTAGGATCAACCTTGCATCGATCAAGGACAAGCTGTTTGTCGAGGAGATGACTAAAGAGGTGGAAAAGCTCGAACGCCGTATACACGAAAGAGAGAAAGAGATACTGTCTTATGTAAGTATCTGAACAATGGAGCGAAGCCTCCCCTCCGGCCTGTAAGCCTATGAAGCCTGCGGGCTGGAAGCGGGCTCTTAGGGGTCTTAGCGCCTACGCCTCGGAGAGCGACTTCCACCATTCGTCAATCTTCAATCTTCATTTTTCATTTATAAGCGGATCAGGGTTTCATCTTTTTCAACTGGGTTTTGCAAGCAATCAGGTCGGGCCTGCGGTTGATGTCCATGACCAGCACCGCACTAACGATGCCCTGCTTGTCAATGAAGATCAGGGCCCGCTCGGATAATCCGTCGGACCGCAGCACGCCATACTTTTCCGCCACCGCACCATGCGGCCAAAAATCGGAAAGAATCTCAAACCACAACTGCCCCATCTGACGGGTCCAGGCGTACAGAGTTGGAATATTGTCTACCGTAATACCGAGCAAAATCGCATCGGATTCGTCAAACATATCTTTAACGATATTATAACCCGGCCACTGGTCCGAGCAGACCGGCGTGAATGCCGCCGGCACGAAAGACAGTACGACATTTTTCTCGCCCCGATAGTGGCTTAGGGAAATATTTTTTCCAGAGACCGCCGGAAGCGTAAAGTCCGGGGCCGGCTGCCCGGCTTTGATCTTGATTTCGCTGTCCCGGGGCTTCAAATTCCCCGGATTGTAAACAATGTCAGCTAAATTGGCAGACTGTCCGAATGCCAATCCCCCGCAAAACCATGTGCAGGTCAGGATAATGATTCCCAGTTTCCGGTAAAACTTCATACGCAACACTCCGTGCTATATGATTATCAATAATAGGTTCCGTTTAGTTCGGCTTTCGAATTGTCATTCGATATCATAAAGTGTTTTGACGAACACGATATAATAGATAGGATACCACAAACATTCAATTTTCATTCTTCAAAATTCATTTATTGGTAACACTCCACCTGCGGGAACGGTGGAAGAAAAAAACGTGCAGGCCCAAAGCAAGATAGACGAAGTCCCGAAACAGAGTGAATTCAGTGGTCGCTGCAAATCCGGAACTTTCAGGAGCAAAACAACCGCAATCAAATTCATGGCCTCTGAGCAAATTATAGGAGAGAATGATAATGAAAAACATCAGCATGGCATTTAAAATCAGTACCGCGGCCCGTGAATAGATTCCTCCGATCAGTGCCAGTCCGATGAATAATTCAACAAACGGGACAATGATGGCGATCAGGTTGATCATACCCGCCGGAAACAGATCATATCCGTATATAATCTTCGCAAAATCCGCCGGTGCCATGATCTTATGGTAGCTGGCATAGACGAAGGTCAACCCCAGAATCCAGCGAAATGCCAATTCTAACCAGCTGTTTTGAAGCAGGGTGGCCAAATATTTATTCAACGGGGTACCCTTCTGCCTTCCACCCAGGGTAGCCGTCAATCATAACATTGACCCGGGCGTAGCCAAAATCCAGAAAATGTTGGGCAAGTTGGTGACTGTCTTCACAGTTTCTGCCGGAGCAGTATGTGACAATGCCGGTTTCAGGCGAATATCGATCCAAGAAGTCTTGAATGCCAACATCGAATTCACCGATGGGCAGTGAGACTGCACCTTTGACGTGCCCCGCAACAAAATCCGCCCGCGAGCGGGCGTCTACAAATAAAAAAGATCCACTGTCATACATCTTTTTGGCTAAGCTGAGATCGCCAATTTCCAGATCATTCGAAAAATTGTTATTTTTTGCCAGGGCCGTAACAACTCCCTGCGCGGTATCCCACTGGCCTACCAGGGCGATACCGACCGGCGAGTAATAATTTACCGTGAATGCCGTCGCGATGGATACGCAGACCAGAATACCAGATTCTTTTAATGTTCTCATAAGTGCTCAGCCACGCAAACAGATTGCACAAAATATAGCGTTATGCGTAATATCTGAAATATGTTCATTAGCCGCCGGCATCGTTTAGACTGGCATCAATCAGCGAAACCCCCTGCGATCGTTGGATTTAGTAAATATCTTTTGAGCAGCCGGTGGTTTTTGAAGGGAGTTATGAACCCGCCCTAATCCCGTTGACTTCTTTCAGCATGGACATCAGGACGTCTGTGGCAATATAGCCGGGGACGCTGAAAATTGGTTCTCCCTGCTCGGTCAGAAACATCGTGTAAGGCAGGCCAGCAACGCCATAGGTTCCAGCGGTTTCCGGTTCCTTGTCGGTGTTGACCATGATGGGCATAAAATTTTGATTCAGGTATCGAATCAGGTCGGGATCTTTGAAGGTGGTGTTGGCCATTTTGCGGCAGAAACCGCACCAGTCAGCATAAAAATGGAGAAAAACGGTTTTTTTCTCGATTTTGCTTAAGACCATTCCCTCTTCAAAAGAACGCCAGTTGATCGTATCAGAGGAGGCGGCAGAACCGGCATAACATAGAACGATACTCAAAACCAAAAGACGAATTAAATGATAATGGTTAAATTTCATGAAAAATCACCTTTATAGCGTTTGACAAGAAAACGTTCCGATGACGGGATTTTTATGAGCCTGTGTAACGCCCCTAAAGACTATGGATGGATTGAGGCAAACGCTATAAGTTTTTTTTACATTCGCCATAGGGTAATATTTATACTATATAAATGCAGCTGAGGAATGTCAATTTTTGCGATACACGAGATAGGCAAGGTTCTAATGAGCGACGCCTTGGCCCCAAGCGTTCAGCCTGATCGGAAAAGAAACTTTGAAAAAGCGAATATCGAATAATGAATATCGAATGTCGAAGTAAGGCATTCTATCTATTTTATTTAAATGACTGAGCAAAGCCTCCGGCTCGTAGGGGTTGTAGCGCCTACGCCTCGGAGAGCGAAACAACACTTCGACATTCTGCAGTTCGATATTCGATGTTCTGCGGTTCGCTTTTTATGTAGTTTCATTTAAGCGCCGCCTTGGCCTGAAAAAACGGCCATTCTGATCAAAAGAGAAACTGATGAATGTCCAACATCGAACGTCCAACGTCCAACGTCGAATAGATGAATTCTGTCTTTTCAAAAAGATTGAGCGAAGCGACTTCCACCATTCGTCAATCTTCAATTGTCATTCGTCATTCCAGGTCGTTTCATATAAGCGGCGCCTTGGCCGCTATTCCGGAAAATAGAGCGTTACTGTGGTTCCGGTATTCAGCTCACTTCCGATCTCGATTCGCCCCCCATGAGCTTCCATGATCGTCTTGCACAAACTCAAACCCAACCCGAAGCCGCCGGTGTCCTTTGTACGGGACTTATCCACGCGGTAAAACGGTTCAAAAATAAAGGACAGCTCATCCTCCGGAATTCCGATACCAAAATCCCTGATTTGAACGGTAATCTCCGGTGATCGTCGCTCCAGTCGGATTCGAATCGCTTTGCTGTCCGGGCTGGAAAACTTAAGCGCGTTCGTCAAAATGTTTTGAAATACTCTTTTAATCTGCTCCGGATCGACTCTGACAATGCAGCCTTCGGGTAGTTTTTCGGCCCGCACGCCGGGTGGCTGTTTTTCGAATTCGGTAATTACATTTTCAATCAGATCTGCCAGCGGCATTGGCTCGAGCCTCAGGTTGCCATGCAGGTGATGCATCCGGGCGGTTTCCAGAATTTCATTGATCATCTTTTCCATTTCAGCTATGTCGCCGGCTATGTTGTCTTTGGCCGTGCCGTCCGGCAGAAACTCCAGTGCGATTTTAATCCGGGTCAGCGGAGAGCGCAATTCGTGGCTGACATCCAGCAGCAGTTGTTCTTTGGTATGCAGCATATCCCGGATTCGCTCCGTCATGTCATTGAAGGCCGCCGCCAGATCCCTCAACTCGTCGGTTCGTTTCAGAGGAACCCGATGCTTCAGATTGCCCCGGCCGACTTCCCGTACACCATCGTTAAGCCATCGCACCGGCTTCAGAATCCAGCGTATGGACAGAAAGGCCCCGGCTAATATTAGGGTCAATAGGCAAAGTAGTACAATGACCAATCGTTTTCGCTCGGGATCGAGGTCGACACCTTTATCCAGGCCAAAAACAAAACGGCTGGAATTACGGGTAATTTCAATAAAATGATGTCCGTGATACCGGCCTAAACGAATCAGGGGAGTCTTGCCCCAGTCCCGCCAGCGAGCATTCAGGATATCAGAGAGGTTATCTGCGGTTGACCACTTTTCTTGCGGGCTTTCGAAGTAAATATTGAGAGAAGCCTGTCTGCCGATCTGCTTGGCGCGTTCTAAGTCCGGCGGCTGGCCGAGATCATTAATGATGTAATCCAAATATTGCGATACATTTCGATGCAGCGGACGACCGGCGGCACTGCGATAATGCCAGAAGAAACCGCCGACAACGATGTTAATACAGATACCGGTGAGAATGATCACCACCAGGAGTTTGGTGAAAATAGACCGGATGATCTTCTTAAACCAACCCATAAGATTGATACCAGACTACCCCTGATTGCCGATAAACACATAGCCGGTTCCCCAGATGGTTTTGATGAACCTGGGTGACTTGGGATCGTCATTTAATTTCTGACGTAACCGGCTCATGGTGATATCTACCGATCGATTGAATGCATCGCAGTCGATGCCTCTCAATTCCTGTAAAATTTCATCGCGATTGAAGACTTTACCCGGATTGCTGGCAAGCAACGCCAGGGCGGCAAACTCGTTGGTGGTCAGCTCTACAGATTTGGAATCCAGTCGAACCATGTGCTTGGTGAAATCGATATTCAAAGGTCCGAAGGACTGGGGGCGGGTGTCGTCAATTTTTTTTGCCCGGCGCAATACTGAATGAATTCGGGCCACCAGCTCTCGCGGCTCGAAGGGTTTGGGCAGATAATCATCGGCCCCCAATTCGAGTCCGACAATCTTGTCCGTCAATTCTCCCCTGGCGGTGAGCATAATTATCGGAACTGCTGATCGTTGCCGGATAGTCTTGCATACTTCAAAGCCATCCATTCCCGGAAGCATCACATCCAGAATCACCAGATCAATTGACTTTTCCTTCAACTTTTTGAGGCCGTCTTTCGGATGGGTGGCGCTAAACGTGGTAAAGCCAAAATCACCCAGATAATCGGTTAGAAGTTTGTTCAGCTTTTTATCGTCGTCTATGGTGAGGATGGTTGCGGCCATAATTAATCCGCCACTATAAAAATATATGTCCAAGACTCATAAACATTATGGAATATGAAAGATGTTTGTTACTCATAAGTCCGGCGGATTAATTATCTAATGCTTCGCATTTTTTTATCAATCCATTCTACACAGAGACCGCGCCATGTGTATCCAAGTACAGGGTTTCCCCGTGTTTCAGGTCAACATACTTATCCAGAAGCCCCTTCTTTGTTAGCTCGTCTTTGACCTGCAACGGCGGGTAGTGCACCGGTTCGTTGCCCAGACGGAAGGTACCCCAGTGGGTAATCATCATTTTATCGGCATTTAATTCCTTGAAGGCCTGTACCGTTTCACGTGGGTCGGTGTGGCTCTGCGCCATAAACCAGCGCGGCTCGTAGGCCCCGACGTTAAATACGGCCAGATCGATTTTGAACTGCTGGCCCAGCTGCTCGAAACCGTCAAAATAGGCAGTATCACCGGATAGATATATGGTATACCCGCTGCGCAATCGAATCAGATAAGACCCCCAAAGGGATCGATTGGGGCCGATTATCGGATTGCGCATGGTCCAGTGATTGCACGGCAGAAACGTAATTTTCATCCGTCCATCGTCAAATGAATCAAACCAGTCCAGCCGCGTCCGATTTTTCATGGACAGGTCTTCAAAGATCTGGTTGTATCCGATGGGGGAAATGACGTGTGTGTTCCTGTCAAATCGTGACA
This sequence comes from Desulfobacterales bacterium, assembly GCA_030066155.1. Classification (GTDB taxonomy): domain Bacteria; phylum Desulfobacterota; class Desulfobacteria; order Desulfobacterales; family JAFDCJ01; genus JAFDCJ01. Next base: position 547 of record JASJCE010000121.1, on the reverse strand, counting down.
GTGACGGGATGTCGAGATGATCATAATGGCCGTGGGTGATGAGAATATGCTGCGGCCTCGGAATTTCCCGGGGATCAAAAGCCAACGGAGTGAAGTCTTTAATGAACCAGAAAATTTCCGAAAATACCGGATCCACGATGATGTACCGATCCACATCTTTGATCAGTATACTGGCATGCTTTAAAAAGGTGATGGAGCTGCCGCCGTGCGCCCGGATTGGCTCCCAATCGATTTTTACCGGGTTCACCGGCTCGTCACGATAGTATTTTTTAAACTTGTTTTGACTGAAAAGCTTCCACTTCATCACTTCCCAGAATCGGCCATCACGTCCCAGGCCAACCGGATTGACAAAACCGCCTGGCTGATGGTGCTCCTTGGTGCGGGCAATATCACGCAAACTGCGGCCGTTGAGGGGTTTGTAATGTAGTGATTCCAATTCGGTCTCGGAAGAAACAGCGGATAGAGTGTAGTTTGGCATTAGGCTTAGCAAAGAAAGACTTTGTAGCGAGGTTCGTAGTGATTTTTTTATAAACTCTCTGCGGGTCAT
>JASJCE010000120.1 GCA_030066155.1 Desulfobacterales bacterium | reverse complement strand
CCTGCCATGCATAATGTATTTGGTGTGTGCTAACATCGGCATAAATATAGTGTCGTTCGGTTGATATCACAACACTATATAGACATTGCGGACAGGTCGAACCTGCAACGTCCAACGTCGAATGATGAATTCTATCATAATTGAAAAGATCGAGCACAGCGATTCCACCCTTCGACTTTCGATATTCGTTATTCTGCGGTTCGCTATTCAAAAATGAAGTTTCATACGAGTGTGTGCCGAATCTTGAATATTGAGCACCTATCAAGGCAAATCTGAATAACAACACGGGCGGGTTGGAAACCCGCCCCGGTTTGGCAGCTAATGACGTATTCAGTCGAATTCAAAAACGACCATTGCTCTATATGCTATCTTGCTCCCGGAGTCCATGGTTTTTTCACGGCTAGCCCAACACCAGCTCGGGCGTTGATTCGAACACGCCGGGCGGTATCAGATCGACCACTGCCGGAAACCGCTCCAGAGATAGTCCGATGGCCTCCAGCCTTGTCGACAGAGCCCTCGTATCCATACGTTCGATTTCCAGTCTGGTATTGAATCTGGACATCAGGAGGTCTGCCAGGTAAACGATATGGGTCAACGCGGCGTTACGCAGGGCATCTTCCGGCCGGTGATGAAAGCGGATCACATCGATCAGCGATTCGGGAAAATCCCATTTGCGGGCCAGTGCGTTGCCAATTTGGGTGTGATTAACGCCCAGAACAGCCGTTTCGGTTTCGGCAAAGCTGCAACTCTCGTCGCTGAGCTTGCGATAAAACAGCGGATAGGCCGAGTTGACGTATTGATCGAGCACTACTTTGCCGATATCGTGCAGCAAGCCTGCGGTATAGGCCAACCCCGGTTTGACCAGACCCGTCAGAACCGCCAGCTTCTCGGATATGATGGCGGTGCCGACGGCATGGTGAAAAAGGCCGCCTTTGCACAACGAATATCCCGAGCTGGCATGGCTGAAATAATCGTCCACCGACGCGGATATCACCAGTTTAACGAGCGCCTGTAATCCGATGTATACCAGCGCATGATCGAGGGATTCGATTTTTTTGGTGCCGGCAAACATCACGCTGTTGCAAAGCTTCAACGTCTTGGCGCTAATGACCTGATCTTTGCGGATTTCAGCGGTCAGGGCTTTGATGTCATATTCTTCTTCTTCAATCAGCCTCAAAATCTTGAGCGCCACCTGGGGTATCGGCTGAATGGCCTCGATGGACTGTTCAATTTCCTGGGGCTCGGCCACCAGCGCCTCGCGGTTCGGTGCCGGCTTGGCGCTGCCGGCCGGCTCAATGTGACATTGCCAGCTTTCCAGATTCAAGCTCAAGCACGATGTAAAGAATCCGCCGGTTTCCGATCGCTCGATTTGTATGGATTCTTCCTGGAGAAAGCTCATCACCGTATCCGCTGTTCTTCCGCCGATATCCAATTGCAGATCGGCCTTCTCCACCGGTCCCACCAGTGCTCCCCCGGCCAGGACGGCTTTCAGGTTTTCGTTTGAGGCGCCCCGTTCATACAGGGCTCTGAGAAACAGGGGAAAGCCGGTTGAGGCATATTTCTCCGGCACGAATGATCCTTCCAGGGACACGGGCTCCGGCAGCAATAAATGGCTTAAACCGCCGATCTTCGACGCTTCATCGTAGAGGGCAACCCCCACGCAGGTACCCAGATAGGCTTCTATAACCAGCGGTTCCTGCCGGCCGATATAGTAGCTGCCCGACGGGACATGATGATGTATCAACGAGTGATTGGATGTCATGTTGATTTCCTACAACTTTCCGATTTCTGGTGCGACGGCACGTCATTACCTGAATGGTAAATATGAGCGCCATCGATGCGTCTGAAATTCAGGCACTTCAATCTATCTATATATCTATTTTTGCTAATTATTTCAATTCTTTTTTGAAACTTTGAGGTGGATCAACGACCGTCTCGACGAAAAGTGTTTCGAAATTTGCCGAAAACACGCTATATTGTCATTATTGTCAGTTTAAGCAGGCGTTTTTGGGGAAAACAAAAACCCGGCCCTCCGGGTCAGGGTTCTTTACTCAAAATTGTTGGCAATTCGGGCGTCATCCCATTTCAGGGTCCGGACCGCCTGATGTGGAATCTGGAGGCGTGATGAAAAATATTCTTGTCACTGGTGGATGCGGTTTCATCGGTACCGTATTTGTCCGGTATGTGCTGCAGGATACCGATTTCTCGGGTCGGGTCATTAATGTCGACAACCTGACATATGCCGGCAATCCTGAAAATTTGACAGATATCGAATCCGCATTTGGCGAACGCTATGAATTTATGAAAGCCGATATCGGCGATTCAAGTGCCATTGAGAGCATCTTCCAACGCTACAATATCGATGCCGTCTGCCATTTTGCAGCCGAATCCCATGTCGATCGGTCGATCGTTGCGCCGGATGCATTCATCCAGACCAATATCTGCGGTACCTTTAACCTATTGGAAATCGCCCGGCGGTATTCAGATCGACTGATTCTGTTTCACCATGTCAGCACTGATGAAGTTTATGGTTCCCTGGATTCCGGGGGATTTTTTACCGAAGATAGTGCCTACCGACCCAACAGTCCCTATTCGGCTTCCAAGGCCGCCGCCGATCACCTGGTCAGGTCCTATTGGAAGACTTACGGGCTTCCGGTCACGATTTCCAATTGCTCTAATAACTACGGGCCCTTCCAGTTCCCCGAGAAGTTGATCCCGTTGATGATCCTGAACGCCCTTGATGATAAACCGTTGCCGGTCTACGGCGAGGGCCAAAATGTCCGCGATTGGCTATACGTTGACGACCACTGCCGGGCCATCTGGGAGATCATGAAGGCTGGTACCCGGGGCGCAACCTATAATATCGGGGGACGCTGTGAATTGGCCAATATCGATACGGTCAACCGGATCTGCGATTTGCTGGACGATATTCAGCCCCGTTCAGACCGGTCTTCCCGTCGCGATCTGATAACATTCGTCCGGGACCGACCCGGACATGATTTGCGTTACGCCATTGATTGCCGCAAGATTGAAATGGAACTCGGCTGGTCCCCGCGCGAATCCTTTGAAACCGGTCTGGAAAAAACGATACGCTGGTATCTGGATCATCCGCAGTGGGTGAAACGGGTCCAAAGCGGAGAATATCTGAAATGGGTGGAGGAACAATATAAATGAATAATGAAAATTGACGAATGACAAATTAAGGTATTCTGTCAATTTATTTAAATTAAGACCGAAAGAGCGAAGCGATACCATCATTATTCATTAGTCAATATTCATTTGTCATTTCTATGGGGTTTTTATGAAACCGGCAAAAGACTACATTATATTCCCCCTTGACGTGTCGTCGATGGAAGCGGCCATGAAATGGGTAGAGCTGCTGGGGGATCGGGTGGGATTGTTCAAGATCGGACTTGAACTGTTCATCCGGTTGGGTCCCGCCGTCGTTCGGACCATCAATGAAACCGGCGGCGCCGGGGTGTTTCTGGATTTGAAACTGCACGACATTCCAAATACCGTAAACCGGGCGATGCGCGGAATTGTTGATCTGGGCGTCAAGTTTGTCACCGTACACTGCGGCGACAGCCCGCGGATGCTGGAAGCGGCAGTTGAGGGCAGCCAGGGAAAGGTCGATGTGCTGGGGGTGACGGTGCTGACAAGTGTGTCGCCCGGCGATATCAAAGCGATCGGCTATCGACAGGATTATTATTCTGATATGAACCGCCTGGTCCTGGATAAAGCGGCCATGGCCCGGGATGCCGGCTGTGCCGGTGTGGTTTGTTCCGGATTGGAGGCCCCCGGGATTAAATCCCGCCTCGGCCCGAAATTTACTGCGGTGATCCCGGGGATTCGGCCGCTCTGGTCCCTCCATCGCAAGGATGACCAGGAGCGGGTTGTGACACCGGCCGCCGCTGTTCGAAATGGAGCGGATTATCTGGTAATCGGCAGACCGATACGAGATGCGGATCAACCGGTACAGGCCGTCAAGATGGTTGCCGATGAGATCAGAGACGCTGTCCAGTCGCACCGGCCCTGATCCCGGCGGTTTCCCGGTTGCTTATTGACCATCAGTAGTTAAATTGTTCTTTATCTGGCAAAAACCGGTAACGATTAACTTCCAATTCGATTATGACCAACGAGGCAGCCCGATGGCGTTTGCAGCCAAAATACTGGGGACCGGATCGGCCTTTCCGCAACGGCGATTGACCAACGACGAATTGGCCCATCAGATTGCCGCAGGCGGGGTAGAGACGAACGACCGCTGGATTCGAGAACGAACCGGCATTCGCGAGCGCCGAATTACCGATACCGGCAACAGCGCCGAGACCAATTCGTCGCTGGGGACCCAGGCGGCGCGCAACGCGCTGGCCATGGCAAAAAAATCCGCCGCAGACATCGATCAGATCATATATGCCACCTGTACGCCGGATACCATTATTCCCTCGACAGCATGCTGGTTGCAGCAAAAACTTGGCGCTGACCGTGCCTGGGCAATGGACATCAATGCCGCCTGCTCCGGATTCGTATACGGCGTTGTGACCGGTGAACAATTTATCAAATCCGGACATGCCCGAACGGTTCTGGTAGTTGGCGCCGAAGTCTTAAGTCAGTTCGTCAATTGGACCGACCGCACATCCTGCATCCTTTTTGGCGATGGAGCGGGAGCGGCAGTGCTGGAGCGAGTTTCAGATGATTCTCCCGGCCGAATTCTTTCCAGCCACCTGCTATCCAATGGTTCCTTAAATGGCTTGTTTCTCATTCCTGCCGGCGGTTCAAAATTGGAAGTGACTCCCGAGCGGTTTCACCAGAACCTTCACAAAATACAGATGAATGGCCGCGAAATTTTTAAAGTCGCGGTTCGGACCCTGGTCGAATGTGCGACGCGGGTCCTGGAGCAGAACCAGATGACCGTCGCTGACCTGGACTGGTTTGTGCCGCATCAGGCGAATATCCGCATTATTGAAGCCGTCGCTGACCGGCTGAATTATCCGATGGATCGGGTGCTGGTTAATGTCGACCGGTTCGGGAATACATCGGCCGCCACCATTCCCACGGTCCTGGACGGAGCATTACGTGACGGGCGCATCGAGCCCGGCCAGACAGTTCTCTTCGATGCCTTCGGGGCCGGTTTGACGGCAGGATCGGTATTGCTGCGGTGGTAGGTGTTCCTAACCAAAAATCCGAAACCTCCGATGCCGGGGGAGGGCAAGTTATCCGGCTCTGCCAAAAGCCAAATCTACTAAAGGTTTCAGTGTTCAGGTGTCAGGTTTCAGGTGGCAAAAGCCAGAATTCAGATGCCAGAGAACAGAGGTCAGAGCCCAAAAAGGCAAAATCCAATGGATTAACGATTAAGATTTCTTTCTGAATTACAAGATCTGTATTCTTTCATCTGTTATCTGTCGTCTTGAATCTGAAACCTGAACACTGACACCCGAAACCTGAAACTTCAACATTGCCGACCAAGGTAACTGCCGTTTAATCCCCATTAGGTCCAATTCTTGACTATCGGATCAGTCGGCTTGAGGTGCAGGCCCGGCAGGAGCCAGAGCGGAAGCGGGCAGCATCCGAGAGCGAAAGGATACCGGTAATTCGGGCGGGCGTCACGGAGTGAACGAATAGCCGCTGGACATCTCTGATTAGCATGCGCTGGATGGCGAGCGCGAGGTCCGATTCCTCCCCGCAGGACACCACCGGTTGGCTCATGACCTCGGCAGCGGCTGCTTCGACCGCCATGCCATGTTTGTAGGCCACGATCAAGTCCGTTTTGGATACGACGCCAACGGCGTTGCCGGAAGGATTTCTGATCAATACGGCGCCGAGACGCTGGGTCGTCAATCCCTCGATGACTTGCACCAAATTATCCGCTTCCAGAAATGCGGTCATACAGTTCTGACGGATCGACATCTTCCATTTCGCCCCAGATGGGAGCATGTTTCGGCTGGATAAAGAGCAGGATGTCATACATGGAAAGCATACCGGCCAGATGGTCGTCTTCATCGGTAACCATCAGTCCGAACACCCGTCTGCGGTTTGCCCCGTCGACCGGTTTGAAGTGTCTGACGGCTGCAGCAATCGTGTCGCCGGGAGAAAGGGTGTCAAACTCGGTTTGCATGATGTCACGGGCAAGCATTTATTGGGTGCTCCTCGAGGCATGACGTCAAAAAATGGTGTGCAAACGATAAATCGTCAGCACCGCAAGCACGGCAGCCAGTGCCAGGGCGAATATCATTTGATCGGAGCTGAATTTTTTCATATCCGTAATCCGAAATTCAGAATCCAAATTCGTTATGATCCGGCGTCCAGCCCGAATGCCGAATGCAGGACCCGCACGGCCAATTCGGTGTATTTTTCTTCAATGATGCAGGAAATGCGAATTTCCGACGTACTGATCAGAATGATGTTGATATTCTCGGCTGCCAGGGTGGAGAACATGGTGGATGCCACACCGGAGTGGTCCTTCATGCCGACGCCGATCACGGATACCTTGGCAATTTGCTCATCGCCGAATACATCCTCGGCACCGATCTCCGCCGCAACCTTTTTTTCAATTTCAATCGCGGTTTTATAGCTGGCCCTGGGAACGGTGAACGTTAAATCGGTCTGGCCGCCGGCCCGGGTGTTTTGGATGATCATATCCACGACGATGCCGGCTTCGGCGATGGGGGTGAAAATTTTGGCGGCGACCCCGGGCTGATCCGGAACTTTCTTGAGTGTGATGCGGGCCTGGTTTTGATCGTGGGTGACGCCGGAGACGACCAGACGCTCCATTCCGGAGTCTTCATTGACTACCATGGTTCCCTCCTCCTCGGTGAACGACGATCTGACGTGTACGGGAATATTGTATTTTTTGGCAAAACCAACCGAACGGATTTGCAGCACCTTGGCACCGAGGCTGGCCATATTCAGCATTTCGTCGTAGGATATGGCTTTCAGTTTACGGGCCTTTTCGCAGATATTGGGATCGGCGGTGTAAATGCCGTCCACGTCGGTAAAAATTTCGCAGACATCGGCCTCGAGGGCGGAGGCGATGGCAACCGCCGAGGTATCGGACCCGCCGCGCCCGAGGGTGGTAATATTGCCCCTGGGATCACATCCCTGGAAACCGGCAATGACAACGACATGGCGCTGTCGCAGGAGCTCCTTAATGCGGTCGGTGCGGATGTCGACGATGCGGGCATTGCCGAAACAGTGGTCCGTGACCACCTCCGCCTGATGACCCATTAGGGATTGGGCCGGATAATCCATGGAATTTAATATCATCGCCAGCAGGGCCGAGGTGGTCTGTTCGCCCGTGGCCAGCAGAACATCGAGCTCACGCTTATCCGGATTTTCGGATGCTTCCCGGGCCATGCCAATCAGCCTGTCCGTGATACCGGCCATGGCCGACAGGATCACCACCACATCGTTGCCCTGATCGTATGTTTTCGTCACCCGACTGGCGACATTGCGGATGTGTTCGATATCCGCGACCGACGTTCCACCGTATTTTTGGACAATTAAGCTCATTTTACCTCAACCCTGGGTAATCCCGATATTTTGAATGCGCATTCCAAGGGCTTTTATCAGATCGGTTTCCGTCTGTCCATAAGCAATAATCCTGATTCTGCGGGAATTTTCATCGGATATGTAAAGTTGCACGGACAGGTAGGTGTGAAAATAGTCGTGGACCAGTTTATCCGCCCACTCGATTGCGAGCACCCCCTGATCATACCGCAGCTCCTCGAGACCAATGTCTTCAAGATCTCTCACCGTCTCGAGCCGGTATAGATCCACATGGAAAAGTGGCAGTCGACCGGGGTACTCATTGATCAGGGTAAACGTAGGGCTGGTTATGTAGTAATCGTCCGGAACCTCAAGTCCTTTGGCCAGTCCCTGCACGAAAACCGTTTTACCGCTGCCGAGATCGCCTGCCAGAGCAATGGATAACGGCTGTTTTAATATCACCCCGATTTCACGACCCAATTCACGGGTTTCCCCGGCCGACCGGGTTTTTACCTCAATTTGCGTGTTAATTGCAGACAATCTTTTTAATTTCACCCGGAATTGAATTCATAACATCTCCCGCCAGGTAGCCGTAGGGACCGCGAGTTTCGGCGAGACTGTCGGCAGCGGCCCCGTGCAGATAGACCCCGGCCTGGCAGGCCCTTGCCGGTGCCAGGCCCTGGGCAATAAGTCCGGCAATCATACCGGTCAGCACATCGCCCATGCCGCCGGAGGCCATACCGACATTGCCGGTGGGGTTAATGTAGACCCGGCCATCCGGGTCCGCACATACGGTCCGGGCGCCTTTCAGGACCAAATAGACGTTGTGCCGAACTGCAAATTTGCGTGCGCAGGTTATGCGGTCCTGCTGAACCGTTTTGACGCTGACCTTCATCAGTCGGGCCATTTCCCCGGGATGGGGCGTAAGGATTATCGGCGCTGCGGCATCCTCCAGCCCGTCCAGGTCTCCGGCCAGATGGTTCAGCCCATCGGCATCGACTACCACCGGGATTTGACATTTCCGGATGATCCCGCGCACCAGCTCCCGGGTTTTGGCGGCCTGACCCAACCCGGGGCCGATGGCCAGGCATCTTTTTCCGGGGAGTAACTCGTCGTGAATCGGATCAAGGGCGGAATCTCCCAGAACACCGGCTGCAAATTCCGGCAGCGGCACCGTCATGGCCTCCAGGAGCTGGCCCTCTAAAACGGAATTCAAACTTTCGGCAACTCCCAGGGTGACCAGCCCGACGCCGATCCGCAACGCAGATGTGCAGGTCATGGCTGCGGCTCCGGTCTTGCCGGTGGAACCGGCGACGACCAGCAGATGGCCGGTCGTGCCTTTATGCGTTTCGGGCGGCCTGGGCGGCAGAATCCTTTGTATTCCCTCCGCCGTTATCAGGAACTGTTGCGGCGCCACCGCTGCCGCAATGTGGGGTGGAACTCCGATGTCGATGGTTTCAAGCGATCCGCAACAGGCTGCCCCCGGATAAACCATGTGGCCAATTTTGGGATATGCAAAGGTTGCCGTGGCATCGGCCCGGATGCAGACGCCGCAAATCTGGCCGGTGTCAGCGTTGATGCCGGATGGCAAATCGACCGCAAAGACGGACTTCTGCCGGTCATTTATGTAGTTAATGATCGTCCGGTAAAATGCCTTTACCTCTGACTTCAAACCGGTGCCGAGGATGGCATCCACCCAGAGCTCGAAGTTGTCCATTTCCGACATGCACTGCCGGAACGCTTTTTCATCCGGGATTTCGATCACCGGCACTCCCAGCGGTTTCAGCAGCTTTAGATTGGCCCGGGCGTCTCCCCGCACCGTGTCGGCATTGCCGAGGAGATAAACGCCAACGAATATGTTGCGCTGCTTCAGGTAACGCGCGATGACGAATCCATCGCCGCCATTGTTGCCGCGGCCGGCGATCACGCCTACCTTTTTATCCTGAACATCCGGGAACTGCTGCAGCAAAAACCGGGTGGCGCCGCGGCCGGCATTTTCCATCAATACGCGACCGGGAATTCCGAATTCATCAATCGTGCGATGGTCCATGGCCTGCATTTCAGCGGCGGTGACCAGAATCATGGAAGGCTCCCTTTATATAGGTCAGAAAATAGATGACAGAAGACAGATGCTTTCGATAATTCTACAGCATTCTTATCAGTGCGATCATTTCTTTTACGGCTAACTCGATGCCGCTCAGCACCGCTCGCGATACTATGCTGTGGCCGATGCTGAATTCGTCGATTTCCGGAATCCCCTTGAAGGCTTTAATGGTTTTGTAACATAATCCGCGGCTGGCTTTGACACTCAATTTCAGCTTGTGGGCGAGTTTGACGGCGTCGACAATATTCAAAAAGGCCTGGTGCTTTTTTTGGGCCGTTTTGGCATCACAATAGGTGCTGGTATGAATTTCCACCATGGTCGCATTGCTTTTATGCACAAGCTTGATTTGTTCCGGATCGGGATCGACGAGGAGCCCCACGGGAATTCCGCTGTTTTGCAGGGTTGCCACCGTCTCGCTGATATCGTCGCGATAAACGATCAGGTCCAGGCCGCCATCGACGGTCGACGCATCGCGTTTTTCCGGCACCAGGGTTACCAGGTCGGGTTTAATGTCCAGAGCGACACCGACCATCTCCGATGTCGAAACCATCTCCAGAATCAATTTGCTTTGAACGATGCTGCGCAGGATGCGCACATCCCGGTCTTTGATATGGCGCCGATCCTGCCTGAGGTGAACGGTGATGCCGTCAGCCCCGGCCATCTCGGCTATGGTGGCGGCCGCCACCGGATCGGGGTATTGACTTTTACGGGCGGTCCTCAAAACCGCCACCTGATCGACTTTGACAGCTAATCCGGCCATCCTGCCCCCTTATGGAATGATGAATGACGAATGATGATTGTCGAATTAAGGATGTCGCTCTCCGAGGCGTAGGCGCTAAAATTCCTACGAGCCGGAGGCTTCGCTCCGTCATTTTGATAATTTTATTATGAATATGAGCCCTATAGCCAAGATGAACAATTTCGGCCTGTCCATCTTAAATTCTATTGCCAGAATAAGGAGATCGAAATCCAGGCGATCGGGCTTTCGACCAAAATGCTCAGTCGGTTATAAATCGATAGAATTCAAAAATTCGACATTCGACATTCGACAATCGGCATTCCCTTGGTTCGCCATTCACCATTCGACAATCGACATTCCCTTGGTTCGTCAATTGTCATTAGTCATTTCCAACCGTTCCATCAGTTCGCGGCTTCTGGCGTCCATGCGACGGGCTTCCCCTTCGGACCGCTCGTGGTCGTAGCCGAATAAATGCAGAATGCCGTGAATCAACAGCTCCCTGAATCTCCGCTCCAGGCTGACGCCGGCAATCCGTGCTTCGGCAGCGGCCGTCTGCATGGAGATCACCACATCGCCCAGAAGTTGCGGCGTCAGGTGAGAAAATTCGCCTTCACGCATGGCAAAGGCAATGACATTGGTCGGACCCTGACGGCTCAGATATTTCTCATTCAGAACGGCAATTTGGGGATCATCCACCAGAACAATGGATATCTCTCCGTCAGGAGAGTCCAAGTCGTTTAAGACGACCTGAACCATTTTTTTTATCTTCTTCAGGGATAGGTTGTGACTGCTTTGTCGGTTGTCTATCAGGACTTCCATTTTTGGGCTTTCCTTTGCCATTTTCAGCCGCCGCAGCCCGCTTTTCCGTATATTCGACACGGTGGTGATGAATGCCGTTGAGTATCTGGTTGAAGCTCCGGGCGATTTTGTGGAGGTCTTTCAGTGTCAGCTCGCATTCATCCAATTGGCCGTCCGAGAATATATTGTTAATCAGATTTTGAACCAGACCTTGAATTCTCGATGGCGTCGGGTTATCAAGGGTTCTGGACGCCGCCTCGACTACGTCTGCCAACATCACCAGACCGGCCTCGCGGGTTTGAGGTTTGGGACCGGGGTACCTGAAATCGTCTATTTTGACGGCATCTTCGCCTCTGCGCTGTTTGGCCTTTTCATAAAAGTATTTGATCAGACTGGTGCCGTGATGCTGTCGAATCGTATCGATAATCACCTGGCCGAGTTTGTTTTCCCGGGCTATTTCCACACCATCCTTGACGTGGGCAATCAGGATCAGGCTGGACATGGATGGCGCCAGCCGATCATGTTTGTTTTTCCCCGGTTTTTGATTTTCGATGAAATACAACGGTTTCTTGCTTTTGCCGATATCGTGATAATACCCGCAGACTTTGGCCAGCAGGTGATTGGCGCCGATTTCAGATGCAGCCGCCTCGACCAGGGAGCCGACGATCACCGAGTGATGGTAGGTTCCTGGCGCCTCGATCATGAGTTTGCGCAGAATCGGCCGATCCAGATTGGCCAGTTCCAGCAGGGAAATATCGGTTGTGTAGCCGAAGGCAATTTCAACCAGAGGTGCCAGGCCGGCCGTTACGATCCCGGCTCCAATGCCGCCCATAAATGCAAACGCCCAATCCCAGAGCAGTTTTGAACCGGTTAATTCTGCCAGATAAAAGTTAAGCGCCGTGGCCAGCAGAATATTGAGCAAGCCCAGCTTGGCACCGGCCGCGATAAAAACTTTGCGCTCCCGGCAATTCCGAACCCAGTAGGCACCCATGGTACCGTTGATCAGGAAATAGAGAAATACCGCCAGGCTGTTGTCAAATATGACCGCGTAGGAAATTGCCATGACCACGGTCAGCGGCACGGCGACTTGCAGACCCATGAAAAGGCAGATAATCATGGCCCCTGACGCCAGCGGCATCCCGAACCAGATGGAGGACATTTCAAACGGCACGGTGGCCGTGATGGCCAATACCTCGGATAATTTGGCGCTGATTTCGGCCAGAAAGAAAAAGGTCAAAAAAACGCTGGCCATGAATACCAAACCCTTATTGTGATCCGGCGTCAGGCGTCCGGGATGATTTAGATGGAGGATATAGGTGGTTACCAGCAGCAACAGCAGGAGCATCGCAGCACCGATACCGGTCAAAAAAACCTGTTCTTTTTTGCTTTGAGAATCGAGGGTTTTGAGTTTCAGGAGCTGAACTTCGGTGACGCGTTCGCCTTCGCGCAACAGCATTTCCCCGGCTTTGATCTTATGCAGAACCGGTTTGATATCAACCGCGGCCTGTTCCTTGCGTTTCTCGGTTTCACTGCGATTTAACGTCACATTGGGCTGGATGAGGCGCTGGACAAAATCAACCACCAGGTTCAGCATGCCGTAATCCAGTTCTTTTAACAGGGGCTGTCCAACAATTCGCACCATTGTTTTGGCCTGATCAAGGCCATAGAACTTTTTTAGCTGATACAGCACAACTTCTTCCTGGGTGCCGACATCCAGCAGAATAATGCCTCTTTCGGATTCTTTCAGCAGTATTTCTTTATTGGTGACGACACCGTTATCGAGGATTTTAGTCAGGATCCGGTTGATAAGCGTCGCAATTTCCTGCGAGAAGCCTGCCTTTTGGAGTGCTGCGAAAGCTCCCCGGTTGACCCGGATACCCAGTCTTTCCTCGAAGTATTTTCGCGGATCCGAGGCCCCGATCAGCGCCGGTTCACCGGCGGCGGCAGCGGCGGGCACGGCAGTGTCATTCGAATCCGGTTGGCGGCGTTGATTGTCGTCCGGAACCACCGTCGCCGATCTCATCTCGGCAAAAGCCGTGTTGACTTTCACCGTCAGTTGGGCCGCCAATCCGGCATCATAATCATAAACCGTCATTACCGCTGCGACCGCCTGCTGACGATTCTCAGCGGTTGCCGATTCGTCTTCAATGAAAAAATCTCTGGGCGACTTGATATCCCGTTCAGCAACATCTCCCAGACGGTATTGATGTTTGGTGACGATGAGATTGGGAAATAATATAACGGAAAAAAGCATTGTAACCGAGAATAAAATACCCCAGCGAAATCGGTTGGCCGAGGCAGGGCTTTTTTTAGCGGATTCTTTGATTTTGTCTTTACTCATAGCTGTAGGAATTTATTTCGCACTATTTTTTTGTTTATCGGCTTCAAGGTCTTCATATGCGCGAATGATTTCCTGGACGAGTTTGTGCCTGACGACGTCACGTTTTGAGAAGAAGACGAACTTAATGCCATTTATATTCTGAAGAATATCCTTGGACTGGATCAAGCCGGATGTCCGATCGGCGGGTAAATCGATCTGGGTGATATCGCCGGTAATGACGGCTTTGGAATTAAATCCGATGCGGGTTAAAAACATCTTCATTTGTTCGGAAGTTGTGTTCTGAGCCTCATCCAATATGATAAACGAATCGTTCAGTGTTCTTCCGCGCATGAAGGCGATGGGCGCGACTTCAATGATACCTTTTTGCATCAGGTTCGCCGCTTTTTCAAACCGCATCATATCGTGCAAGGCATCGTAAAGGGGCCTCAGATACGGGTCGACTTTTTCGGCCAGATCACCCGGCAAAAATCCGAGGGCTTCGCCGGCCTCAACCGCCGGCCGGGTTAATATAATGCGGCTGACAATTCCTTTGGAAAGGGCCGATACCGCCATGGCCATAGCCAGGTACGTCTTGCCGGTTCCGGCCGGGCCGATCCCGAAAACGATGTCGAATTTCCGAATGGCGTCAATATACTCCTTCTGGGCAAGGCTTTTGGGCGTTACGGCACTTTTCTTGGACGTGATGAACACCCGGTCCAGAAAAATTTCCTTTAGATCAGCGCGATCGTTGCCGCTCAGCACACTGACCGCAAAATCGATGTCATTGGGATGGATCGGATAGCCTTCTTTCAGCAAATTATAGAGCTGGCTGAGGACGTTGATTGCCAGCGCTGCGGCGATTTCATCACCATCGATGAAAACGGTGGTGCCCCGGGCATTGATTGCCACGTCTATAATTTTGGCAATTTTCTGCAGATTGGCATTTCGTTCCCCAAACAGCTGACGTGCAAGATCAATATCGTCAAAGTCCAGACTGGTGGGTTTGGCTTCAAGATTTTCCATAGCAAATGTTAGTGCGTATAACGAATGAGTGCCCATGAGTCACACGCTATCGTATAATCGATGGGCACCTGATTCTATCTCTATCATATATTTCCATTTGAATGCAAACGTCAAATTGGCCTGTATTCCAAAATAAAAATACCTTGACTCGCCATACCGGCTTTGTTAGTTGATCCGTCTAATAGTTTGAGGTTCTGTCGTCTATGCCCGTCGGCCCTGACCCAGGCGGATCTAAGCTCCCGGTATATCTTAAAAACGGAACGTAATTGTAGATTCTAAATGAGTTCCATCGAAACAGCCGGGGCATTGCCAAAAGCGGATAAGTAAATGAATCCCTTTGATATTCTCATCATTGTCATTCTTGGCTACAGCCTTGTACGGGGTCTATTCAGAGGGCTGGTCAAGGAAATTTCTTCCATCATCGGCGTGCTGGGCGGCTTTTATGCCGCCTATACTTACTACAAACACCTGGGCAATCTGTTGTCCGGGGTGATACATGATGTCTCGTATCTCAACATTTTGAGCTTTCTGATCATATTTTGTAGTGTGTTGATTCTGGTCAGTGCACTGAGTGTGATCATCAAATATCTGCTGAATATCGCTTTCTTGGGCTGGGTCGATCGTATTGGCGGTGTGTTCTTCGGTGTGACCAAAGGCATTCTGATTGTCTCTATTCTGTTTATTTCACTGACCGCATTTCTTCCCAAAGGTACTGCATTTATCAAGAATTCCATTCTGGCACCCCATGTGTCATGGATATCCGAGAATATGGCAAAAGTGGTCTCCCAGGAAATGAAACAGGATTTTACGACCAAACTGGGGGAACTCAAGAAAATATGGAAGATTCCATACTGAAGCCACCTTGCAACGCAATGGATGAACTGGATCGGCTGGTTCAAACCCTGCGGGGAGAAAACGGATGCCCCTGGGATAAAAAACAAACCCCGCAGTCCGTCGCCATCTATCTGATCGAAGAGGTCTTCGAACTGGTTGAGGCCATCGAATCCGGCCATTCCGAATCCATCTTGGAAGAACTTGGCGACGTTCTATTTCATATCGCGTTTATTGCGAGAATGTTCGATGAGCGCGGCGAATTTAACTTGGACGGGGTTGCCCGATCCATAACCGCCAAGATGATTAGACGTCATCCCCACGTTTTCGGCAACAAGCAGGTTCGCAACAGCGCGGAAGTCGTCCAAAACTGGCATCAGATCAAGCTTGAAGAACAGAAAGATGAGGCGTCGTATTCACGTCTCGATTCAGTGCCGGCCAAGCTCCCGGCCCTCATGCGTGCCTATCGAATATCCGATCGGGCGGCAAAGAGCGGGTTTGAATGGACGGATCTGGAAGAAAATCCGGAGAGCCTGAGCCAATTCGCCGATCAACTCCAAACGATACTTGGACGGCAAGATCTCCGACCCGATTCCCGCACATTTGGAAATCTGCTTTTTGGCTTGGTTAACCTCGCGCGGCTTGCCGAAATCCATCCGGAAAGCGCCCTGGCCGGATCGGTCAATGCATTTGTTGAGCGGTTTAAAGGAATGGAAAGGCGGATTGCTCGAATAGCGTCGGAATTCGGCCGGCTCTCAGTAGCCGAAAAACAAGATCTCTGGGAGCAGGCATCCACTGATGATAGGCAGTCAGAATAACCCTAATGAAGCGGTCGTTCCATATGCAAACTTGTAATCCGATCTCTTCATCGAATCCGAATAAAATCAGCTGTTAGGCTGTCTCACCGAAAGGTAAAAATCCCGGTGGTATCTTTTTGACCAACTTACCGTCGGCATCATATTTTTCAACCACCAGTTCGCCGTCTTCCAGACTGTTGCGGGATTGGATGCCTTCCTGAGACCGTAAATCCATTTCCGGTTTCTGACCGTCATCGGTTTCTTCAACCGGCCGTTGACGCTTGATCTTGCCGGTTTCTTGAATTTCCTGTTCCTTATCCAGCGTTTCCGTGTTGTAGCTCGTGCGAATGTACTGCTGAACTGTGGTTTCTCCGATTGCGTTGATCATGGTATCCTCCTTAATTTAGCGCATTCTGCTTTCAGCCTCCATTGCCGAAGCATAATCCTCTGCTTCAAGTTCAGGTCTGCGGCGTTTTATCAGCTGCCTGTTTGGCCAACTGGTCAAGGCGTTGAATCAAAACACTCGAATCATCAACAGAAAGCGTATTCCTAGTCTTATTGTTTATTTTGTCAATCGCGTTAAAAATAAAAGTTCGATTTTCGACTTCTGCCGAAGAGGATGACGCTTTCGAACTGACATCGGCCTGCTCCAAAACCCCCGGACGGCCTGTATGGTGCGATCCATAACTGGAAATTTTGCTCAATATATCCCTGGAAACTTTTTCGATCGTCGCCTGGCGCTTTACTTCGGGCGTGAGGCTAACCCGATCTTCCGGTAGCCTGGCGGGCGGTTTGGTCCTGTCCGCCGAAGCCATGTTTTGCCTCAGTTGTTTACTGTAGACATTCAACACATTGTGCATCTGATAACTTGGGACATTCATTCGCCAACCCTCCTGACTTGTTTATCGGTCCCATAGGAATCAGACTTTAGGAAAAAGTGGCGGGATCAGAGACACAGGCGTTTGGGTGAGAGCTGTAAGATTTTGTAATTTTTGCAAAAGCAGATTGAACATCCAACATTGATCCGCCAACGTTGATATAGCCGCAAAAAGGCACAAAAAACGCAAAAACGAATTTCCGACCCAGTAATTTCAGGAGGTTATGAGTTTATAAATTGAGATTTTTAGCTTTTTACGAGCTTATGAACGTTGAACGTTCATTGATTTCTTCCCCGTTTTAGCTGGTTTTTCCACGGCTAGCGGCTTTATTCGGCGGTATTGATGTAGAACGGCCCGGTCGCTGCTTCAACCGGGCTGGTGTGCGTTCCTATAGGTATCGGGTTAGCATGGGCTTGCTGGCGGGAAAGACAAGAAAGCTCTCGCTCCCCGGGTTCAGGGTTTGTTATTATCCAAAAACCGCCATCGGATTTAATCGTCAAAGTCTCCCTCGGGTCCTTTGTCGCTTTCAATGGTGGCTGCGCGTTCAATAATTTTGTCTTTCGTCCATTGGGCCGGATCCTCGATGCGCGAGCCCTTGGGACCGGCGTCATATGATCCGGCTTCCAGAATGGCAGACACGGCCAGCTGGGCGGTATTCTCGGCGTTGAATACGTTGGTCAACATATTGTAAACAAAATCCTCAACCCGCTTTGCCATGCGGTTCTTGATATCCCTGGATTGAGCGAGCAGCTTATTTTCAAACGGCAGGTTCAATTTTTTAAAGTTGCCGCCCGTCCATTCCTGGTGCTGGGCGTAGGCCACCATTTCCGACCAGAGCTCATCAGACACACCGTGATCGCCGAGCTTAATAAAATTGCCCTGGTTGTCCAATTGCGCATTGCCGTAATCGTTGACTTCAAGACCCCAGGAGATCATTTGCAGGGCCGTGGCAACATTGGCTTTGGTGGTACGGGTTTTGGCGGCGATTTCGCGCAGTCGGTCGGAATTGTTTCCGGAGGTGCCGTGCTGGGCGCCGGAGACGTTGTATGGTTTCAACGCATCGTGAACGCGGGTGGTCAAGTCGACTTGAATGCCTTTATCGCTGGCTTCAATACCGTGGGTTGTGCCGTTGTTAAGGGCGATCCAATCCGGAAAAATATCATGGGCGTTCAACCCCTGGATGAGGAACAAGGCTTCATCAACCGTGGAAAGCCCCTCTTTGCCCTTGATTTCTCCGATTTCGGTTTCAAGTCCGGCCCAGTCCGGAATATATGGATTCAGTTCAAGATTGGCCAGCAGGTTTTTATCGTCCGGCATATGCGACGCATCAACGGCAATGGATGTAATTCCCGCGTCGAACAATGACGGAATTTCGGTTTTTGCCGCTTCCACATCTCGGTCATTTTTCAAGCCATAGTGATCGGCATGAATCGCGACCGGGATCGTGATATTTAATTCATTGCACACCGAATCAACGATTCTTGCGATATTCCAATAGTTTACGGAACAGTAAGCCGCTCCCCCACCCTCAGATTTGGCAATTTCGATTAGCAGGGCGGCATTGGCACGTTGGGCGGCCTGTAAGGCGCCCCGAATCACAAAATTGCTTCTGCCATTGGCGGCGATGGCGATAGCGCCGCCCTTTGCAAGCATGGCCCGATCTATATATTTACCGCTGACGATCAGGGCTCTGGAATTTGGAAAGCATTTGACCACATTCGGCGGTCGACCGATCTGCAGCGCTTTTTCAAAGTCTGCCGCATATCCGCTGTTGGTTTCAGCCATGTCACATCCTCCTTTGTCGGGGTTTAATTGGTGATTGGTTTCAACATTGCTGTGGTCTTGTGATCGGACTTCATCTATGATGCGAAGAATTTCGGGTTTATCGACCACCGCAGCGAACAATTTACCCCATCCCTTATGGAATTGAAATAGCCCGTCGTAGGCCGTGTCATAAAATGACCGAAGTCGATGGGGTATTTCCCGCTGATCCAGAATCGAACTGATTAGCTGGGCTTCGATGGCGTTATCCAGGGTGGCAATATCCACCAGTTGAGCGTCGCGGTTAGAAAGCATTTTTCTGTGACCGGGGCGGATCAGCGCTGCTGATCTGGGGTTCGGAGTATGGTGTTGGCTTGCGGTGCGGTTTTTAATTGGTCATCGTAAATGATTAAGCATAAATATCGATTAGTAAACCAATCCGGTTTAATTTCGGCACTTCGAGACGCCGGCCGGAGTTATAGGTGGAATCGACAGGATCCGGCTTATGCCCTGCCAATTTGGAAGGTGGCGGGATGACAATTACGTCGGGTCGAGACGGGTGGTCTCTTCCAAACGATAATTCGTCCGAGCCGTGCGATCCGAGCCGCATAACTCGGGTTTTACCCGGATAATAAGGGGCCGGTTGCGCATTGGCAGCGCTGCCATCATAAGCGGTCAGCGGTATGAGTTGGGTATGTTGCGCTTCGGACAATTGCGGATTTCCTCAGGCAAAATCAGTTGACGGGTTCAAACCGACGTCAACTGTATTGATATATTTCATATTCTGTTTTTTCGCTGAGAGCAGCGTCAATCTGCTGCTGCAAATTCATTCTGGCTTGGCTGGTGGCCCATTGTTGCCAGTGTTCCACCGACTGCCAGGTGCTGATAACGATATACTCTTCCGAACTGTCGATTCTCTGAAGCGTTTCACCGGATATGTAACCGGGCTGTTGCATGGCCAAAACGCGCAATTGCTTGAAAATCGGAATTAATTGTGACGCTTTTTCTGCCGGCACCGATCTCTTGATAAATATTTTAACTGCCACCTGGGACTCCCTGGATGAAGGTTGGACTGAGGGCATCGAAACAGGTGATGTTTCAGTTTGCAGTCAACCGGATTGGCGAAATATAATAAATCCCTTACCAATTGCGCATGGGATGTATGAACGCAGTGCATTCCGCAGTTTGATATGTTCATTCAACCGTTTCGGTACGATTCGAATGGGTAGAAGTCGTAGATTAAAAAAAAGAAGGCGCGGATGTCAAGGATAAAGGCGGCATTCAAAAAAATAGATTTCGGCACAAGCCGATAGGAGTAGCGGTATTTGGTTGGGCAGCCAATTAAGGCCTTGGAATGATTGTATTTTAGTTATTCTACCAAACCAATTGTCTTCCCGCTCCCTCGATGAATGCTTCCGCCACAGGCGCAGTTGCCCCGCCTTTTCCGCGCTACTCCGTTTTCTGGAGCAATTCCTGGTTCTGCTGCATGACCCGTTTGTTGTAGGCTTCGACCTGGGCTGTATATTGTTTCCCTTTCTCTTGATAGGCCTTGGCTCGCTTGCCCAGATCCTCTACTTTGGCATTGTATTTGACGATATCCTTACGGGTGGTCAACTTTTCCCTTTCTTTGGCAAGTGCCGCCTTGAATTTAACCAACTCTTCATATTCCTGGTCAATTTCTTTTTTCAAAGCTTCCAGCCGCTTCCGTTGCGCTTCAAGGTTGTCCGTATCCTGATCGGAAGGAATTTGAACCTGGCTGTCATCCGCCTCTTTTTGCGCACTTTCCGTCTCCTCAGCGGTTTGCAAATCCTCTTCCAAATATTCTGACACCACGGGATCATCCTCATAGCTGCTTTCGAGTTCGGGGTCGGGCTTCAGTTCATCGGCCAGGCTGTCTGCTTCCGTTTCATCATCCGCGTTTTCATCATCCTCCGGTGCCGCTTCCCCGGATTCGAATGCCGGATCTGCTTCATTCGATTCAGACTCCGATTCATATACGATATTCGCTTCGATTGAATCCCGCTGATCCACAGGAACCTGGTTGACATCATCCGTAAATTGGAAATTGCCGTCTTCATCCTCGTATTTGTAAATCTCGGCGGACGTATGGTTCACCAACGATACCAATGCCAGTATTAAAAACAATTTTAGGAATTTCAATTGATTATCCTCCTTTTTGTGGCTTCCCGATTTCACGGCGGAAACGGCATGACGAACCGATTGAACGGTTTCATGTCCAAGGTTGGACGACCTCATAACAACCGTGTTTTAATCGGTCTATCACAGGCAATGTGGTCCGGTAACCCTAACCCGTCAGTGGTCATTACCGTACAATATCTGTTATCGACCAATAACCACAAAAGTTGAATAAATTTTAACCTCGTGATGCGCTCAAATAACGTTTGACAAACGATGTTGGTGGTGTAAACTGATAACAAGTTACAGAGGTTTAAGCCAATGAAGTTAAAGCAAATTGTTCCAGTGCTGGGTATTTTCGTTTTGGTCTGGGCCTGTGCAACGAAAACCGGCGTCGCTCCCGA
>JASJCE010000119.1 GCA_030066155.1 Desulfobacterales bacterium | reverse complement strand
CGCGGTCCCGGTGAGCTGACCGCCGGCTTTGATTTGCTGCTCAGCGAAGGCATCAACGGCCTTATCAAAAGAATCGAGAAAAAAGAATCCGAGCTGGACCCTGCGGGTCAGGGCAATTATCCGAAGGTAGCCTATCTCAGGGCATTGCGCATCGCTGCCGAGGGCATCATCAAGCTGGCCGGACGCTATGCCGATGAAGCCGAACGTCTCTCCGGTGAGGAAAAAAATCCGCAAAGGCGCCAGGAATTGATGGAAATAGCAAGAATCTGCCGGCATGTGCCCGCAAATCCGGCCCGAAACTTCTACGAAGCCATGCAGTCCGTGTATCTTTACCACATCTGTACATTCATGGAGCAAAATGCTGCCAGCTATAACCCGGGACGAATGGACCAGTATCTATGGCCCTATTACAAAGCCGATCTGGAAGCCGGACGGATCACACCCGAATTTGCCCAGGAGCTCTTCGACTGCCTGTGGGTGAAATTCAGTGAACCGTGCCTGTTCCAGGATGCCACCACGGCCGAATACGCCACCGGTTATAATATGTTTCAGAATGTATGCGCCGGTGGCGTCGACGAAAGAGGTCAGGATGCGGTCAATGACCTCTCCTATATGATCCTGCAGGCCACCATGGACGTTCGGCTTTACCAGCCATCGCTGTCAGTTCGCTATAATCTGGGTAAAAATCCCGCCCGGTTTTTGCGCAAAATTGTCGAATTGATCAAATTGGGAACCGGATTTCCGGCCGTTCACAATGATGAGGTGGGCATCCGCATGATGCAGAACAAAGGGATCCCCCTGCGCGAGGCCTATAACTGGAATCCCTGTGGCTGTGTGGAAACCAACCTGATGGGCAAGTTGCGGGGGCTAACGGCCATTGCGGACGTCAACCTGGGTCATATCGTAGAGTTCGCCCTGTTCAATGGAATTCAGCGAAAAAGCGGCCTGCAGCTGGGGATCGAAACCGGTGATCCGGCTACTTACCAAACGTACGCTGATTTCGGAAAAGCGGTCAAGGACCAGCTGGCCTATATCATTCGAAAGGTTGTGGAAGCCAACGCCATACTGGACGAAATCTGGGACGAAAGACCGGTTCCGGTTGCCTCTTTGACGCACGCGGAGTGCATTGAAAATGCAAAAGACTACGCCTGGGGCGGAACCAAGTACACGACCGGAAACGGCATCATCTATGATGGCGTCGCGGATTTTATCAACAGCGTTGCCGCAGTGAGGCATCTGGTCTACGAACAGAAGCAACTCTCCATGGCCGAACTGACCAAGGCACTTGAAAACGATTTTAATGGCTTTGAGGAGATCCAAAAGCTCTGCCTGGCAGCGCCCAAGTTCGGCAACGATGACCCTCATGTGGATGATATCGCCGCCGACATGTTTTCCTTTATTGCCGCTGAAACGGAGAAGTATAACGGAAAGTACGGCCGCATGATGGCCGGCATGCTGCCGGTAACGGCCCATGTCCCATTGGGGATGAGCGTCGGCGCCCTGCCCTCGGGGCGAAACGCCTGGACCACCCTGACCGACGGCATCAGCCCCACGGGCGGCACGGATATTAACGGCGCCACCGCCGTTATGAAATCGATTGCCAAAATCCCACACGACCTGTTTGTTTCGGGCACCCTGCTGAACATGAAACTGGAACCGGCTTTTCTTGAATCGGAAGCCGGCATGAGCAATCTGATGGCTTTGCTGAAAGGCATGTGTACGCTGGGCATCTACCATGTGCAATTCAATGTCATCTCAGCCGAAACGCTGCTCAAAGCGCAGCAATACCCTGACGACTATCGGGACCTGTTGATCCGGGTGGCCGGGTACACTGCCTATTTTGTCGAATTGGGCAAAGACGTTCAGGATGAGATTATCAACCGCACCGTTCAGCGCAAACAGACCGGCTATGTGGTGCAGAATCTCACCATCGGATAGGAGTAGAACGCAGTGGTCCAGTGCGTAATTGCGGTGACGAAGCAGCCGTAATATTTGCCAAATTATTCCAAATACCGGATTTTATTTGATGGCAGATTCCCCGAATAAAGAGGATATCAAAGGCACGGTTCTTCATCTGGAGAAAATGGCCCTGTTTGACGGCAAGGGCATGCGCACCGTGGTTTTTCTGAAAGGATGCCCTTTGCGTTGCCAGTGGTGCTCGACACCGGAATCCCAAAAATTAGCTCCACAACTGGGTTATGATGCGGATAAATGCACGGGCTGCCAAGACTGTGTAACGATCTGCCCTAAAGAGGCGATTCGACCGACCGATGACGGCCAGAAAGTGAAAACCGATCCTGATCGATGCGATCACTGTTTCGAGTGCGTCACGGTGTGCCCGGAGAATGCCCGCAAGCGTTATGGCCGGGAGATGTCCTGCCGGCAGCTAATGGAGGAAATCGAGAAGGACGACGTATTCTATTTTCATTCAGGCGGCGGAGTCACCATCAGCGGCGGGGAACCGTTGATCCAGGTTGATTATGTAAAGGCGGTCCTTTCCGGCTGCAGGGAGCGGGGCATCCATACGGCCATCGAGACCAGCGGACATGTTCCCTGGGAGAATTTTGAAGCGGTTTTACCCCTGATCGATGCCATTCTAATTGATATTAAAGTCCATGATTCCGGGCGTCACAGGGAACTCACCGGGCACGGCAACGCACGCATCATGTCAAATATCGAAAGAATCGATCGATCCGGGTTTCCTATCGATCTATATATCAGAATACCGCTTGTTCCAGGGATTAACGATTCAGAAGCGAATTTGCTGGCGACTGCCCGGTATTGCAAAGGGTTGAAGAAATTTAAAGAACTGCACATCCTCCCCTACCACCGCATGGGCGTGGCGTCCTATCGATTTTTAGATATGAAATACCCCCTTGAAAAAATCGAAAGCCCAAATATCGAGATGATCGAAGCCAAAGTAGCCAGACTTAAACAGGAAGGCATAGAAGTAAAAATTGGTGGATGACCGTCCACAGGAGACCAAGATGCAACATAAGGACAAGGTAAGTGTGGTCACGGGTGCCTCCCAGGGCATCGGGTGGGCAATCGCCAACAAACTGGCCGCCAAGGGATCCAGGGTAATCATAGGCGATATTCATAAATTTACAGAGGATTTTCCTTTCGAAGTTATTTATGAATATCTGGATGTCACCGACCAGTCGTCCGTTAAACGCTTTTTCGAGACGGTCGAACAGCGTTTCGGAAGATTGGATATTCTCGTTAACAATGCCGGCATTATGTTCGAGAAACATTTTCTGGAGACCCGGGTTGAAGACTGGGATCGCATGATGGCGGTGAACCTGCGGGGTGTATTTATCTGCAGCCAAACCGCTGCCAGGCTGATGGTCAAAAACGGTGGGGGTGCCATCGTGAATATCGGTTCCATCGAAGGCAATGCGTGCAATCCCGACCATGCGCCTTATGCGGCTTCAAAAAGCGGAGTGCATGGTCTTACCCGGGCAATAGCCGTCGATCTGGGTCCCTACAACATCCGCTGCAATGCCGTACTGCCGGGTTGGATCGTCACAGCCTTGAATGAAGGGTATTTCGAAACTCTGAAAAACAGGGAAAAGGCAGAACAGGCCATGATTGCCCTGCATCCAGCCGGCCGCTTGGGCAGCCCGGCAGATGTGGCCAACATGGTCAGCTGGCTGGCCTCGGATGAAGCCGCTTGGGTCACCGGACACGAGTTTATTGTGGATGGGGGCCGTCTGACACGCCCCTCGATTGCTGACTTTGACAACATCCAGTAAAGGGGGATTTTCATCTCCAGCACCTGGAAAGGAATTATTATATGCAACTCAAAGCCATACCCGAACGATGCTCCGGTT
Source organism: Desulfobacterales bacterium (assembly GCA_030066155.1). Taxonomy (GTDB): domain Bacteria; phylum Desulfobacterota; class Desulfobacteria; order Desulfobacterales; family JAFDCJ01; genus JAFDCJ01. The sequence goes on along the minus strand of JASJCE010000119.1, from coordinate 17,146 downwards.
GCTGCACCTGCAAGCTGGCCTGCGCCCTGGCCAACTTTGGCCAGGTCTGTCCGGCCATGGCCGCTTTGGCTATTCGCGGCCAGTTCCCGGCACCCGGCACCTATGACATTCTGCTTTGCGACCAATGCGGTGCGTGCGCCGAGGTCTGCCCGGTGGATGCCATCGAAGAAAAGGATGACGTCTATCTGGTCGACGCGGAAATCTGTATCGACTGCGGCGAATGCGTGGAGGCCTGCCCCCATGACGTCATGTTCGAACATTCGAAATTAAATATCCCCATCAAATGCACTTTGTGCGGAGAATGCGTGGAAATCTGTCCCCGGGATGCACTGGTCCTGGAAGCCTCATAAAGGAGATACGAATATGTTGAATGGATATGCCGGGACAATATTGAGGGTCGATCTGACCGACCAAAATATACAAAAGCAACCGCTGCCGCGCGAACTGGCTGAAGATTACCTGGGCGGACGCGGATTTGTCGCCAGGGTGCTTTTCGACGAATTGCCCCCCGATGCCGATCCGCTGGGTCCCGATAACCTTTTTATCATAGCATCCGGTCCCTTAACCGGGCACTTTCTGCCGGCCACCGGAAAAACGCACTTCGGTTGTAAATCACCGGCCACAGGCGGTTATGGCGACAGCAATATGGGCGGACATTTCGGGGCTACCTTGAAATATGCCGGGTACGACATGCTGATCCTGACCGGCCGGGCCGCTGAACCCAGTCTGCTGGTCATCCAGGACGATAAAGTTGAAATCAGTTCAGCCAGCGATTTGTGGGGCATGGGTTCCATCAGTGTCGAAGCCAAATTGAAAGAGGACCTGGGTGAGGCGTATCAAATTCTGACCATTGGTCCGGCCGGCGAAAATGGGGTGGCTTTTGCCTGCATCACCCATGATTTCGGTCGACAGGCCGGACGCGTGGGCATCGGGGCGGTGCTGGGGTCGAAAAATATCAAAGCGATTGCGGTCAAGGGAACCGGAGCCATCCCGGTTGAAGACGCCAAAGCGCTGCTTGAAGAGGGGAAAAAGGCCTATCAGGGGGTGAAGGCCAAACCGGGTTTTCTGGGCTGGACCCCGGAGGGCACCGCCGGCATTACGGATTGGGTCAACCGTGTGGGCGCCTTTCCCACCAAGAACTTTCAGACATCCCATTGGGATCAACATGCTAAGATCAATGGGGCTGCAATCCTGCGTGAACTGAAAATCACGGACAAAGGATGCTACTGCTGCCCGACACCTTGCGGCAAGTATGGCAAGGCCAAAACCGGCCTGGGAGAGGTCTATGTGGAGGGGCCGGAATTCGAAACCATATCTCTGCTGGGGAGTAATTGCCTGATCGAAGAGATTTCCGAAATAGCATATGCCAACTATATCTGTGACGAATTTGGCCTGGATACCATCAGTGCTGGCGTGGTGTGCTCGTGGGCCATCGAATGTTTTGAAAAAGGGATTCTGGACAGCAACGCCATCGGCCGGGAAGTCCATTTCGGTGACCTGGCATCGGTCGTTCACCTGCTGGATTGCATCGCCAACCGCAAGGGGATCGGAGATCTGCTGGCTAAAGGCGTGAAACATGCAGCTCGGAGCGTCGGGCAAGGCTCTGAGAATTTCGCCATCCAGGTAAAGGGACTGGAATGGAGCGGTTATGAATGCCGCAATGCACCGGGAATGATGCTGGCCTACATGACCAGTGATGTGGGCGCCCACCATGCCCGGGCCTGGGTGCTGGGGCACGATCTGGCCGGCAGTGGCGCAAGCGTCCACGATTTGATCGTTGCGGAAGGCGGCAGTGAGAAACTGCCCAAATCCGAAGTGAAGGGCCGGGCCGCAAAAGTCATTGAAAGCCAGCACCTGCGGCCGCTTTTTGACCTTTTGGGCATCTGCCGCCTTCAGTTCATGGAACTGGGGTTCGAAGTCGAATACTACGAACGCCTGTTCGAATTGGCGACCGGCCGCAATCTGACATGGTCGCAGATGCTCTCGATCTCTGAAAAGGTGTGGCAACTCACCCGATCCATATCGGCCAGGGAGATCGATGGATTCGGGCGCAGTTGGGATTACCCGCCAGAACGGTTCATGTCCGAACCTGTGCCTGACGGTCCGAATAAAGGCTACTGTATCAGCCGACAGGAGGTCGATATACTGCTGGATGAATATTATGCCATCAGAGGCTGGGACGAAAACGGCATACCCAAAGCTGAGACATTGGAAAAATTCGGGCTCAAAGACGTGGCCGAAACCATGGATCGCTGGGCCTGTCACTCTGCATAAAGATCATACCCGTGATTGGCAACGTTGCGATGGAGATAATTACATATTATCAAACGGGAGGAAAGCAACATGCGTTTTGAAGGAAAATCGGTTGTCATCACAGGCGGTGCCGGAGGGATCGGAAAGGCTGCGGTCCGTCTTTTCGCCGGTGAGGGGGCGCGGGTGATGCTTGCCGGTCGGTCGGAGGAAAGGTGCGGTGATATTTGCACTGAAATGAACAATCAAGGGTATACATCGCAGTATTATACAGGTGATCTGTCGGACAAGAATTACTGCGAAGGGCTGATCGCAAACACGGTGGAAACATTCGGCGCTATTGACATTCTGATCAACAACGCCGGCATCATCCCCAGAGGCGACATTCTCCAGACCACCGATGAGATGTGGTTTGCAGCGATTAACATTAACCTGACGGCTGTGTTTTATCTCTGCCGAGCCGCCATTCCCCATATGAAAAAGCAAGGTGGCGGAGCCATTGTCAACACATCCTCAGTATGGGGTCTATATCCCGGACCGGGACACTTGGCCTACTGTACCAGTAAAGGGGCTGTGGCAGCTCTTACCCAGAACCTGGGAAGGGATCACGCGCCGGACAACATCCGCGTCAACGCGGTCTGCCCGAACGAAGTCAATACGCCCATGCTCAGATCAGGTTTCACGGCCCGGGGATTGGACCCGGACAAAGCCGTTGAACAATTGAACGCCACTGTTCCACTGGGGCGTATAGCCGAGCCGGAAGATATTGCCGACGTGATCGCCTTTCTCGCCTCTGACAAAGCGCGTTACATAGCCGGTGCTCTGATCGAAGTCAGCGGCGCCAAGCCGGTTTATTAGAATTAGATAAGGACGGCACGTGTAAATAGGAGCCGGAGAAATTTGCCCAAATGAGGATCGAGGTTAAAATATCGAACTCGCTGTGCCAGATTGTTGAAGGTCTCCCTGGCGAGCTGATTGTCGAAAAGTCAGGGCCTCTTACCGTTGGTCAGTTGGCGGCAGATCTAAACATCCCGCCCGTGCTGATTGTCCTGGCATTTGTTGACGGGGTAAAATGTCCACTCGATTTCAGGTTAACAAAAAACGCCGAAATTAATCTCATCGGTCCCATAGCCGGCGGGTAGATGAAGTTTAGTCCGCCTTGGAGCCACCAGGCAAGAACGGGCCCTTTATCGCCACGCTCTTCTCGAATCAGCCGAATGGATATATAAGAATCGAATTAATAATATAAGATTTCTAGCTTTCCCGTGCTTCAAACCGTTGTTCTATGATCAGCGCCGGTTTGAGCAGCACGGAAACAATGAAGATGCCCAGGGCCAGGATGCCGAGGGTAACGCTGACTTCGACCCAGCTGGGGGCGTAGTCCACAATTTCACCCATGGGTGAAGGAACCAGGCCCGGTACTATCAACCCAATCCCTTTTTCAATCCAGATCCCGAGAAACAGCAGAATACAGGCCGGAACCAGGATAATGGGCTTGTTGCGCCCCGGGTTGAAAGCCAGCGTGAGGGTACCGATAACATTCATGACTATTGCGGACCAGATCCAGGGTACCAGGGCATTGTGACCATCCAGGCCGAAATACAGGTAAATTGCAGGCTGGCTGTGATGGGTGGGAAGGTAGAATTCCTTGAAAACTTCGGAGAATAACATGATCAGATTGATAATGGCGGCGACGACAACGATGCGCCGGATCTTGTTGAAGATCTGCTCCTCCAGTTTAAACGAAGTTGTGGACTGGACGATTATCAAGACCACCGTGATCAGCGCCGGCCCGGCTGCAAATGCCGATGCCAGAAACCGGGGGCCCATCAGGGGATTGTTCCAAAAGGGTCTGGCCGGCAGGCCCTGGTAAAGAAAGGCCGTTACCAGGTGAATGCCAAAAGCCCAGAATATGGAGAGAAAGACAAATGGCAGGTATTTTTTTGAGTCGGGTTTGCGGTTGTAGTAATGGCAGAATAGAATGTAGGCCGGCACCAGCAGGTTCAGGACCAGATAGCCGTTCAACACCAGTACATCCCAGGTCAGGAGCGAAGTCGGCCAGTTAAACAGCCCGATGACCGGAATCATGTGCCAGGCCTTCCAGGGGGCCCCGAGATCCACAAACACGAACATCAAACACATCACCAGGGCACCGATGGCGACCACTTCACCAATGATGACCACCTTGTGCAAATCTTTATCTTTGAAAATATAAGAGGGCAGAATGATCATCACCGCGGCGGCGGCCACGCCTACCAGAAACGTAAAGTTGGCAATGTAAAACCCCCAGCTGACGATATCGGACATATTTGTGGCGGCCAGTCCGACGTTGATCTGAACAAAATAAGCATAAACCCCCAGCACCATCAACGCCGCCAGTATACACAGATACAGCTGATAGATGATTCCGCCGGAAAGACTCCACGTGATGACATCCCTTGTGAATGTGATGAGTTCTTTTATGGTTTTCATAGCATATTTTTCCTGTTTTACCTCTTTCACTTTGTCGTCATTCTAGTAACCTTTGAGTGTCAGGCCTAAGAAGGTTTCAGGTTTCGGGTTTCAGGTGTCAGCACTGCCTCCGGCCGCGTAGCTGCCTTTTTGATCGAAATAGAAACTTTGTAAAGCCACATAAACAAGTTTCTGGTTGTGGGAGCGGTTTGTAACCGCGATTAAAATAGTCCGATAAACACTCAAAAATGTAGTACCAAACGAGCGCCGCCTCCGGCCTGAAAAACGGCCAGTCTGATCAAGTAAGAAACTCTAATTTTTGAATGAAAAAGAGGAATGGATTCCGATCTTAAAAAAAATTGGACAGGATCAACAGGATCATTTGGATAATACGGCCTTCGGCCGAAAGGCCCCTCGCCGCAGGCGAAAAAATTCCTGATAATCCTGTCTAAAAATAAAAATAATAAAAATCGAATCCATTCCACATCCCTTCATTTATTTTCATATAAGCGCAGCCGGTAACATGTGCTGGTTTCTTACTGACACCTGAAACCCGAAACCTGACACCTTTTTTTCTTAATCGACGAAATACCAATACTTCGGGTCCGTCCCCAGATCCTCTTTGAACCGGAAGACCTTCTTGTTTTTCAAAACAAATCGGATTTCACTGTCCGGATCCAGCAGATTGCCAAACACCCGGGCGCCGGTGGGGCAGGCCTCGACGCAGGCCGGCAGTCGGCCATTGCGGCTGCGCTGCACGCAAAAGGTGCATTTTTCCATCTGTCCCCGCCCGCGGAGGCGGTTGCCAAGATAGTGCTGCTTTTTGGTCATCTCTTCCTTGGGGACATAAGGCCTGTTCCAGTTGAAGCGCCGCCCGTAATAGGGGCAGGCGGCGATGCAATAGCGGCATCCGATGCACCAGTCGTAATCGACCACGACAATTCCGTCCGGCTCCTGCCAGGTAGCCTTGGTGGGACAGGCTTTGACGCACGGGGCGTTCTGGCAGTGGTAGCACTGAACGCCCATGTAAAAGCGATCTTCAACCGGCACTTCGTGGAAGAATTTGCCGTCACCCACTTCCGGGCTCATCTGGCCATGCTCCATTTCGAAAATCCGGATGTACTGCGTATTGGATCTACGATCCAGGTTGTTCTCCTTGACGCAGGCCGCCACGCATTCCATGTAGCCTTCACAGCGGGTCAGATTAAAGGCATATCCGAATAATACACCTTCAATTGGCGCCTGGGAGCTCATCTGAATATCCACCCCATCCTGAATTTTAGCCAAGCGTTCCAAGCGCCTTACGGTTTGATCCTTTTCCTCCTGGGTCATGAGGCGATAGTTCTGCTTGAAATATTCCTTCCACTGCAGGGATAGCTCTTCTTTGGAGCCCAGCATCCCCCCGCCACAGCCGGAGAGCATGGCAGCCCCGCCGAAGGCAGCCGCCTTGGCGGCACTTTTCAGAAAATCCCGGCGACCGCAAAGTGTGCGGTCCTGTTTTCGGCTGCATTTTGACTGTCGATGACATTTATGGTTTTTTTCGGGATCCATCCTATTGCCCTATTTTTGGTCAGGTGGTGAATAGGTTACGGGCCATCGTTTTTGAAAAAGAGGTGAATGGGGGTTGTGGCATGACACGCAATTTTTGACGACCCGCTTGCCGGCCCAGTACGTGATACGCTTGCCATGAGCGCCGCCCACCCAGTCCTTTTTTTGCCTGAAGTGGCACTGGGCGCACAGCTGGTAGCTGTGGTCCATATCCACTCGAACGCCGGCTTCGGTTTCCAACATATCGCGCTCCTCTTTATTGTGACAGGTAAAGCATGACAGCGGTTTTTCGCGACCGCCATGGTCCAATCTTATGTCACCATGAGCTATTGCTGCTGCTCCAGATACCAGGACCGGCTTATTGTTGTGGCATTGGCTGCATTTAAAGCGCTCCATCTTATCCTTGCGGGATTCGGTCCAGAAAAATCCGCCCTGATATCTTGTTTTCACAAGGACCGTGTCTTCCGGCAAAGCCAGAACGGCATTGACACGTTGTTCGTCATTAAACGGTGTGTTGGCGTTTTTATATATAGATGTAACGCCCCCTTGCCCGGAATGAGCCGCCCAGCCGGCGAAAATCACGAGCAGCAAAGCGATGGTACCCAAGAGGCCCTGTTTATAGATTTTTGTCTTCATGACTTTCCTGTATTCGTTGACGGTTGTTCCCGGCCGAGCAAAACCGGAAATGAATATTGATTATTGAATATTTGAGGTCCGCCTCCGTCGGATCGATCTCGAAATAGGTACTACCCATCTCAATTTATTTCAATATCAAGCATCAAGCATCCGGCATCCAGTACCCAGCATCGAGCATCCAGCATCCAGTACCCAGCATCCAGAATTGAGCATCCAATGTCCAGCATCACTTATGATCTTGGTTCCCGCCGAAATGGCTTCACGCTGGTGTCGACATCCGGCACGTGACACTGTCGGCAGTTCCCCCGTGAGGGGTGCTCTACCCGAATAGACGCGACGGCACCCGGTCCAACATGACATGCAATACAATCGCCTCGCATTTGAAGCTCATGGGGAATGGGTGGCGGAGCTCCGGGCAACTCAGATCGGCCCAGGCGTGGTGTAGCGACACTGCGCCAGTCAATATCTACAAAAAGCTTTACGTCGGTTACGGCAATATGACACTGGCGGCAGGCCTCTTGTTCCGGATGGGGGGTGATAGGCGTGTGCCGCTTCAGTTCTTCCGACCAACCGCCCTTGGCATGACAGGCCAGACATTCCACCCGGGCCAGATCCGGTTCATCCACCTTATGCGGTATGACGGGCGGAGCGCCGGGATATTGTCTGCGGGCGTAGTATTCACTGAGGGTTCTCTCAGAGGACACCCCAGCCAGATATTCTCTCGACAATGCATCGTAGTTAATGAAAATAGCTTCCCCGTTCTGATCAAAGTTCATGCTCTGCGCCTCGATTGTGGCCGCTGTCTCCTCCCCGGGCTGGAACGAGAAGGCTGAAATGACCACCAGGGGTATGGCAATGACGCACAGACCGGCAAAAACGAGAAAGATCTTTCCCATCTTTTTGTCAGATGTTTCCATTATGCGATCTCCAGTTTAACAGCGCACTTTTTATAATCCGGCTGTTTGGATATGGGGCAAAATGCATCCAGGGTTACCTCGTTGATCAGATAGCTTTCATCGAAAAACGGCACGAAAACCATGCCCCGCGGCGGGCGGCCCCGTCCGTTGATACTGGCCTTCATGACCACCGCGCCCCGGCGGGATGAGATCTTGACCTGGCTACCGTTGACAATGCCCAGCCGGTTGGCGTCATCCGGATTGATCTCCACATAGGATTCCGAAGCGGCTCTGTGCAGGATCGGGACGCGCCGGGTCATGGAACCGGTGTGCCAGTGCTCCAAAATGCGGCCGGTGTTGAGCCAGAACGGGTATTCTTCGTCCGGTGATTCAGCCGGCGGCTCATAGGGCCGCAGCCAGATCCAGGCCCGGTTGTCGGGTTTGCCATAGAAATGGAAATCATCCTGCTTGGCAGCCGGATCATATTTGGCGTTATAGCGCCATTTGGTCTCCTTCCCGTCAACAAAAGGCCACATGGCACCTGAACGCGTTTTCAGCACCTTGTAGGGTGCCATCCGATGCTTGGGGTTGTCGTGGAATTGGATATATTCGTTCCAAATGTCTTCGATATATGTCTTTTCGGACCATGAAAATTGTTTTTCAAATCCCAAGCGACGGGCCACCTCGATGATCTGCCAGGTATTGCTCATGCAATCACCCGGCATGGGAATGATCTGATCTGCGTGCTGGGTACGTCGTTCGGAGTTGCCGAAAAATCCCTCGCGCTCGACCCACAGGGCGGAGGGGAGCACCACATCCGCCACATCGTAGGTCGGGGTGGGATAAATTTCCGAGACGACCAGAAAACGACCATCCTTTTCGGCACCGTCACGGTAGCGGTTCAGGTTGGGCATGGTGACCATGGGGTTGGTGACCTGCACCCACATAAACCGGATATCACCCCGATCCAAAGCCCGGAACATCTCAACCGTGTGATAAGTGGGTTTGGGATCGATATTTTCTACCGGAACGTCCCATATTTTGGCCGCCAGCTTGCGCGCTTTTTCTTTCATCACGACACCGTGGGGCAGCTTGTGGGTCAGGGTGCCGACCTCGCGCACGGTGCCGCAGGCGCTGGGCTGACCGGTCAACGAAAACGGACCGTTGCCGGGCTGGGAAATCTTGCCCACCAGCAAATGGCAATTGTAGACCAGATTGTTAATCCAGGTTCCGCGGGTATGCTGGTTCATCCCCATGCACCAGTACGACACCACTTTTTTATCCGGATCCCCGAACAGCGAGGCCAGATAACGAATATCTTTAGCGGATACGCCGGAGATTTTTTCCACCTTCTCGGGCGAGTAGTCCTCCAGGAACTCCTTGTACGCCTCGAAATCGACGGTTTCGGCTTTGTCTTTAAATTTAAAATGGTCCTCGGTACCATAGCCAATATTGGTTTTGCCTTTATGGAAGGAAACATGTTTATTGACAAAATCCCAATTGACCCAGTCATTGCGGATGATTTCATGGCAGATGGCATTGGCCACCGCCAGATCCGTCTGGGGCTTGAACAGGATCGATCTGTCGGCAGCCTGGCTGGTGCGGGTGGTACGGGTGGCAAAATCAATGATTTTGACATGGCCCTTGCTTTTGCGATTGGCCAGCATTCTTGAAAAAAGCACGGGATGCATCTCGGCCATATTATTGCCCCAGGTGATAAAGACGTCGGCGTGATCGATGTCGTCGTAACATCCCATGGGCTCGTCCAGGCCGAAGGTCGTCAGAAATCCGGTCACGGCGCTGGCCATGCACAGGCGGGCATTGGCTTCCAGATTGTTGGTGCCGATACACCCTTTAAACAGCTTTGAGGCCGCATACCCGTCGGTAATCGACCATTGACCGGATCCATACATGGCGACGGCATCTTTGCCGTGCTCCTTGATGGTTTCCTGCATCTTGCGGGCCACCAGATCAAGGGCTTCGGCAAGGGGTGTTTCCACCAGTTTGCCGTTTTTGCGAACCAGGGCTGAGGTGATTCGATCTTTGCCATAGAGAATCTGAACCGAATGGTAGCCTTTCACGCAGCACAGCCCCTTGTTAACCGTACAGTTGGGATCGCCTTTGACGGCGACCGCGCGATCACCGGAAACGCCGACCAGCAGGCCGCATCCGGTTCCGCAGAATCGGCAGGGCGTTTTTTTCCACTGTATTCCGCCTGCTGCCGAATCGACCTGCTTCCAGGTCCCGAAGCTGATTCCCGGGAACAGGGTTGCTGCAGCTGCGGCGGCACTATTTAATGCCAGGCTTTTGATGAATGCTCTTCTGGTGATGCTCATGTGCCACTCCTTTGCTCAATCCACGTGGCCGAAGGTCATGCCAAGGGATTCCAGCGATTTTAAATTTTTGAGTTTTTTCTGCAACACTTTCTCGGCGTCTTCATCCGGTGTGTCGGTTATCAGGATCAGGATATTTTCATTATCAGCCGGAGTCGCTTCACAGTAGTCCATGGCAGCTAGATCCTTTAATAGTTCCTGTTTCGCGCCTTGTTTGGGGTATGCGAGGTAGCTGAAAACGGGCATTGAATCTCCTTTTCAACCATTCAAAATTGATTATTAAGGTAGCTTTTGGGGTTAAAGTTGTCGCGCTTCCGTAAAAACGTCTCATTGATGGGAATTTCTGATTGTTTATCAATTCCGCAAATAAATTAATTTGACTTAAGTCAAATAATTCATATCAAATTGATATAGATTAAAAATACGGTAAAATACGTATTTTTTAAAAATAAACGCTGTATTTATACGCAGCGTCATATTAAATGGTGTATTCACCATCAATATCTTTGGTTTTTAATTACAATATCAAGTCAATCATGCGCAACGCTGTGTATGTTGATAAGTAAGCGTAATTAAACATAATATATTTTTATCAGATTGGTACCGAATTCCTTGACTTTGCTACATAGTGGTAATAGTTTCAGTAATAAATTATTCATTTCCAAAGCTGCTGGAGCCCACTTCAAAATCAAAGCTCGTGGAGTCGGTGATGAAATTTGTAAAGGATCAATCCTCAGATGAAAGCCTGGATTTAGTTTGCCGCATGTGTCCAATGCATCTTTTGGAGCCGGGAGATAAGCTCAAGTGCATGCACAAGGGACAAATACTGGAGGTGCTAACCGATTACGACGGGGCACTTGAGGATATTCCGGATTGGTGCCAAAAGTGCGGCCACGAATTTCTGGGCATTGAAGAAGATGAGGATTGTTACAAATTATATATCAGGAAGAAAAAATAAAGGAGTCTGAAATGAAGGGTGCCTATCTGGACCACGCATCGGCGACGCCGGTTAGAAAGGAAGTTCTTGAGGCAATAGTTCCTTATTTCAGCGAGCAATATGCCAATCCGTCCAACGTCTACGATATCGGTTCACAAGTCAAGCAGGATGCTGAGGCTGCCAGGGCCAATGTTGCCGCTCTGATAGGAGCCTCACCGGAGGAAATCATTTTTACATCATCTGGTGCGGAGGCCAACAATCTTGCTATCAAAGGTGTCGCGTTTGCCAAACAAAAAAAGGGAAATCATCTTGTTGTCTCTTCCATCGAGCATCACTCGGTGTTGAATTCGGCTCGATTCCTCGAACGTCTTGATTTTGAAACAACATTTCTGCCTGTTGACGAATATGGTTTCGTCGAACCTGCAAGACTCGCCAGGGCAATTCGACCGGAGACAATCCTTGTGTCGATTATTCACGCCAGTACAGAGATCGGAACCATTGAGCCGATTTTCGAACTGGCTGGTATTTGTAAGGAAAGGGGCATCATTTTTCATACCGATGCCGTTGCATCCGTCGGCAGCACCCCGATTGACGTCAATGAACTCAACATTGACTTGCTGAGCCTATCGGGCGCTTCCGTGGGTGCACCCAAGGGGATCGGTGCGCTTTATTTCAGAAAGAAAGTCAGGCTGATGCCGCTGATTCATGGCGGCATCCAGGAAAATGGCCGACGAGCCGGCACGGAGAATGTAGCCGGTATTGTCGGGTTCGGCAAAGCTGCCGAAATTGCTGCAGACGAGTTGCCCCATAAAACCGAACAGGTACGAATGCTTAGAGATCGTCTGATTGGCGGCATTATCGAACGAGTGCCAAAGGTCACTCGGACCGGCCATCCCGAGAAGAGACTTCCCGGCCACGCCAGCTTTTGCTTCGAGGCCATCGAAGGAGAAGCATTAATATTTATGCTGGCCCAGGCCGGTATATATGCGAATACCGGGTCGGCCTGTGCGTCGAAAGCCCTGAAGACATCACCGGTACTCGGGGCCATCGGGATCCGGGCGGATCTGGCCCAGGGATCTGCCGTCTTCACAATCGATGGCAGCAATACGATGGAAGAAATCGAATATGTGCTGGAAAAACTTCCTGCAGTAGTCGCGCGGCTGCGCTCTTTTTCACCCATCTGGGGCAAAGATATTCCTGAATACGAAGTTGATGTATGCCCTGCCTGAAATCTGCACGCAGACCAACCTGGTGGGCTTTCGAGATCGACATGCCCCAACTATAAACAGAGGGATAAATTATGTATTCAGAAAAAGTGTTGGAACATTTCTCCAATCCAAGAAATATAGGTGAGATAAAGAATGCCGACGGTGTTGGGGAAGTCGGCAATCCGGTTTGCGGTGATATGATGTCCTTCTACATCAAAGTTGAAGACGGTAAAATTTCGGACATCAAATATAAGACATTCGGGTGTGTTGCCGCTATCGCTGTTTCCAGCATGGTCAGCGAACTGGCCATGGGCAAGTCTTTGGAGGAAGCTAAAACTATCACCAAGCAATCTGTTGCAGAATCACTGAATGGGCTTCCCAAGGAGAAACTACATTGCTCCAACCTCGGGGCCGATGCTCTGGCCAAAGCGATAGCGGATTTTGAAAACAGAGATCTGACCAATCCATCTGCTTTGTTGTAACCCAAAAAATAAAGGGCATGATCCTATCTATGGAAATTCGTGAAGTCGGTGGAGAAAATATTACGATTGCAGCAAGCGTAGACGCGGTAGGTCTTTTCTGCCCGATGCCGATCATTCTACTCAAAGAAGAACTCGACAGGGCAAAATCAAACCAGGTGATTGAAATCCTGGCAGATGACAGCAGTTTTCACAATGACCTGACATCATGGTGCAAGCTGACAAACCACAACGTTCTTTCCGTAATAAAAGACGAAGATGATATCTTCGTGGCATATGTGAAGAAGAATTTGGAATACTGATCCCGGTATTATGGGAACATGGTTGACCGAATTAATTGAACACCTCTCGATTACTCCGTTTAAAAGCCGGCATCGTTCAAGTTTGAACGACTAAATAATCACTCCCCTATCCAAAACGAAGTTTGGCGGTACAAATTCAGCTACCTAATTCTTGCGAGTATTGTTGGCTGTTAATTGAAGCTTGCAGGCAAACTGATATTTTATTATAGCGTTATAGTGTTCATCAAAATAACGTTCCGATTTTTATATTTCTGCATAAAAGTAGAATAACATGGCGGCTGTTATCTTTCGCAGACACCAAGCGTCCCTCAATTCCGCCTCTACCGGTTCGAAAACTGGATCATCCGAAATATTTTTAGAACAACCGCTATTAGGAGATTTTAATGCCTGAAAAATCCACCCATGAAGAAATGGAGCAACAGGTCAACATACGCAAAGAAGAAAATCGATCCTGCCGGTCTGTTGCGGAAACCATAAAGGGGCTGGAAAAGCGCCTTGAACTTGAACAGGCATACCGATCGGCAATGCATCAGACAGCCATTGGGCTGTTACAGCACACCGACTTAAATGACCTGCTTGAAGCAATTGTTACCCGCGCTTGCTCACTTGCGGGCACCGAGCATGGCTACCTGCATCTTTACGATCCGGGGACTGACGAGTTGGTCTTGAAAATTGGCCTGGGTCGATTGAAGCAGGCCGTTGACTTTCGTATTGAACCGGGCCAGGGCCTGGCCGGGAAAATTTGGCAGAGCCGGCAAATGCTGGCGTTAGAGGACTATTCCGGCTGGTCTGAACGAGACCCGGATCCCCGCTTTGACGCCCTTCGAGCGGTGGTGGGCGTCCCTTTGAAATCGAATGCCGATTTCGTGGGGGTTATCGGACTGGCTCATTTTGAAAAGGAGAAATCATTTGGGGAGAGCGCCCTGGAGATCTTGCGCCAATTTGCCGAAATTGCCTCACTGGTTCTGAGAAGAACCATGAATTATGTAGATATGCAGGATGAGCTTGGGGAACGCAGGAAGATTGAAACGGCCTTGAAGCGGCGACTGGATTTTGAAAGGATCGTTTCTATTATCTCGTCAAAATTTGTTGCGTCAGTTGATGTGAACTCACAAATTGACACCTCACTGGCCAGCATCGGCCGCTTTAGCGAAAAAAGCCGTGTTTATTTATTTATGTTCGATGCGGACCATCAGACCATGAGCAATACTAATGAGTGGTGTGCCGACGGTGAATCCCCCCAAATTGATCATCTTCAAAATCTGTCAATGGCGGAGTTCCCCTGGATCATGCCGCAAATCCTTGAGGGGGATATCGTGGAAATCGAGGATGTATCCGGTTTACCCGACGTGGCGATTAATGAAAGAAACATCCTTGAAATGCAGAATATCAAATCGCTTATTTTGGTTCCCGTTCGAATCGGAGGCAAGGTCGACGGTTTCATCGGTTTTGACGACACCCAGAAGACCGGCCCCTGGAGTGCGGATGATGTGGCCCTGCTTCAAGTGGTTTCGGACATCATCGGCAGTGCATTACAGCGTGAGCGTACGGAAGCGGCTCTGAGAGACAGTGAGAAAAGATATCGGGCATTGGTGGAGGACATGCCTGCTATGATATGTCGCTTTGTGCCGGACGGCACTCTGACTTTCGTCAATAATGCGTATTGTGACTACTTCCAAAAAAAAAGCAGTGACTTAATCGGCCAGAAATTCCTACAGTTTATTCCGCAAGAAGACCGGAAAAAAGTAAAGCGTCACTACTCGTCTTTGAACGAAAAAAATCCAATGAGAACATACGATCACCAGGTTATCGGTCCGGACGGTAAAATGGTTTGGCAGGAATGGACGGATCGAGTGCTATTTAATCAAGCAGGCACGGTCAGCGAGTATCAATCCATCGGACAGGATATCACCGAGCGCAAGCTTGCCGAGGCAGCCCTGACGGAGGAAAAGGAGCGACTTGCAGTCACCCTCCGTAGCATCGGCGACGGCGTCATTACAACCAATGCCGAGGGAAAAATTACCCTGCTGAACAACGTTGCCGAAAAGCTGAGCGGATGGTCTCAGCAGGCGGCCATCGGCAAGCCGCTCAAGGAAGTATTCCATATCGTCGATGAGTTCTCTCGGATTCCCGCTAAAAATCCGGTCCAAGAAGTCCTCGATCGTGGTGCCGTTGTAAGGCTTTCGAATCACACAATGCTCATCAGCAGGGACGGAACGGAGTACATCATCGCCGACAGCGCTGCTCCGATCACCAGTGCAGAGGGAAAGATTTTAGGTGTCATTCTGGTTTTTCGAGATATAACCGAGAAGCGCAAAATGGAGGCGGAATTGCAAAAAATTCAAAAACTTGAATCACTGGGTGTGCTGGCCGGCGGGATTGCACACGATTTCAACAACATTTTGACCGGTATCGTCGGAAACATCTCACTGGCAAAAATGGATGCCGAAGCCGGAAAAAATATCGTGAGCCAGCTGACCGAGATCGAAAATGCCTCGCTGCGGGCCAAAGATCTGACCCAACAGCTGCTCACATTCTCTAAAGGGGGTGAACCGGTAAAAGACATACTGCAAATTGCCAAGCTGACAAAAGAGGCCGTTATTTTTGCTCTAAGGGGATCGAATGTCCGGTGCCGCTTTGAATTACCCGACGGACTATGGCCTTTGGAAATCGATGGCGGCCAAATCGGACAAGTGATCAACAATTTGGTCCTCAATGCAGATCAGTCGATGCCAGGGGGTGGCGAATTGATTGTCCGGGCAAAAAATACGGTATTGTCGCCACAAAACAATTTGTCTCTTCCAGCCGGAAAATATGTAAAGGTTTCTATTCAGGATCGAGGCATCGGCATATCCAGGGATCATCTTGACAATATTTTTGATCCGTATTTCTCAACCAAACAAAAGGGCAGCGGTCTCGGTCTGACCATCGCCTATTCGATTATCGACAAGCACAGCGGCCGGCTGACGGTGGAATCAAAACTTGGCGCCGGGTCGGTTTTCAGCCTGTATTTGCCGGCTGCGCGCGGGAAAGAGTGCCTAGAACCCTCGGCAGAGCCGCCGCTTCAATCCGGCCAGGGAAAAATTCTGGTCATGGATGATGAAGCCATCATCAGAGGTGTCGCCGCAAATATGTTAAATTATCTCGGCTATGATGTCACGCTGGCCAGCGACGGCCAGGAAGCGGTTGATATTTATCGCAGAGCCATGGAAACCGGTAGCCCGTTTGATGCGGTCATACTCGATTTGACGGTTCCCGGCGGCATGGGAGGACAAGACACTATTCAGACGCTGAAGAAACTGGATTCGCGTGTCAATGCGATTGTCAGCAGCGGCTACTCCAATGATCCGGTCATATCGAACCACGAAAAATTCGGTTTTAAAGGAATCGTAACGAAGCCCTACCGAATTCAGGAAATGAGTGAAGCCCTGAACAAGCTGCTGGGCTGACGGGGAAGGTTTCAGGTTTCAAAAATTTCGTTCCTGCCGGATTTTTTCATAGCTTTCATGGATTTCACGAAAGCGCTTTTCGGCAAAGTCGATGAATTCCTCGGGCAGCCCCTTTGATACTATGGTGTCGGGGTGAAATTCCTTGATCAGTTTGCGGTAGTTGGATTTGATTTCTTCGTTGGTTGAGGCGGGCGTACTGTTTAACACTTTGTAATATTTGTCTATTTCCTGGAAATAGACGGCCTTGATGTCATTATACTGCCGGTCGCTGAGTTGGAACACGCGCTGGATGTTCCTCAGCGCGGTTTCCTCGGCGGGGTGCAGGTTGCCGTCCGCCGCGGCGATTTTGAACAACAGATCGAAGAAGGACGTCAGCACGGCCGGCTGCGTCCGGGTTGACTGATATAACTGGGCGGCGAAGTCTTCAATTGAATAGGGAGAATTTTTGGCCTCGTTGAACACCTGCCGGGCAAATTGTTTTTCCCTGGCCGCCATTGGCAGACCGTCGATGAACTCCTGGACGATTTTGATCTCATCCCTGGTCACGATACCATCTGCTTTGGACAGTTTGCCCAGGATTGAGAACAAACTGACGAAATAAGCGGCCTGGGCCTGTTCCGCCGGCCTAAAATCCGGTCCGGGTATCTGGCGGTCTGG
>JASJCE010000118.1 GCA_030066155.1 Desulfobacterales bacterium | reverse complement strand
ATGGCGGCATCATTCTGTTTGTTGCTGATCGCTTTCTGCTTGCCGGGCTGCTGATGGCTGGCGTCTGCGTGTTTACCTGGGTTGTAGTGCCGGCAGTGCGTTTTGCGAATTACGTGTGTTTCAGTCCGAATCTGGCCCAAACCCGGGTACGGGCAATCGCCGTTTGCGTGTCGGCCGTTGGCATCGTTCTATTGTTCGTTGGCGCAATTCCAGTTCAGAGCAGCTTCCGTGCACCTGGGGTTCTGGAAGCCAAAACCTATTTGCAGGTCGCCAGCGGGACCGCCGGACAGCTAACAGAAATTTTGGCGACTAACGGTTCACAGGTCCAAACCGGCACGCCTTTGGTGCGGCTGGTCAATCCGGAAATTGACATCGAAATCGCGCTGATCAATGCTCAACGGGACGAAGTCGTGGCGCATTTGCAAAAAAGCGATGTTCATGATGCAGCCAGAACACGGGAAGTACTCGTAAAACGTTTGGAAACGCTAAAGGACAAATTGCGCAGGACTGAAGCACAACGGCAGGCTTTACTTGTCAAGGCAGAACAGGCTGGAATCTGGGTTGCACCCAGCCTCCATGAATTGCAGGGTGTATGGTTGTCCCGTGGAGCTGCACTGGGTAAGATCATGACTCCGGATAAATTCCATTTTTCAGCGGTCGTTTCCCAGGCGGAAGCAGCCAATCTATTCAATGGAGATATCTCCGGCCAGACCGCAGTCCGCCTGACCGGACAGGGAAACACGGATCTGCCGGTGACCACATGCAAGTTCATACCATTTCAGCGTGAGCGGCTTCCTTCGGCCGTTTTGGGGTGGCACGCCGGTGGCGATATACCGGTTTCGGGTGAGGACGATCAGGGTCTGCTGACAATCGAACCTTTTTTTCAAATCTATGCCGACCTCGCACCATCCGGCAAGGTAGTCCTCAAGCATGGTCATTCCGGACAAATACGGTTCGGCCTGCAAGCAGAGCCGCTGCTCTACCGATGGTTGCGCAAAGGGCGCCAATTTATTCAAAAACGATATCAGACATGACACTACCGGCACGTGATTATCAGGCAACCAAAACCAAAACGCCGGGAAAATTACCCGCAGGTCTTGATCGTTGTGCTCACGGATTACTGGGTCACTATCGCAGACGCAAATATATCAGGCAGCGGTGGGTTGATCAGGCGGAGCAGATATTCGAAAGATCTTTACAATACCGGGATTTGTCAGATCAGGATTTGACGCGTCAACTGCACAGCCTGCGGACGGCATACCGCAGGCAGAGACGAGGCCTTGAACAATGCCTGCCGAAAGCCCTGGCCCTAATCGCCGAGGCAGCCGCTCGCACCCTCGAAATGCGACCCTACCGGGTCCAGATTTTGGGTGCCATCATCATCCATCATGGATATCTGGCTGAAATGGCAACTGGCGAAGGCAAAAGCTTGACGGCCTGTTTAGCAGCAGTTATCGCCGGTTGGACTGGAAAACCATGCCACATCATCACCACCAACGACTACCTTGCCTCGCGTGATGCAGAGGAGTTTGCCAAGCTATACCGGCAGTGTGCGATATCGGTCGGGACGGTTACCAGCATCATGACGCCGGCCGAGCGGAAAGAGAATTACCGGAAGGGGGTTGTATATGTCGCCAGTAAGGAGCTGCTTGCGGATTTCCTGCGCGATCGCCTGGCCCTGGGGAACACCCACCAATCGTCACGGCGTCAAATCCGCCTGAAGCTAAATCCGCATGACCGTTCACACGTCGAAACCGTCATGCGAGGGATCCATACGGCCATCGTCGACGAAGCCGACAGCGTTTTGATTGACGAAGCCGTCACGCCCTTGATTATCTCGCAAGCCTGTCAAAATCAATACCTGATCGAAGCCTGTCAAGCCGCGAACCGGATTGCCCGCACCCTTGCAGCTGAAATAGATTATCGCGTCGATCGACGGTACCGTGAAATTACCCTCACCAAACCCGGGGCAACCAAAATTACAGAGATGTCAACGGCCCTTGCCGATATTTTTCAAGGCCGCGATCGACGAGAAGAACTGGTGCTCACGGCGCTTACCGCACGGGAACTTTTTCAAAGAGACCGGCATTATGTGATCGAGCAGGATAAGGTCGTGATCGTCGATGAATTTACCGGTCGCATGATGCCCCAAAGAACCTGGCGCCACGGCCTTCATCAGTCGATTGAAGCCAAGGAGGGGCTACCGCTTTCGGATCCCAACGAAACCCTCGCCCGGCTGAGTTTCCAGCGTTTTTTTCGTTTGTTTGCAAAGCTCGGCGGAATGAGCGGGACCGCCCGTGAAGCCGCTGACGAGCTTTGGCATATTTATGAATTACCGGTGCTTTCCGTTCCAACCAACAAACCCTGTATCCGCCGGTTTCTGCCCAGCCGATTTTACCCCGACCAAAAAAGCAAGTGGCAGGCGATTTGTAAGGAAACGGTTGGCTGTCACGAGACTAAGCAACCGGTGCTGATTGGTACAAGAAGCGTTGCGGCCAGTGAAACATTTGCCGATTTCCTGAGAGCAAGGAATATTCCCTTTCAACTGCTCAATGCGGTCAAACATCGGGAGGAGGCCCAAATTATCGCATCAGCGGGGCAAGCCGGTGCGGTGACGATTGCCACAAATATGGCCGGCCGCGGCGCAGACATCAAACTTGGCAATGGAGTTGCCGAGCTTGGCGGACTGCATGTTATCGTTTCAGAACGCCATGAATCCGGACGCATCGATCGGCAATTAGCCGGCCGCTGCTCCCGCCAGGGAGACCCCGGCAGCGTCCGCACATATGGCAGCCTGGAAGACGATCTTTTGCTGCGCTATGCTCCCCAACTGTTTATAAAGCTCCTCTCACAGGCTACATCGCAATACCGGCCGCAGTCGAATCGTCTGGCCGAAAACCTTCTTTCCCTGGCCCAGCATAAAGCCCAGCGCCAGGCCTTTCGCCAGCGTCAACTGGTCATGCAAATGGATGACTGGCTGACGGATGCCCTTTCCTTTGCCAGACATGAAATCGATTAGGACTCATTGTTTTGAGTACCGATTTCAGTTACTGAAGATTTTGCCGGGCCTTCGCAAGGCAAAATGAAATTAAAGGTACTCCCCTTTTTTTTGCCATGGCTCTCTGCCCAGATCTTTCCGCCATGAAGTTCCACCAGCTGCCTTGTTATTGAAAGACCCAAACCCGTCCCCCCATAATTGCGGCTTGGAGAATTATCAGCCTGGTCAAAGGGGCGAAAAATCCGAATAAGATTATCCTCACTCAATCCGATGCCGCTGTCGTTCACAGAAATAATAACGAAATGTCGCTTATTGCTTTTATTATTGTTTCTTTGAATTTCACATTTGTTTAATATATCGTCATCTGCTAATTTCGCTTCTAACAAAATCCTTCCACGTTCTTGTGTAAATTTTATCGCGTTGGAAAGAAGGTTATAGAGAATTTGCTTCAAGCTTCGTTTATCAGCTTTTATTTTCTCGGGAATACCATTGAAACGAGAAGAAATCTTTATTTTGCGTTTTAACGCTTTCTCCTTAATCATTGATAGACCGTTTAGCAAAATTGTTCTAAAATCTACATCTCTGATTTTTAGCTCACATTTTCCTGCTTCGATCTTTGAAAGATCCAATATATCATTGATTAGAGACAGTAAATGTTTACTGCTTTGATGAACATCACTGAGATAATCTTCCTGGATTTTATTTAAGTTGCCGAAGTTTTTATATAGGACCAACTCGGTGAATCCGATAATATGGTTTAATGGCGTGCGAAGCTCGTGACTCATATTGGCAAGAAATTCACTCTTTGCCTTATTGGCCGATACAGCTTGCTCCTTAGCGTGAGCTAGCTGGTCCTGGTAGGCTTTGGCCGCCAGGGTATTGCGTACGCGCAGTCTCAGTTCACTTTGGTCAAGAGGCTTTGCCAAAAAGTCTGTGGCACCAAATTCCAGCGCTTTTAGTTTGTTTTGCGTGTCGGTCCATGCTGTTAAAATAATGACGGGCAAATGTCTGAATTTCGGGTCAGAGCGCACCGCAGCCAAAATATCGAAGCCGGAGACTTCAGGCATAATGAGATCGAGGAGCATGAGATCAGGGCGCGTCTCCTCAAGCAGCTTCATTGCCTGGGTTGAATCTTCGACCGTCACAAAATTGCGATATTCTTCCTCTTCAAGGAACGCTTTCACCACATCAATATTAATCGGCTCGTCGTCCACTATCATGATTTTGGCATCTTTCAGCCCCTGGTAATTATCATCAACTAAAGCCATAGCACCCCGCAATTCAACTCTTTGATTTCATATATCGACAGTTTAACCTAAAACTTTAAACCACCTTCGGAGGATTTTTCCGCCTTGTGCGAATCCCGCTATTCGGGGCCGCGGGATAATTCGTTTACCGACCCAATAGACAACTGCTAATCCGACATCAACGAGTAAGAAAATACCGTACCTTCTATTGGCAATTATAGATATTAACTTCAATCTGCAATTTGGAAGGACTGAAAAATTGTTTGATGTGCTAACGCAATATGAAATATTGGAGGTTTGTAAATGGGGTTAAACCAGGTGTAACCCGATCCGGCAAGCCGGTCGCCGCGTAGCGGTGATCCCGCTAGTTCGGGGAATTAAGAATTGATGATTGAAGATTTGTTGTATTCTATCTATCTTATTTAGCATCCATCGCCGAGAAAACAAGAATCGTAATCCTGTTCAAACATGGTTTGATTTCATTAAAAAGGGCCCAAAACCATACTGTATTTCTTCCGTTCAGCTTTATGCGCTATGCCTGATGCTCCATAATTCCAACTTCCGCATTCCTACTTCCGACTTCTTTTTACCAAATATACTTCCTAACGGAAGAAATACCCTTGGGGGCATAAATCATAACGAAAATCAGCAAAACACCGTACAAAACCAGACGCCATGCGCCCAGCTCACGGAAGTATTCCTGAAACCCGATGAGAAGAAAAGCAGCCGCAACGGAACCCCACAGCGTGCCCCGGCCTCCCACATAGGCCACCGTAAGGACTTCCACCGTTCGGGGCACACCAAATTCGGTCGGATCCGGCGTAAGAATACCAATGTAATGGCCGTAGTAAGCCCCAATCAGACCGGTGAAAAAACAGGCCGTGGTGAAGTTAATGAGCTTGTACTTTGTGGGACTGAGCCCCAGAGTCTCTGTAGCCAATTGGTCTTCCCGGATGGCCTTGAACGAGAGGCCGATTCTGGAATTCACCATCAGAGAGGCCACTGCGAATGTGATAACCACCAGAATCAAAAGCAGGTAATAGTAAGGCAGCAGCGCAGCCCGGGAGAAATCAAGCCCCCAAACATCCGGCAGGGGTTTGACGGCAAGCCCCAGCATACCGCGTGTGTAGCCGGGAGTGTTTGATATCGTCAGCCGCAGCATCTCGGCCAAGAACCAGGTGGCCAGGCCCACAAAAATTCCCTTCAGCCTTAGGGTGACCACTCCCGTCAGAAACCCTAAAACACCGGACACCGTCGCCCCGATTAGCATTGAGAACCAGGGATTTATCTCGTAGTGCAGGGCGGCTAAAGCAGACCCATAAGCGCCGGCGCAGATAAATCCGGCAAATCCAAAATTGATCAGTCCGCCGTAACCGATCTGAAGATCATACATGACGCCCCAGATTCCGAACATCAGGGCCGAAATAAAGATGGTCGTGATAAACCGATTTTCACGCCAGATCCACGGAGCGGCAATTAGAAACAACAGAACCAATGCCACTTTAACATAGCGGGCGGCATTCATTCCTTTCGCGGGGCTGGCTAGCAAACTCATGGTCGTTCTCCGGCAGGGGCAAAAAGTCCTGAGGGTCGGAAAACGAGAACGACAATCACAATGGAGAAGACAATGACATTCTGCCAGCCTCCGGCCAGAAAGAATACCGCGTAGGCCTCAAGCAGACCCACCAAAATTCCGGCCGCAATGGCCCCCTTGATATTGCCAAGGCCTCCCAGAATGACCACCACGAAGCTTTTTAACACCGGCCCCATACCGGCATTGGGATTGGCCGGAAACAGAGTTATCAAAAGGGCCCCGGATATGCCCGCCAGGGCTGCCCCGATGCCGAAGGCAATGGCATACATCCGGCCGACATCGATGCCCAGTGTCTGTGCAGCCTCTGAGTGTTGCGAGGTGGCACGAATGGCCTTGCCTAGATTGGTATGTTTGACAAAATACCGGAGCAGTCCAACCGTCAAAAGCGCAAGGCTTAGGATAACCAGGTGATCGTAAATAAAGACGACATCCCCGATGACATATTGACCGGTCACCAGATTGGGGATTCCGCGCTGAATCGACCCGAAGATAATCAGGGCCAGATTCTGAAAGATCACCATCAGGCCGATGGTCAATACAAAGGAATCCATAAGCCATTCCCGACCCGCCTTCTGGCGGAGGGTTGAGATTAGGCCCTTCTCAAGAATGAACCCCACAATCAATAGCCCGATCCCGGATGCAAAAATACCTACAGGAAACGGCAGGCCCAGGATCGCGACCACAAAATACATGATATAACAGCCGATCATAAACAGTTCGCCATGGGCAAAATTGACAATCTCCATGATTCCAAAGATCAAGGAAAGGCCGACACCCATCAGGGCATACATCGAACCTCTCACCAGCCCCAGCACGATCAATTGGATAATAATACTCAAGTCCATCCTAGATCCACTCCTTGATGATGTCTTCAATGGTATCGACAAAATCCGCCCTGGGACCATGGTGGCTGTTTTGGCCCAAGCGCAGGACATAGATGTAGTCAACCACATCCAGACATTTGTGCACCTTTTGATCAACCATCAGGATAGTATATCCCAGCTCTTTTAGCTTGACGATTTCTTCGTAGACCGAGTCCACCAGCTTGGGCATCAACCCGACCGAGGGCTCATCAATTAATATCGTGCGCGGATGGGTCATGGTGAGACGCGCAATTTCAAGCGTCCGCTGCTCACCCCCGGAAAGCGCGCCGGCCGTCATTTTACACTTGTTCTTCAAAACGGGGTAACGTTGATAGACCTCATCCAGCGCAACGTCGAGTGCTTTGCGGTCTTTTTTGATGATCCAGCCGCCCAATTCCAGGTTTTCCTCCACGGTCATAGCCGGAAAAACACTGTGGCCTTGAATGAGATGGGCGATCCCCAGCCCCAGCATTTGATCCGGCTTGAGACCTCTAATCGATTTTCCATCATGAAAGACATCACCCACACTGGGCTTTAGATAACCATAAATGGTTTTCAAAAGGGTCGATTTGCCGGCGCCGTTGGGCCCGATGATACCGGTCAAACTCCCTTCGTTGGCCACAACATTGACATTTGTTAAAATCGGTACCTCTTTTACGTAGCCCGAAGTAACGTTTTTGACCTCAAGTGTCATTCTCAATGCCCCAGATATGCGTCGATCACCGCCGGATCATGCCGGACTTGATCTGCTTCTCCTGCGGCAATGGTCGCACCGGCTGAAAGCACCGTCAGATTCTTGCACAGCTTCATCACCGAAGGAATATCATGGCTGATCAGGAGAAATGTCTTCTCCCGGGTTCGATTCAGTTCAAAGGTGACGTCGATCAAGCGTTCGATCAAACCGGGATTGACCCCTGCGAAAGGTTCATCCAGCAAAATCACCTCGGGATCCGCCATCATGGTTCGCATGAACTCCAGCAACTTCTTTTGTCCTCCGGAAATTTCAACGCCCAATTGGTCCTTGAGATGGCTGAGTCCCGCCATTTCGAGCAGTTCCAGCGCTTTTTTCTCACCTTTTTTCTTTAGGATCCGCTTGGGAATCAACGGCACCATCATGTTTTCCAACAACGTCATCTCATTGAAGACACGGGCGACTTGAAAGGTTCGGCCGATACCCATGGCAGCAATTTGATTCGGTTTGAGCCCGGTGATCTCCCGGTCTTCAAAGATAACTTTGCCGGCGTCGGGACCGTAAACCCCGTTTATCACATTAAACAGCGTGGTTTTACCGGCTCCATTGGGTCCGATAACCCCATGGATTTTGCCCTTCTCCACACTGAGCGATACCCCCTGCAGGGCAGGAATACCACCAAAATTTTTATACACCTGATCGACTTCCAGAAAAACCATCTCACACCTTAAACCCAGGGCGGCGCCTTAAACTCCCCCGCCGCCAAAGAGGTCGGCCAAAGAATTTTGGGTTTTCCACCGAACATCTGAACCAAGGGAAAAAAGAATCCTTCCATATAGTCACCGGTGCGGACATCGTTGCGCGAGAGTTGATGGAGGGTGCCTTCCTGAGAGAAATCCGTCCAGAAATCATTATAGGTGGCCCAATCAAAAAGTTGCCAGACGCCCTTATACTTTACCTTTTCCCTGATGTGATAACACAGTTTGTCGAAATCAAGGGTCCCGACTTCATTGAGAACCTTGATGGCCAGCCGGGTGTAATCATAGGGTTGGCCGGATGGCGCGATCGAAGCATCTTCGCCATACTTCGCCTTAAATCGTTTCAGCCAATCTTTTTGCTCGGGACTGATGGCGTAGGGTGAATCCATGCACAGTACGTAATCGGATGCTTCTTTGGTATTCTGATACCATTCTCCGGTCCAGGTAAGCCCATGCCCGACGACCAGTGCTTTGAGACCCATGGCCCGGGTTTGCTTGATAATATTGTACATGGGCACACCGCCGGTCTGGGTCAAAGCCAGAACCGACACGTCGGCCGCCTTGTATTTTGTAATCAACGGTGTGAATTCCGTCTCGTCTATCGCATTCACATCAAAGGGCATTACATCAAAACCGGCGGTCCTCAAGCTCACCACCAGGGCTTCGCCCCATCCCCGGCCATAATCCGTGTCCTCAACAATAACCCCGGCTTTATTGTTGCGTGGTTTCCAGAGCCCCTTTTCCATGAAATACTTAAGCGGTGGTCCATATAGCCCGGCGTAAACCGGCGGAGAAGCCCACCCCTTAAACCAACCTTTGTACTTCTCAGGATTGTCGTTGATCTTGAAATTGATGTACTGGGATTCACCGCCGTGGCCAAGATGGACAATTTTGAAGGGCGCTTCGGCATCCATAACCGCCATGGCTACGGAAGAATGCCACCCGGTCACCATAAACTTTACACCCCGATTGATCGCGAAAGTTACTGCTTTGACGGCCTTTTCCGGACTTGACTGGCTGTCTACCCAAACCGGCTCGATATCCATCGTTTTGCCGTCGACTTTGACCGGGATCTCGCCTGCTGCCCGCGCCTCCTCCAAAGCCATCTCAACGCCCATGCGATGCATGTCACCGGTGCGGCTGGCAGGCCCGGTGTAAGGCGCCATAAACCCGACTTTCAATGTCTTGGCGGCGTGAGCAGTTTTCGGAAGTCCCATTGCCAGGACGCTGCCTGCTGCGGCAGCCATCCCCGCGGATTTCATGAAATCACGACGCGAGATTCCTTTTTCTTTTTTCTCTTCTGACATGGTTTGCCTCCTTCCGATTAAATGATTACCCCTGTTAAATAGCTTTCACTATTTCACAGAATCCATAACCTCCGATTTTCACCTAACCCTTTGTCGATACTAATGATCATTTTTGCTGTCAAGTTTTTTCCCGGCCAAGTTGCAACGCATTCGGAATTACTTGCGGTTTCGAATACGGATTACCTGGAATCAAAAGGCTTTAGAGATTGCTTCAATCAATCTTGAACTCGTCATATAAATCACTCCAAGATTCTGTTATGCTTTTGACATATAAGGATCAGTGCTGGTATTAATAATCCGCAAAGAAAATTGAGGAATTTAGGAATTTAGGAATTCCCAAATTTAATACCCAAATTATTTGACCAATGGTACAGCCGGTTATCTCTGACCCCCGGCGACGGGTTCTACGACTGGCACTAAGGACCCGGTTTTCAATTCTGAATAAGAGGAAAGATGTCGATCGAACCGCAAGCAATCAAACAGTATCTAATGGATCTTCCGCCAGCGCTACTGGGTGTTGACAGCGGCGAATCCATCGAAATCCTTGCAATGTCTCCCGGCTCATACAATCTTAACTATCATGTCAAAATAAATCACAAAGAGTTCATATTTCGCATAAATGTCGAACAGCAAAGCGGTCTTTCCAATCAGGTCGCGTATGAATTCAGAGTTTTGAACTTTCTAAATAGACATAAAATTGCACCGAAGGCCTACCATTTTGATGCCGGCCGCAATCGGTTTAAATTCGATATTCTCATTGAAGAATACTTGCCGGGCCCCCCATTGTCCCTTGAGCAAAAGAACGTTTTAAACGTTGCGAAACTACTGGTCAAGCTCCACTCAATTGATCCTGGTGGACTTGACCTCGTGACCTGGCATGATCCGCTGGCGGCCACTTATGATCTGGCCCGCAATGATCTCAACGGTTATCAAGCCAGAAAGTCATCCAATCAGAAAACGATCGCATTCGCCGAAAAACTGTTGGCAAGAGTTGCTCCAATGATAGCAGCCAAGAGCAGCCTTTTTGCGGCAGATAGTTTAAATCATACCGATCTTGCCTTTGACAATTTTATCTTGACAACCGGGGGGTTGAGATTGATCGACTGGGAAAAGCCCCGGGTAGATGACTGTTCCTATGATCTTGCTTGTTTCCTTTCAGAGCCGGCACAGCTCTGGTGTTCATCAAGAACCATGAATTCAGATGAAAAAAAGAATTTTTTACAGCACTATGCTCGGTTGAGCGGGATCAATCCCGATCTCATATCGGAAAAGGTCAAAATCCGAGAACCCCTCGTATCATTGCACTGGATCCTGTGGGGCGCAACCAAGCTTTGTGATCTGGATGAACGAACCACGTCTCCCGAACTGTTGCAGGCTCACGAGGAAAAGACATTGCGCTATAAGCACATCGCCAAGCCCGCGAATATCGAGAAGCTTCTCGCGTCAATGTAATCCCGAGTCAATTACCGCCGCTCAAAGATGAGGCTCAAAAAGAATATCAATGCATCAGATTGAATTTGTTTATCTATCCCGCCAGGAAGTTATCGACGTCGGGATATCCATGCCGGAAGCAATCAATATTGCCGAGGCGGTGCTCAGAGAACATGGTCTGAAGCGTTTTGAAAACCCGCCAAAACCCGGCCTTCACCCGCAGCCGGATGCGTTCATCCATGCAATGCCCGGCTATCTGCCGGCGATGAAAGCGGCCGGACTCAAATGGGTCAGCGGTTACTCCGGTAATTTTAAGTACGGCTTGCCAAACATAATGGGCCTTATGATTTTAAATGATCCGGCAAAGGGCCGGCCACTGGCCGTTATGGATTGCAGTTGGATTACCCAAATTCGTACCGCAGCGGTTTCAGCTGTGGCTGCCAAATATTTAGCGATCAAAAACGCACAGAAAGTCGGTATTGTCGGGGCAGGGATTCAGGGGCGCGCCAATGCATTGGCTCTAAAAGAGGTGCTCCCCCAAATGGGGCTTTTGAAAGTATATGACATAAATGATCAAGCCTCACAGCAGTTTGTCACTGACATGCGCAAAAGGCTTCCATTTAAAATCGAAAAAACCGACTCGGTCCAAAGCGTCATTCAGGGCGCTGATGTGATCGTCACAGCAACCGGAAAACTAACGAAACCGGTTTTTAAACGAAAATGGGTTCAGAAAGGGGCCTTAATTTTGCCGATACATACCGGGGGCTGGGAGAAGGATACCCCAGGCAGAGTTGACAAATTTATTGTCGACAGCTGGGATCAGTTCAGCCAAGCTCAGAAAAAAGCTGCCGGCTATTACAAATCACTGCCCGGTTTATACGCGGAGCTAGGTGAAATTGTCGCCGGACTAAAAGCCGGCCGGGAAAGCACAGAGGAGCAAATCATCGATCACAATTATGGCTTGGCAATCCAGGATGTGGCCCTGGCAAAAGAAATCTACTTACGCTCCATTAATAAGGAGTTGGGAACCGTTTTACCTTTGATGTAAGCAAAGCGAACATCGAATAGTGAATTGGAATTAACTGCGGAGGATACATCTATGAAGTCAATGTCAGAAATCTGCGTTGACATCCATCATATAAAATGCTTATATAGTCGATTTATTGTCGCGCTTGGCTTGGGAAATCCGAATGACCCGGTGCAAAATTACAGTTTTCAAATGCAACGGGCGCTATCAATAACACCAAAAAGTGCTCAAAGCCGCTTATGATCGGTATCCAGACAGTTTAGGTCGACAGCTATGGCAGGACTGATTTTAGAAAATGTTTCGAAGCGATTTGGCGGATTGCTGGCAGTGAACAGCCTGGATCTAAATGTTCCCGACGGACAGATCTTAAGTCTGATCGGCCCCAACGGTGCCGGTAAAACCACCGTATTTAATATGATCACCGGGGTATACCCGCCTTCCGAAGGATCAATTTCCTACAAGGGCAATAAACTCAATGACCTGAGGAGCAATCGGATCATCTCCCGGGGCATTGCCCGAACCTTTCAGAACATTCGCCTGTTTAAATCAATGACCGTCCTTGAGAATGTTCAGGTCGGCATGCACTGCCGCACCAACAGCGGCCCGGTGCGGGCATTGCTCAAAACCCGTCGTGAGAAGCAGGAGGAAAAGGATATCACCGCCAAGTCTCAGGAAATTCTCAAATTTATGGGCTTGATAAAACATCAAAATGATTACGCGTCCAACCTCGCCTACGGCGAGCAACGCCGGCTTGAAATCGCCAGGGCACTGGCCACCCAGCCGAGAATTCTGTTACTGGATGAACCCGCAGCCGGCATGAATCCCAAAGAAACAGCCGAACTGATGGAGTTGATTATCAAGCTGCGGGACACGGGATTGACCATATTTCTGGTAGAGCATGACATGCGATTGGTTATGGGGATATCAGAGCTCGTGGTTGTACTGGATTACGGCCAGAAAATTGCGGAAGGAACCCCCAAAGAGATTCAACAAAACGAAAAAGTGATCGAAGCCTACTTGGGGACGGGAGCGAAGACAAATAATTAGAATTAAGTCGGATATTTTCTTTACTTTTTTTTCATATTATCTTGTATCGTTTTTAGTCATAGCTGTTGGGTTTCAGGTGTCAGGTTTCGGGTGTCAGGATAGCGAGTCACTAAATCCTGAAACCTGAACACTGAAAACTGAAATCTCATTATTGGAGTTGCCCAAAAAAGAATTTCTTTAAAGGAAATTTACTTGGGGAAATTAAAACCACGTATAATTGAGGAAGGAGGTAGCATCATGAAAAAAGTTGGTATTCTTGTTCTATGTTTAGCGTTAATCACAGGTTTTCAGGGTCTGGCTCTGGCCAAAACCCTGAAGGTCGGAACCTTAAGCCCCTTGACCGGCCCCTATGCTCAGGACGGCACCGACATTCTGCAGGGCGTTAAAACGGCGGTTTCGGTTTATGGCCCGATCAAAGGCTACGACAAGGTTGAAGTGATCCCGGGCGACAGCGCCTGTGACGGCGGTAAAGCCACCATGGCCGCCAACAAACTCATCAACAGCGGCGTCAATGTCGTGATCGGGGCCTACTGTTCCTCAGCCACCGAACCGGCCCAGATTCCGTTAATGGAGGCAAAAGTCGTCCAGATCACCCCGGCGTCGACCAATGAGCGTTTGACAGCCAAAGGCTACAAATATTTCTTCCGGATGCCGCCCCGTGACGACGTTCAGGCCTGGTCAACGGTCCAGTTTCTGGAAAACAAACTGAAAGCCAAGACCCTGGCGCTGATCGACGACAAGCAGACTTACACCGCAGGTCTAACCGCCAACATTAAGAAATTTGCCAAAGAGAATAACAAAGTAAAAATTGTCGCCCATGAACACATCACTCCCGGCGACAGCGATTTTACCGCAGTTCTGACCAAACTTAAAAGGGTCAATCCCGATGTTATTTATATGAGCGTATATCAGCCGGAAGGATCCAAAATGATCCAGCAGGCCCGCAAACTGGGGATGAACTCGGACTTCGTCAGTGAAGACGCGGTGTATCATCCCAAGTTTCTGGAGGTGGCCGGAAAGTCGGCCGAAGGTGTTTACCTGACCTTTGCCCAGGCCCCGCAAACACCCGAAAGAGAGCAGTTCGTCAAAACCTACAAAACCATGTGGAAGGCCAATGCCGTTGGTTCCTACGCTTATTACGCCTATGATGCCGGCATGATGGCCCTGGCTGCCATTGAAAAAGCCGGTACCACCAAAGCCGACCCCCTGCAAAAAACCTTGCGCGGCAACACCTGGTCGGGAGTGAGCGGCGACATCAAATTCGACGCCCACGGTGACCGTAAGCTCGCCCATATCGTCTGGCTCGTCAAGGATAACCAGTTCGTACCTTACTGGGATCCGCTGACCGGCAAAGATCTCTAAGAGCTAAACCAGACCGGGTACCGTCGGTGCCTGGTCTGTATTTTTTTGAGTAGTCAGACGACAGAGGAATTAGGAAGTGGAAATAATGTACGGTGCATAGAGCAGAGTACATAGCGTGAAGATGAAAGGTAACTAACGGCGATAGTAAATTTGGGATTTTGCAGGGCTGAGTTTGTGAGCACTTAAGGTCCATGGGAATATGCAGGGAGGTTGCTTGATTTAAGACTCCTTCACTCTATGTACTTTGCCCTCTGCTCTATGCGTTTTGCCCTATGCTCGGAAGTTCCGAATCCCGCACTCTGATTCCTTTTTTCCGACTTCCGCATTCCGATTTCCGACTTCCAACGTCTGTCCTCTGTTTTCTGACTTCTGTCATCTGCCGTCTGTCTTTTGCGTGCCGCGGCGAAGCCGTATGGCGAAGACGGGTCATCTGACTTCTATTATAAAAAGGAGGAATTCAGGCCCAATGGAGTTAACCTCTTTTGTGCTTCAGCAAATCATTAATGCCGTCTTTCTTGGCAGCATTTATGCCTTGATCGCATTGGGGTATACGATGGTGTACGGCATTATTGAGTTGATCAATTTTGCCCACGGTGAGTTGTTTACGGCCGGTGCCTTTATCGGTGTCATTGTTTTGACCGCTTTGCAGCAAATCGGATTTGTGGAAACACACTTCGTTCTGACCATGATTATTGTGTTCGGCATGGCGATGGCGTATGTGGCGGTTTTGGGTGTCGCGGTCGAACATGTGGCCTACAAACCCCTGCGCACTTCTTCGCGCCTGGCAGCACTCTTGAGCGCCCTGGGCATGTCGATTTTTTTATCCAACGGCATGATGCTCAGCCAGGGCGTTTCCGACCGGGCTTATCCCCAGGTCTTTGGAATCGAAGGCATTGAAATCATGGGTGCCCGCATCACCAACGGTCAGATATTCATTGTTATATTGGCCGTTGCCCTGATGATCGGATTGCAGTTTTTCGTGCACCGCACCCGTTTGGGAAAAGCCATGCGGGCCACCGCCCAGAACAAAACCATGGCCCGTATCCTCGGAATCGATATCGATCAAACCATCCGCATTACGTTTATGATCGGTCCGGCGCTGGGTGCCGCCGCCGGTGTAATGGTGGGGCTCTACTATGGTGCGGTGCGATTCGACATGGGGTTTATATTCATGATCAAGGCTTTTGCAGCGGCCATTCTAGGCGGTATCGGATCGATTCCCGGTGCGATGCTGGGCGGATTGATTATCGGAACCATCGAAGTGATGTGGGCAGCCTTTCTTCCCAGCGCCTGGAAAGATGTGACCACTTTTACGGTGTTAATTATGGTCCTCTATTTCAGGCCATCCGGCCTGCTGGGTGAAGGTACAGCGGAGGTTCGCGTCTAATGATACAGCAAGAACTTAAAAAGCTCGTCGTCTACGGCTTCTTTCTGGCGATACTGCTTATTCCGATGCTCGGATTCAAGAGCACAACATTCGATCCCGGCCGGGCGTTTAAAACGCTGGGTGTCTTTATGGCCATCCTTATTGTCAACCTGATTGTGAAAACAATTCGGAGCCGTAAAAAAGAAGGGCTCGTCGTCCATAAAACACCTCTCACCGAGCGTTTTGGTGAACAAATAAATCGTTTTCCAAAAATCTACACGCTGGGCGGACTGCTGGCGGTTGCTGTCATCTTTCCGATGTTCGCCGACAACTATATGATTGACGTCGGTATTACCTGCCTGATCTATGTTTGCCTCGGACTGGGGTTGAACATCGTGGTCGGTTTGTGCGGACTGCTCGATTTGGGCTATATTGCATTTTACGCGGTGGGGGCCTATACCTATTCTCTCCTCAACCTCACGTTCGGATTGTCCTTCTGGTCGGCACTGCCCCTTGGGATTGTTCTCGGAATGATCGTGGGCTGCATTATCGGCTATCCGACATTGAAAATGCGTGGCGACTACCTGGCAATTGTCACGCTGGGCTTTGGTGAAATTGTGCGGCTGGTGCTCAACAACTGGGACTCTCTAACTGCCGGTCCCAATGGCCTTTTCGGCATGAAACGACCGGTTTTGTATTATCCCAGCTTTGCCGATGATGGTTTCGCCTGGGCCAGTTATTACTTGAAATCCTTGCCGGCGCTTTATTATTTCATTTTGGTTATTGCCATCCTAACCATTATCGGGGTCAGGCGCCTCGACAATTCCCGCATCGGTCGGGCCTGGATCGCCATTCGTGAGGATGAAGTGGCGGCGGAGCTGTCTGGCGTTCCGACGACCTGGATAAAATTGCTGGCATATGCCCTGGGGGCGGCTTTCGCATCAGTCGCCGGGGCTTTTTTTGCGGCCAAATTGAGCTATACCAACCCCAACTTCTTTCTGTTCATGGAATCCTGCATCGTGTTATGTATCGTTGTTCTCGGCGGGGTGGGCAGCATCCCGGGAATTGTGATCGCGGCCTTTGTTCTGATAGCCGCGCCTGAAGTTTTCCGGGGGCTGGAAAATTATCGCATGCTGGCCTTTGGTGCAATTATGACCACCATGATGATTTTAAAACCTGAGGGGCTGATTCCGGCATCGCGCCGTCGACGCGAATTGCATGAAGGCGACGAGTTAAAACCCAAGGATTGAGCATATGACCACCACCCAATCAATTTTGGAGCTCAAAGACGTCCATACCTACTACGGCAACATCCACGCCCTAAAGGGCGTATCCTGTTCGATACCCGCGGGTGAGATTGCCTGCTTGATCGGTGCCAACGGCGCCGGGAAATCAACGACGCTGATGACCATCTTCGGTGTGCAGCGGGCGTCTCAGGGCGAAATTCGATACAAAGGCCAACCCATCCAAACGCTGCGGCCGGAGAAAGTCGCCGCACTGGGTGTATCGCAAACACCCGAAGGACGTCAAATCTTCCCCCGCATGTCCACCCGTGAAAATTTAGAGATGGGGGCTTTCCTGCGCAAAGACAGGTCTGAAATCGAAAAAGATCTGGAGTGGGTATTCAGCCTTTTTCCGGTGTTAAAAGACCGTATGCGGCAACTGGGTGGTACACTGAGCGGCGGTGAGCAGCAAATGTTGGCCATCGGCCGGGCCTTGATGTCGCGGCCCGAATTGTTGCTGTTGGACGAACCGTCTTTGGGGTTGGCGCCGAAATTGGTCGAAAAAATTTTTGAAACGATTCTTGAAATCAATAAAAGCGGTGTAACTATATTTTTAGTGGAACAAAATGCCCATATGGCCCTGACAATTTCTGGCATGGGCTATGTTATGGAAACCGGTCGCGTTGTCCTGACCGACAAAGCCTCGGCATTGCTGGAAAACGAACAGGTTAAAAAAGCGTATCTGGGAGAATAGTTTGAAGTCGGAAGTGGGAATGCCGAAGGCGGAAGGCGGAAAGATAGCGCATAGGGCATAGGGCAAAGAGCATAGCGTACCGAAAACAGAGAACCTAACCTTCAATAGGGAATTCGGCCTACAGCAAGCTCAGTCAAGTCAATCGCGAAAATAGATTAAATTAATGCGGAGCATAAGGTAATTTATCCGCATAAACTTCAATTTAGTTAAATATTTCAATATGTTATACGAATTTGGTTCTGATTGGCGTGCAATTCAAGGCGGATAAATTAGTTTTAAATTCAGATCAAGGAGGTAGTTTCGGTGACAGAGGAAACAAAATGGGAAAAATGCCAAATAACATGTCCGGAAGATAAAGTGGAGGCGGAACTGCTGGTTGAGTGGCGTAAAAAAGACGGCAAATTAGTTGCCAACAGTGTCAGCTGCAATAATTCCAAACTGATGGACATGAAGCCGGCCGATTGTGAGTGGTCCTGTTGGGAAGAAGTGGAGAAAAACAGGAAATAGTTAAAAGAAAGAAGATGAGAAGTTGTGAAGGTGAGAAGGTAAGAGCAAATTATGACAGATGACAGAAGACGGATGTCAGAGGTCAGATGACAGAAGACAGATGACAGACTTTTTGAATTCGGAAGTGGGAATGCGGAAGTCGGAATTATAGGGCAGAGAGCGCGGGGCGCAGGGCAGAGGGCAGAAAGCAAAGTGTATAGAACAGACAAGAAATATTTGATTTCGGTCCTCTGCCATCCGTAATCTGGCTTCTGCCGTCAGACATCTGTCATTTGACACCTAAACCTTTAACCAAAAACCCTGAACCATGAACCCTGAATCTTTGAACGTTTGAACCCTGAACCTCCAAACCTTTAACCTTTCTCCTTTGACCTTTATCCTTCTGCCTTTAACCTTTATCCTTTCTCCTTTGACTTTTATTCTTTTGCCTTTTACTTTCATCAAATAACCGTCAGCCTCACGCGCGTGACAAACGCTCCCGCCTGCATTAAATTAGACTCTTTACAAATCACCAATACCCTTCTGAAAACTCGTGCATATGGATATGGAAGACCTGCAAGACACCGATCGGCTCGTTGAAGAGGCCGTAAAACTTGCCACGCAGTGGCAAAATCGCGCCAATGAACTGCAACCCCCCCGGGAGAGGGCCCGTAATGCGAAATTTGCGCGTCTGTACACCAATCCCAAAGATAAGGTCATATTAACCGCCCTGATCGATCAGTGTTTTCGGTCGCGCAGCAACCGGCGGGTTGCGGATCAAATTCACTATTTGCTGACCACCTTTGGCATACCCACTTTTTTTTCAGCGTTTGAGAAAACCCTGATGCAGACGTTCCTCCATGGCGGACGATATCTTCCCGGGATGACCGTGCCCCGCATTATCCAAAAAATGCGCCAGGACAGCAGTCATGTCATCATCCCGGGTGAACGGGAGGCCCTGGAGTCTTTCCTGCTCAAACGCAAAAATCAGGGATTGAAAACCAATATTAACCATATTGGCGAAGAGGTGCTGGGCGAGGAAGAGGCAACAGCCCGTATGAAAATGTACCTGAACGACCTCAAAAATCCTCTGGTGGAGCACATATCGGTAAAAATATCTACGATTCTCTCTCAGATACAGCCATTGGCCTTTGATCAAACAGTTGACATTCTAACCGAACGGCTGTCTGAATTGTACCGGGCTGCAGCCAAAGCGGAATTTGTTCGCCGAGATGGGACGCGAACTCAGAAGTTCGTTCACCTGGATATGGAGGCCTATCGCGACCTGGCAATCACGGCCGAAGCGTTTAGACGAACCCTCGATCAAACTGAATTCAGGAATTTTTCAGCCGGAATGGCCCTGCAGGCCTATTTGCCGGATTCTTTCCATATCTTGCAAGAGATCACGGCATGGGCGCGTGAACGGCTGAAAAATGGCGGCAGTCCCGTTAAAATTCGAATTGTCAAAGGCGCCAATCTGGAGATGGAACTGGTTGAATCGGCACTGTTCGACTGGCCGCTGGCGCCCTTTGACAGCAAGCTGCAAGTGGATGCCAACTGGAAGCGAATGGTGGATGTCGGCATGCAGCCGGAAAACATCAAAGCTGTCCGCCTCGGCATCGCCTCCCACAATCTGTTTGACATTGCCTACGCCTACCTGGTTTCCCGCCGCAACGGGGTATCCGAGTATTTTACGTTCGAAATGATCGAGGGAATGGCCAACCATATCCGCCGGGCAATTCAGGAAACCGGCCAGGATGTGGTCGTTTATGCCCCCGTGGCTGCCGAAAAGGAATTCATTCATGCCATTGCCTACCTCATCCGCAGACTGGATGAGAATACGGGTGCCAAAAATTTCCTGCGGCACTTAAATCAACTGCGAACGAATAACAGATCCTGGCAATTTCTGACAGATCACTTCAAATCATCCGTCAAACACAAGCAGCTCCCGCCTGCCCGCCCCCATCGCCGCCAGAACCGACTCACCGAGGAGTTTCCGGACCGGATGGGCACTTACGTTGAAGGGGAATTTAAGAATGAACCAAACACCGACTGGTC
Organism: Desulfobacterales bacterium; assembly: GCA_030066155.1. Lineage (GTDB taxonomy): Bacteria > Desulfobacterota > Desulfobacteria > Desulfobacterales > JAFDCJ01 > JAFDCJ01. The sequence goes on along the minus strand of JASJCE010000118.1, from coordinate 873 downwards.
ACTGTCGCCCAATCGGAAGTGGGCGGATGAAATTCGTGTAAAATGGTGCAGGCAGCCCGGTGACGATCCGTTGAAAATTCCACTGGTGGCCAATGGCGAGGAAGTATTTGCGGGCCGTCGTACCCGTGAAATAGTCGACCCTTCACGATCAGATCGTAAAATCGTGGTCGCTCGCTTCGCCCTCGCAAATGCAAGGGATATCGAGAAAGCGGTAGCCGCTGCCAAAAAAGACCCAGACGGCTGGCGCCGCAAAAGCCACCGCCAGCGCCACCGGGTGTTGTCGCGGGTGGCCATGGAACTGCGCAAAGCGCGCGGTGACCTGATCGGCGCGGCGGCTGCCAATACCGGCAAAGTATTTACAGAAGCTGATGTGGAAGTTTCCGAGGCCGTGGATTTCGCAGAATACTATCCGGAATCGGCCGGGACATTTTTCGGCCTGGATCATGCCCGGTGCCGTGGCAAAGGCGTGGGGGTGGTGATTACACCCTGGAATTTTCCGATTGCAATTCCCTGCGGCGGAATCGTCGCCTCCCTCGCGGCCGGCAACACCGTTATATTTAAACCATCCTCCGAGGCGGTGCTGGTGGCCTGGGAATTATGTCAATGCTTCTGGCGGGCCGGCATCCCCCGTTCGGTGCTGCAATTCGTACCCTGCTCGGGCACGTCAACCGCTGCCAGACTGTCCACTCACCCGGACGTTGATTTCATTATTTTGACCGGCGGCACCGACACCGGCCTGGCGATATTGAAGCAGAAGCCGGACGTCCACCTGGCGGCGGAAACCGGTGGAAAAAACGCCACAATTGTAACCGCCATGGCCGACCGGGATCAGGCCATCAGCAACGTGATCTACTCTGCCTTTGGCAACTGCGG
>JASJCE010000117.1 GCA_030066155.1 Desulfobacterales bacterium | reverse complement strand
TCAACAAAACCGCCAAAAATTGATCTTGCCGCTGAACCGGAGCCGCGCCTGGCAATTTCGGATAGCTCATCCGGCGCCAATCTCAACCCGAGTGAACTGCTGGCTGCCAGAGATAGCGCAGCGAATCCGGATGAGGATGAAGCGATACCCGCGGCGGTTGGAAAATTGTTTGAGCTGATTATCTCAGCGCGGCGGTCTTCACCGGCAACTTCTCTGATCAGATCCAGAAAGGATCGTAACCTGGTTAGCTCTGGGTTACCTAACTGTTCTCCGTTTAGCCAAACGATATCCCTCTTTAAATTGACGTCAAAGTTGACAGTGGTTTTTGTGGTTAACTTATCGACCGTGACGGATATCGATCCGGCTGCCGGGATGTTTAAAAGGTGGTTCGATTTACCCCAATATTTGATTAGTGCAAAGTTTGGGTGGGCGATTGCTGTGGCCATTTGACAAACCTTCGTTATTTACGCTGTAATCGACAGCTCTAAACTAAATATAGTTTGACAAAATGTCAACAAAACATTACCATTAATTAAACAAGACGGACTGCAAAACGTTTTAGTAAATCGAGAACAATTGTCAAATTAAGAATATAATGGAGGATTCAAAATGGATATTCTTGTTATCGCAACAAAATACTCTTTTTTCGTCGGTTTCGCCGGGATGGCGGCCGCTACCTTATATTTCATCATCGAGCGCAATAGTTTGGCACCCGAGTATCGGACAACGGCAACTTTAGCTGCCGTGGTTACTTTTGTCGCAGCCGTTCACTACCAGGCAATGAAAGTTGCCGTCGGGACGGATCCGTCTGTGGACTCGATCGCCAATTTTCCGACTGAGATTCGTTACATCGACTGGATCATCACAACACCGCTACTGCTGGTAAAGTTTCCAACGCTTCTTCGGCTTGGTAACACGGGTAAATCACTTTTAACCCGTCTGGTCACAGCTGACATCGTAATGATTGGAACCGGCTACTTTGGAGAGACATCCATTAATCGGGCGGACGGTGCAACCGCATTGGGTTGGATTATGTTCGCGATTTCCATGTCGGCTTGGTTCTATATTCTTTACCTTTTATATACCAACGTCAGCCAGGCTGCTCGAACCGAGTCGGATGCAATTCGCGATGGTCTTAAGAGTATGAGGACCTTTATCCTGGTCGGATGGGCGATTTATCCTCTGGGCTACTTCATTACGCTTTTTGCCGGAGGTGTCGAGGTGCAGGTTATTAGAGAACTTGTTTATAATGTGGCCGATCTCGTGAATAAGGTTGGTTTCGGTCTGGTTGCCGTCATGGCTGCCAAGAAGATGTCCGACATGAAGCTGCATGAGCCTGCAAGTGCCTAATGAAGCGACAACCAACAATCGGGGGGAACATTGTCGATTCCCCCCATTAAGGAACTTATCAGAAAGACGGAGAACAAAAATGTTATCAAATGCCATTTACGCCGATCATGCCGGCAGCGCGTTAGAGACGGATAGTGCCCTTGACGGGGATTGCAGCGAGGGGTCAGCGGGTTTGAAGTTTTTGTCGGCCGCAGCCGGCCGTTCCGGGGCGGTTCATGAGCTGATAAAAAGGTATATAAGCAGTAGCGGCTCAATTAGTGAGGCGGCTGAATATCATCTGGCATCCGGCGGTAAAATGTTCAGACCCCAGTTTGTGTTATCAATTGCAATGGCTCTCGGGGTCAAGGAAACAACAGCAATTAGTATTGCGGCTGCCTGCGAACTGCTGCACAACGCATCCCTGGTACACGATGATCTGCAGGACAAAGACGAAACCAGGCGCGGTCAGCTGGCGGTATGGAAGGCCTTTGGGCCTGAAACAGCCATTAACCTGGGCGATTATTTTATTGCCGGCACTTTTCAGGCACTGGCCGAGATAGATGAATCCCCGGATTTGCGCGTCAAATTGACCCGGCTATTCGCTGAAACAACACGGCAGGTTATTTCCGGGCAATCCGAGGAGCTGGCCGGATCGCGCAATTTAACCCTGACCGAGCAAGACTATGAAAATAACGCGCGCTTAAAATCCGGGATGCTGCTGGCGTTGCCTGTAGCGGCGACAATGATAGCCGGTGGTGTTTCCTCCGCCCAGGTGGCAAGTGCCAGCTCAGCAATGCAGTGGCTGGGCGTTGCCTATCAAATTCAAGACGACCTTGTGGATCTGTTTGGACTAAAAGACGGTCGACCTGCCGGAGTCGATCTGCGCGAAGGCCGGGTCAACTTACCGGTCATCTACTATCACGAAACTCTTGAAAACGACCCCTTGAAAGGCGCTTTTGCCTCATTTTTCAAATCAGACATCTCAACTACGTCAGAGATTGATTTCTGGGCGTGCAGAATCAGGGGTTCCGAAGCAATCGATCGAAGCATTGCGCGTATGAACGCTGCCGTCGATAAAGCTGACGCAAGGATTGGGGAATTGCGGAGCCGATTGCAATCCATCATTTCCGTTGGACGATCCCGCATGCTTAAATATGTTGATGCGATATTGAAGGAAAGGGCAAAAGCCCAAAAACGTATGCTTATGTCCGGATAAAGATCACCTTATTCTATGGCTTTAGCGGCTATTAATCTATGTAAAGGAACAGGTTATGTTTGCCAATTTTAACACGCAAAAATCGCAACTGTCAGCCATGCGTTCAGAACCGGATGGCCGACTTAATGCCATTGTCGTTGGAGCCGGCTTCGGCGGCATCGCGTCCGCCCTCAGGCTGCGGGCATTAGGCTACGAAGTCGAACTGATTGACCGTCAGACCGATTTGGGTGGCCGGGCCCGCGTTTTCCAAAAGGATGGATTCATTTACGACGCGGGTCCCACGGTCGTTACAGCGCCCTTCCTCTTCGAAGAGCTGTTTGAGCTCTTCGGCCAGAGGATGGCAGACCACATTGACTTAAGGCCTCTGGACCCGTGGTATCGAATCTCTTTTGCCGACGGCAAGTCTTTCGACTATGGGGGAACCATTGAAGATACGTTACAGGAGATCGAGCGATTTGATCCCGATGACCGGGACGGCTACGTTCGTCTGGTAGAAATGTCCCGCAAGATTTTCGACGTCGGCTTTGTCAAGCTGTCCGATCATCCGTTTCTGCGCTTAACCGATCTCGCTGCACAGATTCCCCACCTATTGGCATTGAAAAGCTACCGGTCGGTTTTTAGCCTCGTTTCCAGCTACATCAAAAATCCTTACCTGCGCAAGATTTTCAGCGTACACCCGCTGCTGGTCGGCGGCAATCCGTTTGACACGACTTCGATATATGCGCTGATTCACTATTTAGAGCGCAAATGGGGGGTTCACTACGCCATGGGTGGCATGGGGGCGATTGTCGCCGCACTCGGGAGATTGATGGAAAGCCAGGGGGTTAAGGTTCGTCTCGGCCGAACCGTGGAGCAACTTGAAGTGGTCGATGGTCAGGTCAGATCTCTGAGCCTGGATGACGGCACCCGGCGCCGGGCTGACATATTCGTGATGAATGCCGATCCGCCCTATGTCTACAAGTATCTGCTGCCAGCCGGCAGCAGCAGCCGGCTGAACAACCTTCGAATCGAAAAGTCAGAGTATTCAATGGGCCTCTTTGTGCTGTATTTTGGCACCACCCGGCAATATGAGGATATCGCCCATCATACGATCTGGATGGGCGACCGGTTCAAGGGGCTTCTGAAGGATATTTTCCACCGCAAACATCTGGCCGAGGACTTCAGCCTGTACCTGCACCGGCCGACGGCTACGGATTCAAGCATGGCCCCCGCTGGCTGTGACGGATTTTACGTGCTGTCTCCCGTGCCGAATCTACAGGGCAACGTTAACTGGGATGAGGTCGGAGACCGCTACCGCGATCGGATTCTGGAGACCTTGGAATCTCACCTGCTGCCTGATCTGAGGCAGCATCTGGTGCATTCGTTTTACATGACCCCGGTGGACTTTCGCAATGACTACCTGTCCCTGTGGGGCAGCGGTTTTTCAATATCACCGCTGTTTCGGCAGTCGGCCTGGTTTCGATTCCACAATCGTGATCCGCGAATCGATAACCTGTATTTTGTCGGGGCGGGAACCCATCCGGGGGCCGGGGTTCCGGGGGTGCTGAGTTCGGCCAAGGTTTTGCAGAATGTCCTAATTAAGTCGCCCGTAGCAGGAAGCGTTGCTGCAAGAAAGAATGAGCCGCCCCCGAATGCGTTGTAGATTGAACGGCGGCGAATTTATTATTTGTGCTGCGCACGGCTTTATTTTTATTTTGGAGGTTGATGAGATGGCGGTGACCGAACAGACGATAGACCGCTCCTTGGTAACAGGAATCGAAGAAGCGCGGGCGACGCTGGCCCGGCATGGGAAGAGTTTCAACTGGGCCTCGGCGTTGTTTTCCCGGGCGGTGGCCGACCGGGCCGCCGAGCTGTATGCATTTTGCCGCTATGCGGATGATCTGGCGGACGATCTGGATGCCGACCTGGCGATACCCAGGCTTAAGGTTATTTCAGCCGATTTGAAGCAGGGACGAAGCCCGGAGCCGATTGTCCAAAATTTAATCAAAATGCTTGAACCCGGGTGGATCGGGATGCAGGCGGCCCGGACTCTGGTGGAAACCCTGCTGGCAGATACGGGACGGGTACGCATTCAAAGCTGGGACGATCTGATTCGATATGCATATGGTGTAGCCGGTACCGTTGGGATAATGATGTGCGATGTTATGGGGCTTGATGATCGACGGGCGCATCCATTTGCCGTCGATCTTGGTATTGCCATGCAGCTGACCAACATCGCCCGCGACGTGGTTGAAGACGCACGGCGGGATCGTATTTATCTGCCGGCCGAGTTGTTCGATGAGCATATCACACCGGATCAAATCATCAATTCAGATGGTTTGTTTCGGGAGCGGGTGTTTCAGGGTGTCCAGTCGATTTTACAGCGTGCGGATCGCTACTATCGCAGTGCGGATGAGGGGTTGCGCTACCTTCCCCGTCGATGCCGGCTGGTTATTTTGACTGCCGCCCGAATATATGAAGCGATCGGGCCGAACATCATCAGAGATCGCCAGGATTACTGGCACAATCGGATCTATGTCGGCTTTCTCGGCAAGTTTTTTCACACCATGCGGGCCATATCGAGCCTTACCGTCAACCCTAAACTATGGCACCTGGGACGTCTTCCCGTGCACAACGGTGAATTGCATAGGGCATTGCACGGACTTCCGGGAGCAAACAGTGAGACATAATGAATAAGATATACGATTATGCGGTCGTGGGGGCGGGCCTCTCAGGTTTGACGCTGTCGTACCATCTGGCAGATCAGGCACCTTCGGATGCAGACATTGCTCTTCTAGATATGCGTGCCGACTATCAAATGGACCGGATCTGGTGCTACTGGGATGTCTTGTCGCATCCATTCCTGGAGACCGTACAACATACCTGGCACAGCTGGCGGGTTCGGCACAAGGGCCAGGAGGTTACGCAGACTTCCGAGCAATACCCTTATCATTACATTCCGGCGGATCGATTCTATGATACAGCCTTCAAGAAAATATCCGCCCACGGCGGATTCGAACTTCATCTGGGCCAGGGGGTTGATGCACTGGAGCCGGAAGGTGACCGAATCAACATTAAAGTCGGCGACCGCATGCTGAGCGCCCGCCAGGTGTATGACGGACGCCTGATCGGCAGCGATTTGAGCAGGTGGCGCTGCCTGCTGCAGCACTACGGCGGACAGATTGTTGAAACCAATCGAACCGTTTTTGATCCCGACACCATAACCCTGATGGATTTTGATATCCCCCAGACAAACGGAATCGCTTTTGTATACGTGCTTCCGTTTTCTCGGCAGCGGGCCTTGATCGAGCCGACTATTTTTTCATATCGACCCCTGAATATGGACCACTATCGATCCATTATTAAATCCTACCTGCACGAGCGATACCATGTCACGAAATATACGGTTGAATTTGAAGAAAAGGGCATCATTCCCATGAGGCCGCAGGCACCACCGGCGCAGGCGGCTGAACGGATCCGACCCATCGGTACCCAGGCCGGGATGGTAAAGGGCAGTACCGGCTACGGCTTTCTGTCCATTCAGAAATCGACGCCGCTGCTGGTTCAGCAGGCATTAGCCTCCCATCAATCCCGGCGGCGGGTGCCGCGTTCAAATTTTTCCATTTGGCTGGACACCGTTTTTTTAAGGTACATTGAGCAGCATCCCGGGCATGCTCCCGAGATTTTCTTCAATCTCTTTGACCGCGTCAAGCCGGATGCTCTGGTGCGGTTTTTGTCGGATGTGGCCCGGCCGGCAGATTATTCGGCCGTTATTCGGGCCATGCCGAAATGGCCCTTCCTAAAAGCTGCTGCCGGTCTTAAGCGTCGTTTGGTTCAAAAGAAAAGAGAGGCAGCCGCTGCCATCCCGGGTGGTTAGTTAATCGTTATTGGTTATTTGTTTTTGCTATTCGTAATTTTTATGGAGCATCAAATGGACTCGACCAGACCCTATGAAATCATGACAACCGTTCATTCTCTGGCATTCATCGGTATTGCAGCAGTAGCCATTATACTTAACAAGGCCGGCCTGCTGGATACGATCGAGCGGCAATTGATTCTGCTGGCAGTATTGCTGCCGTTTGCCGGTATCCCTCATGGCTCATTGGATTACAGCATTGCCAGGGATATGCTTGAGCCCAGACTGAGCAGGCTGTGGTCGATGACATTCTTATCGGCCTATCTCGCGCTGATGTTGGCGGTGCTGCTGGCATGGCAGACAAATCCGACTGCCAGTCTCGCCGCCTTTTTGGGTATAACAGCTTTTCATTTTGGTTCCGGGGATACCTTGTCTACGTCAAAGGCACCTTTGTTTTTCAGAATGGCGGATATGGTCGGCCGCGGGGGAGTGGTTTTAACGATGCCGGCATTGTTTTATGCGGATGACGTTGGTTTGCTTTTTTCTTACCTGATACCGTCAAGCGGAGCGCTCTGGTTAACCAATCTGCTGGGGATGATGGCACCATTTGCTGCCCTGGCGGTGCTCGGCTGTACGGTCTGGTACGGCTATCGATTTGTCCTTGGCAGAAAAAGGGCAGATCTGGTGCGGTCAGGTGAATTGGTCAGCATCTTAATAATATTTTACCTGCTACCGGCGCTGCTGGCCTTCACAGTCTACTTCACGTTTTTGCATTCCATTCGGCACCTGCTCTACGTTGCAGAAAGTAATCGGGTCGAGCCGCCTGCAAAAGCCCTTGTCAAAACTTATATTCGCTCCATACCAATAACGATAGTGACTATTCTGCTTGCTTTTTCCGCCTATTTCATCATGGCGGGATCCGGGTTAGCGCTTGACCGTATGACCCAGGTCATCTTTATCGGAATCGCCAGCGTAACCTATCCGCATGTCGCCGTCATTATCATGGCGCAACGCGGGGAGGTCCTCGGAAACCGGTCGATGATGATTTCCATCTGATGGGGTCAAGAGGCGTAGATCGAGCACTTTTGGGCAACCATGGCCGCTTCCTGCAAAGCTTCGGCAAAGGTGGGATGGCCGTGAATGGTGCGCGCTATATCTTCGCTTCCGGCGCCGAACTCGATTGCCAGAACACATTCCGCGATCATGTCGGCCGCCCGGGGACCGATGATGTGAACTCCCAAAAGGCGGTCTGTCTTTTGATGGGCAATAACCTTTACAAAGCCCTCGGTCTCACCCATACAGCGCGCGCGGCCGGCACCGGCAAAAGGGTAGGTACCGGTGCAATAGGGTATCTTGCGATCCCGAGCCTGCTCTTCCGTCAATCCCACACTCGCAACTTCGGGCCACGTGTAAATTACAGCAGGCACCGCATCATAATTCACCTCGCCGGCTTTGCCGGCAATGCACTCAACCGCGGCAATGCCTTCCGCCGAGGCCTTGTGGGCCAACATGGGCCCCGGGACCAGGTCCCCGATGGCATGGATGGATGGTACGCTTGTACGATAGGCTGAATCCACCACAAGATGCCCGGTATCGGGATCTGTGGCAATGGCCATGTCTTCAACTCCCAGGCCGCGGGTCAGGGGTCTTCGTCCGACACTGACCAATAGCGGGCTGCAGGTCAGATTTTCGATCCCCTTTTTAGTTTCAAGACTGACCTTGACGCTGCTGCTCGAAACCTTGGCGCCGGTCACTTTGGTTTGCAGTTTAAAATCGATGCCCTGTCGCTTTAGCACCCGTTGAAGTTTTCGCCCGACCTGCCCATCCAGTCCGGTTGCGATTTTTGGTAGCATCTCGATAACGGTCACTTTTGCACCCAGCCGCAACCAGACCGAGCCGAGTTCCAGACCGATGTATCCGCCCCCCACAATCCCCAGATGTTTAGGGACCTTGTCCAGCTTCAAGGCCTCGGTGGAACTGATGACCTGCCGGCCGTCGAAGTCCAGATCGGGCATTGGAACCGGCTCACTGCCGGTGGCCAGGATGATGGCCTTGGCCTGGACTTCCATCTTCGCTGCTTTTTTTCCGCCGGCGGAATGCGGCTTGATTGCGACGCGATCGGGGCCGGCCAAACTCGCCGTTCCATGAATAATTTCGATTTTATGGCCTTCCAGCAGCCTTTTGACGTTGTCGGTCAATTCCTGGACCACTTTTTCCTTGCGACCCATCATTGTCGCCAGATCCAGGCTGACCCGCCCGGTCTTAATGCCGTGGGCGGCGAACTGATCTTTGGCCAGGTGAAAGTATTCGCTGGAATCCAGCAGGGCCTTGCTGGGGATGCAGCCGACATTCAGGCACACCCCACCCAGGCGGGATTCCTTCTCAATGCAGGCGACTTTCATATCAAGCTGGGCAGCCTTGACGGCTGCAACGTAACCGCCCGGACCGCTGCCGACAATGACAACGTCGTAGTCTTCAATCTTGGCCATTTTAAATCTCCATCATGATTCGTTCCGGGTTTTCAACGCACTCCTTGATGCGTTTGAGGAAGGTCACCGCTTCGCGGCCGTCCACAATGCGATGATCATAGCTTAGGGCCACATACATCATTGGCCGGATGACGACTTCATCATCGATGACCACCGGCCGCTTCTCGATTTTATGCATGCCTAAAATGGCACTCTGCGGAATATTCAGGATGGGCGTGCTCAGCAGCGAGCCGTAAACGCCGCCGTTGCTGATGGTGAATGTTCCGCCTTCCAGATCCGAAATCTCCAGGCGATTATCATTGATTTTTTTGACGTAATCGACGATGGCCTGTTCCAGACCGGCAAAACTCAGCCGGTCCGCGTATCGGATGACCGGCACGACCAGACCCCGCTCGGAACCTACCGCCACGCCGATATGGTAGTAGTGATGCTCGATGATATCCTTGCCGTCGATAAAGGCATTAATCTGCGGGATTTCCTTGAGCGCTTCGACACTGGCCTTGATAAAAAACGACATCATTCCCAGGTTGATCTGATGCTTCTGCTGGAATGACGCCTTGTATTCCTTGCGGATTGCCATCACCCGCGTCATATCAATCTCATTGAACGTGGTGAGCATGGCCGTATTCTGTTTGGCCTCCAGCAAGCGGGCCGCAATTCGTTGTCGCAGCGGCGTCATGGGTTTGCGGTTAACCAGTTCCGCATCCGATGCGGCAGCCGGCATCCGAGGTTCAGCCGGAGCCGGAACTACAGCAGGCGATTTCACTGGTGCCGGAGCGGTCCCAGTCGTTGCGGCCTGTCCGCTTTCCAGGTGTAGCACCACATCGCCCTTGGTGAGGCGTCCATTGGGGCCGGTCCCGGTTATGAGGGCCGGATCCAGCCCTTTTTCCGCGATCAGCCTGCGTACAGATGGTGCCAGCGGATGATCGACCAGAATATGGGAACCGGGTTCCGGAGAAATATTGACCGGCTCCGGTTTTTCTGGTTGCCGGTTTGCAGCGGCCGGCGCTTGAGGTTGAACCTGCGCAGCGGCTTCTGGCGCCCGGGGTGGCGCCGGTTCGGTCGGCCTTGATTCGGCAGGCGCAGCATCGGCGACCTCGGCCTTGACTGCCGGCGCCGCAGCGTCGGCGGCGGCCGCCGGATCCAGTGTGCCAACCACGGCACCGATGGCAACGGTTTCGCCTTCAGCAACTTTGATCGCCAGGACACCGTCGGCTTCGGCGACGACTTCGAGGGTCACCTTGTCGGTTTCAATCACAAAAAGCGGTTCATCTTTTTTTACCAAATCGCCGTCATTTTTAAACCACTGGGCCAGCAGCGCTTCGGTAACTGACTCACCAACACTGGGAACCTTGATTTCGATGAGCATGGGAACTCCTAATTAATCCGCCCTGATAATAGCATATTCAGGGTTTACGTTGTTTTTTTGGAAAATAGAATAGCCTGGTTCCATCAAGCTTTGGCGGCTTAATTTATCTATGCTGCGCATGTTTTTGTATTTCTGAAGTAGAAAACTTTCCGTTTTTCCGACTTCCGTAATCCGAAATCCGACTTCAGGCCGCTGCAAACAAATAGACCAATTTTAGAACCAGGGACATGTAGTCTATTCTCCGCAATTAGAAGACAGACAGCAGCGGCCCTAACTAACCTCCGCCTGTTCCCGTGGATCGGGGGGTGGACCGACAGCTTTGTTGGTAATCTGATTTTGCTCCTGTCTGAAAATAGCGGGAAACCCTGTAGCCGGACTGGAAGCGGCATTTCTGCCGATATATCTCAAAGTGCGCTTGATCAGCTTTTCCAGCCGGGGCTTGACAAATTGCCAACCTCCCATGTTTTGCGGCTCTTCCTGTACCCAGTACCAGTGTTTAGCGGTTGCGTATTTCTGGATGACGGCCTTCAGCTTTTCGTCGGGGAACGGATAAAATTGTTCAACCCGCACGATCGCTATATCGGTGAGGTCCAGCTCCCGGCGCCGGGCCGATAATTCGTAGTAGATCTTGCCGCTGCAAAACAAAATTTTTTTCGGTTCAATAACGTCGTCCGGATCATCGACGACTGTCTCAAAAAAGCCATCTGACAAATCGCTCAGGCTCGAAATAGCAGCGGGGAGCCGCAACAGGCTTTTGGGCGTCATGACGACCAGCGGTTTGCGAAATGCACTTTTTACCTGGCGCCGCAATAGATGAAAATATTGGGCAGGGGTTGTCGGATAGCAGACCTGGATATTGTCCCCGGCACATAGCTGCAGAAAACGCTCCAGTCGCGCACTGGAATGCTCCGGCCCCAAACCTTCGAAGCCGTGAGGCAACAGCATTACAAGCGCGCTCAAGCGCTGCCATTTGGATTCACCGCTGACGATAAAGAGGTCAATGACGGATTGGGCGTTATTGGCAAAATCCCCGAACTGGGCTTCCCACATGACCAGTCCATCCGGTTGGGCAAGGGAATAGCCATATTCAAAACCCAGCACGCCGGTTTCGGACAACAGGCTGTCATAAACATAAAAGGGGGCCTGGTCTTTATCCAACTCGGCCAACGGTGTAAAACGCTGGCCGGTTTTGGTGTCCACCAGGACACTGTGCCGCTGGCTGAAGGTCCCCCGACCGCTGTCTTGTCCACTGAGCCGAATGGCATAGCCCTCCGTAACCAGAGATGCAAAGGCCAGCGCTTCGGCACCGCCCCAGTCTATCCCGAATCCTCGTTCCACATCCTGCACCCGTTTTTTCAGCAGACGCTCCAGTTTCGAATTCAACGCGAATTCTTGCGGTACGGAGACCAGTTTATGAGCGAGCCTAATAAGGATCTTGTTGGGCACGCCTGTCTCAATCGGCTCGTGGGAGAACTCGCCGTGATATTTGTCCCAGTTTGCATAAAAGGGGTTAAAAGGAAATGGACATTCACTGCCGTGGACGGTTTCGTAGGCTGAATTTAATTTAGTATTGGTGGCCTCTACGATTTGCTCGACTTCGTTTTTCTGCACGATGCCGTCTTCGAGTAATGTGTCCGCATAAACCTGATGCAGTGACGGCCTCTGGCGAATGCGTTCGTACATTAACGGCTGGGTAAAATAGGGTTCATCGCCTTCATTGTGTCCGTAGCGGCGAAAACATACGACGTCAATTACAACGTCCTTGCCGAATTGCCAGCGATAATCGGCGGCAAGACGAAAAACATGTATCAGTGCTTGCGGATCCTCACCGTGTACATGGAAAATAGGTACCATCAGCATTTTGGCAACATCGGTGGAGTACCGCGTGGAGCGGGCATCCTCGGGTAGTGTGGTATAGCCGATTTGATTGTTGATCACGAGATGAATGGTTCCGCCGGTGCGATAGCCTTCAAGCTGCGACATATTCAACGTTTCCGCTACAACTCCCTGACCGGCAAATGCCGCATCGCCATGCATCAGCAGTGGCAGAACCGTTTTGCGATCATAATCAGACATGATGTCCTGACGGGCACGGGTAAATCCTTCCACTACCGGATTGACCGACTCCAGGTGACTCGGGTTATTCATTAGCAAAATGCGCAGCGGTCGGTCGTGGTTAACATTGATTTCCGCCAGATAACCGTTGTGATATTTCACATCTCCGGCGCCGACCAGATCATCCGGGCTATAGCAGCTTTCAAACTCACCGAAAATGTCTTCGTAGGCCTTGTTCAACATATGGGCCTGCACATTCAGACGACCGCGATGGGCCATGCCCAGTATGATTTCTCGGCAGTCTTTCTGAGCAACATATTGAACCAGATCATTCAGCGCAGGGATGATCGCATCTCCCCCTTCAAGAGAGAAGCGCGTTACCGCCAGGTATTTCTTGTTGAGAAACTGTTCCAACAGAGCGGTCTGAATCAGCTTTTCTAGTATTTGCTTTTTCTCAGAGGCATTCAGCCGAAGTTGATTGCGCGACGGCTCCATGCGGTCGATCAGCCATTGTCGTTCGTTCGGATCCTGGAGATGCATAAATTCGACGCCAACCGAATGACAGTAGGTTTCTCGCAGGGCGTAGACAACATCGCGCAGCGGTGCCCGGCCGGTCGCCGAAAACTGGGCGGCCGGGACTTCCCGATCCAAATCAGACGTTGTCAGGTTGAATGCTTCGAGGTTTAACAGGGGGTGATCGGTTGGACAGGCCGCCAATGGATCCAGACAGGCCATCAAGTGTCCGATATCGCGATAGCGATGGATAAGCGTCTGCACCCGGGACAAACCGGGTTGTACTTCTGGCTCAGATTTTTTTGGCGGGGGAATTTGGCTCGAAGCCGCCAGCTCGAAGCCCTCAAAGAAAAGACGCCAATCGCGCGAGAGTTTATCCGGCTCCTCTTTCCAGAGCCGGTATTGGGCATCAATATAATCGGCATTCCAGGTTGCGGTTAGATTCATAATCGTCGTACCTGTTTCAATTGTATCGTCTGTCGACGCCGGTCAGCTGATGCCGGACGTGAGGACATATCATTGGAAGTAATGCTCCCGTTGAATAATAGGGAAAAGAAAATAGCGTGTCAAATCATAATTGATATGTTTTAAATATGATTCTGATAATTTATTGACATTCCGGGTTGATTTTCAACCAGTACTCGGATTTTTATGTACTGCCACTTTTGAGTCTCGGCGATGATAGGGGAACCATTAGTTCTACTTGAAATATTTCCGCATATTTCATAAGCTGTGATAGCGGACCGGGTGATCTCTAATCAAGACAGATAAATAAAGGTAAATATGGCCGATTTTAAAAATTCCCAAACAAACGCTGATGTCAGAGAACTGATCCTTGAAGTAGTCCGCACGCTGACTGCCCTGCTTGATGAAAAGGATCCGTTTCTGAAAAAACATTCCGAGCGGGTCGCCAACAATAGTGCGAATTTCTGCGAAGCTTATCAGGTCGTCACAGCCGATGAAGCAGAAGATATCTATTTCGCCGGACTACTGCACGACATCGGGATCGTCGCTGTCCCGGTAGATATTTTGAAGAATCCGGCAGAGCTCAGCGAGGCGGACATGGTCCGGATAAAGCGACATCCCATTAGCGGCGAAAAGATCCTGTCGAATTTCAGCTACCTCAAAAATATCCTGCCGATGGTACGCCATCATCATGAAGCTGTTGACGGCAGCGGTTATCCGGATGGCATTGAAGGCGACAGCATTCCCCTGGGCGCCCGAGTCATTGGTCTTTTCAATTACGTTGACAATCTTCTGTATCCCCGTTTTGAGGGAAAAAAGCGGGACCTCACAGACGCCCTGGAAGCGGTTGCCAACCAGGCGGGGCAACTGTTTGATGGAAAACTCATCACAAACTTCACGGAGTTCGTCACAGCCAACGCCGGACAATCCGAAGACTATCTGCTAAAAAAAGAAACTGCTTCCATGAGGGAAATATTTGTCACGATCCTTAAAAAGTTCACCTCCGGTAAATTGAATCCGCCGGTGATGCCCCAGGTGGTGCGGGAAATTCAAACAGTGATCAAGCGGCCGAAATCGACAGCCGAAGAGATTGCACGGGTTATCGAAAAAGATCCGGTCATATCCCTGAGGCTGATATCCGTTGCCAATAGTCCCGTTTATCGCGGCGTATCGGAAATAAAAAACGTCAAGAGCGCTCTGCCGCGGCTGGGTTTGAAGGAAACCTTAAACGTCGTTCTGGCAATCGCCAATAAGAGCCTTTACGCCACTGACAAAGTTCAATTCAGAATTCTAATGGATAAACTCTGGGTTCATTCATTGGCGACCGCCTACGGCGCTAAAATTATTGCGCAGAACCTGAACCTGGAAGACTCGGAAAAGTTCTTTCTGATGGGCCTGACCCACGATATCGGAAAAATACTGCTGCTGAAAGCGTTCACCGAAGTATCCAAAGACAAGAAACTCAATATGAATGCCGTGACTGCCAATATTCAGGAGGCCCATCTCAGCCTCGGCAGTCTTCTGCTCAAGCGCTGGGGCTTTGATAAAGAGTTTATCAATGTGCTGACCCACCATGACGACAAAGAGCTGAGTGACGATACGGAAACCGAAATACTGGTGATTCATCTGGCGAATATGTTGACCCGCAAAATTGAATTCAGTCTTTTTGATGGCGAGTTTGATATTATTGAACTTGACACCATCCGAATATTGAAAATGGAGCCGAAAACCGTCGAAGACATTGGTGAGAATATCAAACAAATCATCGCGGATGTTGCGCATTTGTTCTAATTCAACAGCGTTTATAATTATCGATTTAATCGTGAATGCCCACTAACAATTGCATACACGGATCCGCTGTCGGTGTCGATGGGTGCCGGGGGGGCTGGTTTGCCGTCGAGATTAAGCGGGACGGCACGTGGACAATCGGAATTTTCGCCGATATTCGTGATATCTGGCGCAGACAGTTTCAAATCTCTGGCCCAATTCTAATTGATATTCCGATCGGTTTATCCGATAACGGCTCCCGCGCCTGTGACCTAATGGCGCGCAAGGTCCTCAAAAAAAGGGCATCAAGCGTGTTTCCGGCGCCCTGCCGTAAAGCGCTTAGGGCTGAAAGTTACCGGGAAGCCTGCGATATCAATCACCGACAAACGGCCAAAAAACTTTCCGTGCAGACTTGGAATTTATCCGCCCGTATACGAGAGGTCGATGATTTTTTAGCTGTCGTACCCCGGGCGCGGGGCCATATTCGGGAATCCCATCCGGAGATCTGCCTGTGGGCCTTGGCCGGCGCACGCCCTATGAATTTCAATAAAAAAACACCTGAAGGGCTTCGCGAAAGAAAACGAATTCTGAAGAAACACTTCCGCCAGTGTGAAGATATTGTCAAATCGGCCGAAACCTCTTTTAAACGCAAAGATCTGGCCAAAGACGATATCATAGACGCCCTGGCCCTGGCAGTGACCGGTCTGTCACCACCGGAAACGCTCGTATCCTTCCCACCATCCCCTCCTCGAGACAGCAAACAGCTCTGTATGGAGATTGTTTACACCGATCAATTCATCCGCCCAAAATGACATACACAGTCGATACCAGAGAACGCGGTTATCCGGCAAGCTCAAGTGTGATGTCAACGCCGACCACTGGGCATCGATCCGCAGACCGGCCAAAACTCGCCGCGGCGGACCCGGTCTGCGGCCCGATACCCAGTGGCCTCTTTTGGGTTCGAACTTGAGTTTTGCGGCTAACCGTATTAGAGAATTTTTGGAAAGTGAAGGAATTTGTGTATCGAAAGATGGCGGATGAATTGATATATGCTGTGCAGATCTTATTTTGTAGTTACCGTTTTTGACAACACGATAGGAACCCTTAAACTGATTTGCTCTTCTGATCCCGGAAGGGGAAAAGAAGGAATCGCCCAATCTCGTCTTCGGAGATCGTGTATGAGAAAGAGAACGTATCATATCCGAGCTATTTTGATGCTCCTGGCGGCTTTTACGCTTCTATTGCCGTCGGGCACCCGGGGCCAGCAAAAGAAGCCCGGGCCGCCGCCGGCCAACGTGAACGTTGCCCGGGTCGAAAACGGCCGTGTCGCGCCACAGGCCGAGTTCATCGCCACGATTTTTTACCAGGAAATCTCGGATACGGCTGCCGAAATGAGCGGCCTGGTGGAAGCGGTTCGATTCGAGGAAGGGCAGCGGGTTCAAAAGGATCAAATCCTGGTCGAGCTCGGCTCGGAGCTGCTGCTTATTCAACGCCAGGCTGCTATTTCTTCCTATGAGCAGAATTTATCCGACCTGAAGATCGCCAGGATTGATCTAAAAAGAAGAGAAACCCTTTTCAAGCGAAAATCCATATCGGAGCAATCCTATGACGAGATTCGATATCGGGTGCTTGGACTCGAGAAGCGCTCGGCTGCACTTCAGGCCCAAGTTGAACGGTTTAATATCGAATTGAAGAAAAAGGTGATTCGGGCCCCTTTCGACGGCGTTGTTATTGAGCGGCATGTCGACCGGGGTGAGTGGGTTGCGGAGGGCGAAACGGTGGCGGTGATCGGCAAGGACGACACCATCGATATTGTCGTGGAAGTACCGGAAAGATTTATGCCTTATATTGAGCCCGGCATGCAGATCAGTGCCACGGCGAACGGCAATCTTCTCAACGGAACAGTATTTACCATTGTGCCCAGGGGAGATGTGGCAACCCGCACCTTTCCAATCAAAATCAGAACCGCCAACAAATTTGCTCTGGCGGAAGGAATGTCGGCACGGGTCATCCTGCCGACCGCCGAAAGCGTCCCGTCTCTGATCGTACCGAGGGATGCCGTCATCAATAAATTCGGGGGAAACGTCGTGTTTACCGCGGCCGAAGGAAAAACCAGCATGATCCCGGTGAACGTTGTCGGCTACAATGGTTTAAAAGCCGGTGTCGATTCCGATAAGCTGAAGTCCGGTATGCTGGTTGTTGTCGAGGGCAACGAGCGGCTGAGAGACGGGCAGGCGATATCCTACAACCCGGCAAGCTCGGCAGCCAAATGATTAAATTACTATGCGATATTTCAAGGCAATAAAATTAATGGAGTAATGGAGTTATTTGATTTCGGATTGCGGATTTGGTTAAATTGACGATTATGGCTCTGAAGGCGTCATATTTCTTAAATCGGAATTCCGAATTCCCAAATCGTTCAATCTTCATAACTTCAGTACTCCAATACTCCACCACTCCTTGCCCCGAATGGCATTTTAAAAACGCTTAACATATAAAAAAATTGAAAAGAAATTCGTCTCATAATCGACCATGAACACAATCCGTTTTTCAATAGAAAAACCGGTTACGGTGATCGTCGGCATTATACTGGTGGTGCTGTTTGGCTGGATTGGATTGACAAGCATGCCATATCAGTTGAGTCCAACTGTTATTGAACCCGAAATAACCGTTACGACAAATTGGCCCGGGGCGACACCCTATGAAATTGAACGCGAGGTTATTGAAGAACAGGAAGAAGCGTTGAAGGGCATTCCCGGTCTGGTGGAAATGGAAAGCGCTTCGTTCAACAACCAGGGGACCGTTACCCTCAAATTCAGCATCGGAACCGATGTGGACGGGGCGTTGCTGAGGGTATCCAACAAGCTGGATGAAGTACCCGCCTACCCGGAAAATGTGGACAAACCCATCATTAGCGCAACCGGTGCCGCTACTTCGCCGGTTATCTGGATGGTGTTGAAAACCAAACCGGGCAATGAAAACTCAACCTATACCTACCGAACGTATTTCGAAAACAATATTCGCCAGTATCTGGAACGAACCGAGGGGGTTGCGGATCTTTTTGTCGGTGGCGGGATCAAAAAGGAGATGCATATTGTCGTGCTGCCGGAGCGACTGGCCGCTTATGGTCTGACAATTACGGATTTGATCGATATCTTACGGTCTGAAAATGTCAACATTTCCGCCGGGACCATGGGTGTCGGGCGCAGAGACTACCGGATTCGAGCAGTAGCCGAGTTCAGAAGCACAGCGGACATCGAGGATATCGTGATTCGATCCACCGGCCTGAAGCGCATCCGGGTGGCGGATATAGCCCGGGTTCATTTCGGTTACGAAAAGCCGAATTCCGCCATGTTGCATCTGGGTAAAGAGGGCATTGCGATTGGCGTCAAACCGGAACCCGACGCCAATATTTTAGAACTGTCGGACCGCCTTGAGGAAGTGGTCAACCGGTTGAATACGGAAAAACTGGCACAGGACCACATATTTCTGGATTGGGTTTACGACCAGCGACCCTACATCCGCGGTGCGATTTCCCTTGTGCGGCAGAATATCATGTTGGGCGGCGCCCTGGCCGTCATTGTCCTGCTGATTTTCCTGCGGAGCCTTGTCTCGACGGTTATCGTCGCGACAGCAATTCCCATTAGTATCATCGGCACCTTTATTTTCATGAATCTGCTGGGCCGCAACCTGAACGTCATCAGTCTGGCGGGAATTGCATTTGCAGTTGGAATGTTAATCGACAGCGCCATCGTGGTGCTGGAGAACATCGACCGGCATCGCAATATGGGCAAATCGGCATTTGAATCCGCATTTGACGGAACCCGGGAAGTCTGGGGGGCAATCCTGGCTTCAACCCTGACGACGATTGCCGTATTTTTGCCGGTATCGTTCATGGAGGCCGAAGCCGGTCAGCTCTTCAAGGATATCGCGATCGCCGTAACATGTGCTGTGGGCTTGAGCCTGTTTGTATCGGTTTCGGTGATTCCCATGTTCGCCAAGCAGCTATTCGCAATAACCGGCCGCAAAAAACCATCCCGCCGGTACAAAGCCTGGCCGGTCGTCATCGGCGGGTGGATCGGATCGGCCATCATGTGGCTGGTAAAGCTGGTCACGGCAAACTGGGCCACCCGCCTAACTGCCGTGCTCTGCTTGAGTCTGCTCTCCTTTTACGGCGCGTGGGCACTGCTGCCCAAGATGGAGTACCTGCCTCAGGGCAATCGTAATCTGATAATCAATATTCTGATCCCGCCTCCGGGACTTTCTTTCAAAGAGCGCAAAGAAATCGGAGAATTTATTTACAAGGTCAATGAGCCCTATTTCAATCAAGATCACAACGGTTTTCCCGGAATCAAAAACATGTTTTATGTCGGCGCCGAACAACTTATGCTGTTCGGCGGCATCAGCGTCCACGAGCAGCGGGCGGCAGAGCTCATTCCCCTGTTTACACGTACGATTTTTTCGATTCCCGGTATGTACGGTGTGAGCATCCAGGCCGGCGTATTTCAGACCAGTCTCGGTCGCGGCCGAACCATTCAACTCAACGTCAGCGGTAATGATCTCAACCGCCTGGTTCAGATTTCCGGTATGCTTTTCGGTGCGATCAAAAAAGAAATTCCCGAAGCGCAAATACGGCCGATTCCCTCCCTCGAACTCCTCTTCCCGGAAGTTCAGATCATACCCGACCGGGATCGGCTCAAATCTGCCGGCTTGACGGCCAGAAACTTCGGTGTGGCTGTCGATGTGCTCATGGACGGCCGCGAAATCGGTGAATTCAAACAGGAAGGAGAGAAAAAAGTCGATTTGATCCTCAAGGCGTCTGAAGATGACATTACGACACCCGAAGAACTGCACAACGCCTCGATCGCCATTCCGGGCGGCAAGGTGGTGCCGGTCTCGGCCCTTTCGCAGATTAAGCGAACCTCGGGCATCACCCAGATTCGGCACATTGAGAGGCAGCGGACCATAACGCTTGAGATTACGCCGCCCCCTACAATCGCCCTGCAGGAGGCCATGGAAATCATTGACGGCAAGATTGTCAAGCCGCTTGCCGGTCAGGGCATGCTGCAGGGATCTGACATCGGGCAAAGCGGTGTTGCCGATAAGCTGACCGAAACCCGCAAAACCCTTCAACTCGATTTTATCCTGGCAGCTCTGATCGCATATCTGCTGATGGCCTCCCTCTTCGGCAACTTTATTTACCCGGTCATTATCATGTTCACCGTTCCACTGGCGGCCGCCGGCGGCCTTCTGGGACTAAAACTGGTCAATATCTTTATCGGCAACCAGCCACTCGACATTTTGACGATGCTGGGATTTGTGATTCTGGTCGGCGTCGTCGTCAACAATGCCATCCTGATTGTGCACCAGTCCTTAAATAACATCCGCCTCAATAACATGGACTACCGGGACGCAGTTTTAGAGTCGACGCGCAGCCGCCTGCGGCCGATATTCATGAGTGCCGCAACCAGCATTTTCGGCATGCTGCCCCTGGTGCTGATCCCCGGCCCGGGCTCCGAATTTTATCGCGGGCTGGGAAGCGTCGTTCTGGGCGGATTGGCCGTATCCACCATATTTACCGTTTTTGTCATACCGGCTCTATTGATGTTTTTCATCCGGATGGAGAAACGACCGGCTAATTAATCCGTTTTAAAACTTAATACCTTATCGATTTTAGATTTCGCGCCATTTCCCCCTAACCTTGCCAAAATCGGGGTGGGTCTTAAATTAATTTCTCAGGATATTGACTAGAGAGTACGCATCGGATGTCCTGGATT
>JASJCE010000006.1 GCA_030066155.1 Desulfobacterales bacterium | reverse complement strand
GGTGAACCGCAGGTCAAAGAGCCCCATAAATGCGAAAGATGGGAATGGTCGGAATGGCCGCCCGAGCTGCAACCCCAGTTCCTGCCGATTTCAAACCTGATGAAACAAGATTTCAGGATTCCCAGGACATGAAATTGCTTCCTAAATTGTTTCGCTTCTTCGTCGGCTTTGTAGCGGCCCTGTTCGTTATATATGTGGCTTTGAGTTACGTTGCCAAAGCGATACCGGATCACCCGTATTTCGACGGAACTGACTTCATGGTTATCGCCCATCGCGGCGGCCGCAGCCTGGGACCTGAAAACACCCTCATCACATATCAGCGCGCAGTTGACCTGGGCGTCGATGTTCTTGAAATCGATGTTCGCTTAACAAAAGACAACGATTTAGCCGTTATCCACGATAAAACCGTTGACCGAACCACTAACGGCTCCGGCCCCGTCGAAACCTACACAATGGCTGAGTTAAAAAAACTTGACGCCGCTTATCGCTGGAAACCGGAAAGGGACAATTCGTTTCCGTTGCGCTCAAAAGGAATCCGCATCCCGAGTCTGCTAGAGGTCTTTAAGGCATTTCCGCAAATGCGAATCAACATAGAGATCAAAACGCCCAATCCTGTTACCGTGGCCCGGCTGTGTCAGACGATTCAGGAATATGAAAGGGTCACAAATGTATTGGTTGCCTCTTTTGATGCCGGAGCATTGGAGCAATTTCGCTCCCTGTGTCCTGATGTGGCCACATCTGCCGGCGCATCAGAGGCAATACTTTTCTATGCGCTGCAGCGGACCAATCTGGAATCGGCTTATTCGCCGAAAGCCGAGGCGTTGCAGGTTCCGGAAAACTATGGAGATTTAAAGGTTGTCGACAATAGATTTCTGGAGGCGTCAGCAAACCGCAACATGCGGGTTCAGGTCTGGACAATCAACGATGCCAGTTCCATGAAGAGGTTAATCAAGCATGGTGTGAACGGCATTATGACCGACTATCCCGAAAGATTGTTGATGGTATTGCGAGAAATCAGCAATCAATGATTTTCACGGATTTGAGATACACTCTGAAAAAAATACCACATTGTGACAATCATTACCCATAAAGTGTAAATTTTTTTTCACAATATTTTTAGACTTCATAGCACCTCTGCTTCTTCTTCAGGCATTCTCTCCAAAATCTCCTCAATCTGACACGAACCCATTGAGCCATCCATTTTAGTGCTTATACTAATTTCTACTTGAAGTCGCCGGTTAAGACGGGCCGGCTCAACAATAACAATGTTTGTGATAATTGAAATTAACGATCATATTCGCAAGACAATCTAATTATTATAGATTGCTGTCATAACAGGAGGAAATATCATGTCTCATAGTTTACCCGAAATGCCATATGCATACAACGCGCTGGAGCCCTATTTTGATGCGCAGACCATGGAAATTCATCACACGAAACATCACCAGACATATGTCGACAAACTGAACGCCGCTCTGGATGGGCATTCAGATTTGCAAGGCAAAACTGTTGAAGATCTTGTGCGGAGTCTGGATTCAGTTCCGGAGAATATTCGAACAGCGGTCAGAAACCACGGGGGGGGTCACTTCAATCATTCCTTTTTCTGGCCGATGCTCAGAAAGGAAACCACCTACGGCGGTGACGTTGCCGATGCCATCAATTCTACCTTCGGCAGTTTTGATACATTTAAAGAACAGTTTTCCAATACCGCCGCTTTGCTGTTCGGAAGCGGCTGGACCTGGCTTGTTTGGAGCAACAATGAACTGCAGATTATGACCACGCCGAACCAGGACAATCCGTTGAGTCAGGGTAAAACA
Source organism: Desulfobacterales bacterium (assembly GCA_030066155.1). Lineage (GTDB taxonomy): Bacteria > Desulfobacterota > Desulfobacteria > Desulfobacterales > JAFDCJ01 > JAFDCJ01. The sequence goes on along the minus strand of JASJCE010000006.1, from coordinate 35,109 downwards.
CCGGTGCTTGGATTAGATGTCTGGGAACACGCCTACTACCTTAAATATCAAAATCGCAGGCCGGAATACATCAGCGCATTCTTTAGCGTCATAAACTGGGATAAAATAAACGAATATTTTAAGGCAGCGAAAGGATAGATGATTCGGGGCGTTTGTTGATTCCGATCGAAAAGGGCAGATTCCTTAGAATCTGCCCTTTTCGATTTTGCAATGCGAAGCATAATAAAATTAAGACGCCGCCCTTTCAACTTAACAAGCAATTTCAGAAATAGACACCATCTGCAATACAGTATGTGCTGTTTTAAAGGGCGGATTAATTAGCAACTCCAACGCAGCGCAGCCGTGTGAACCGGAGCGTCCCACAGCCTTACCAGTTCTTCATCTACCAGTGAAACCGTGAACGAGCATCCCGCCATCTCGAGGGAGGTGACGTAGTTGCCGACAAGTGATCGGACGAGGCGCACATTTCTTTTTTCCAACTGCGCCCGGGCGCAGTCATACAGTAAATACAGTTCCATCAGGGGAGTTGCGCCAAGACCGTTGACGATCACAATTGCATCCTGCGCATCTTTGGGAGCGAGGTCGTCCATAATAGCGCTGACCATAATGTCAGAGATTTCGGATGCCGTTTTCATGCTCATGCGGCGCCGACCGGGCTCTCCGTGTATTCCCACCCCCATCTCGATCTCATCTTCACCAATTTGAAAAGTCGGCTCTCCTGCGGCGGGAACCGTGCAACTGGTCAATGCCACTCCCATGGATCGGGTGCGGTCGTTGACCTTTCGCCCCAGATCGGCACACCCGGAGACGTCTAAACCGTTTTCAGCAGCGGCTCCGACAATTTTTTCAACGATTACGGTACCGGCCACACCACGGCGACCGGTGGTATAGGTGGAATCCTCCACCGCCACATCATCATTGGTAACAATGGATTCCACCTGACCTTCGTACATTTCAGCAGCCATCTCAAAGTTCATAACATCACCGGAATAATTTTTTACGATAAAGAGACAGCCGGCAGCACGATCGACGGCCTGGGCTGCCGCTATCATCTGATCGGGGGTTGGAGATGTAAACACAGCGCCCGGGCAGGCAGCGTCCAGCATTCCCCTTCCGATGAACCCGGCATGAAGCGGTTCGTGACCGCTGCCCCCGCCCGAAATGAGGGCAACTTTCTTGTCGACCAGATTGGCCCGGCGAACGAATTTGCCGTCATCGCCCAGGGTGACGATATCCCCGTGAGCCGCACAAAAACCTTTCAAACTGTCCATCACAACGTCGTCGACTGCATTGATGAATTTTTTCATTTTTTGTCCCCCTGTGTCCGGCTCCGCCGGACAATTGAAGAGTGTTATTTAAATTTTGCGGCTATTGTGCCTTTTTGCGGCTATATCTTAGTTCAATCGCTGCATTTCCTAAGCATCGTTAACCGCGTTCTCATTGCGGGCGCACAGGGTTGCTTTAACCCGTGCCAGATCCGCCGGGGAGACCGAAAAGTGCCGCAGCCCAAGATCGACCAGTGCATCGATATAATCGGGTTGGGCGGCCATATCGCCGCACAGGCTGACCGGCTTACCGGCAGATCGACCGCAGTCGATGGTTTTTCTGATCAACTCAAACACGGCACGGTTGGCGCCCCGGTAAAGATGGGCAATTTTAGGCTCGCCCCGATCGCAGGCGGTAATATATTGAATCAGGTCATTGCTGCCGATGGAGAAAAAATCAGCATCGAAATCATCGATACACAGGGCCACAGCAGGTACTTCAACCATGATACCCAGGGGTGGTCTCTCCAGCTTCGGGTCACTGCCGCGCAGCTGCTCCAGAATTTCCGCCAGCAGCCTTCTGGCGTTTTCAAGCTCGCCCGGGATCGTCACCATCGGCAGCATAATCCGGAGATTACCGAAAGTTGACGCGCGCACGAGAGCCCTTAGCTGGTTTCGAAAAATATCCAGGTTGAGCATCGACAGGCGGATGCCGCGTACACCTAAAAATGGATTGCTTTCATTTTTTTCGCTCAATCCCGCTATCGGTTTGTCACCCCCGGCATCCAGGGTCCGCACAGTGACCGGCTTATCCCCCGCCCATTCGACCAGTTTTTTATAGGCCTGAAATTGCGTTTCCTCGTCGGGCATCTTCGCGGCACCGGTAAATAAAAATTCGGTTCTAACCAGACCGATACCGTCACAGTGTTCGGCCGAAACCTGTTTAAGGTCATCGAGGCTGCCGACATTAATGTCGACATAGATGCGTTCACCCGACGGCAGGGTCGGCACAGCCGTCAGGTATTTTTGTTGCGCCTTTATCTGCCGCTCCTCGATTGCCATTCGTCTCCGGAATTCTGCCAACACCTCCAGTGACGGCTCGCCGATCAATCGGCCCTCAATGGCATCCAGGATCGTCGTTGAATCTGCTTTTATCGCAATTGTTTGCAAACCGACCAGCATCGGTATCCTTCTGGATCTTGCCACCAGGGCAACATGACTGTTTATGCTTCCCTTCTTTAACGCAATGCCCTTGCAATAGCGCCGGTCCAGCATGGCGAAATCCGATGGCGCCAGATCATCGGCGACAATAACGGTGTCTTCGGATAACGTTGGCAATGATTCCGTCTCATCATGCAGATGGTTTAGCACCTGTTGCTTCAAATCCGCCAGATCAGAGCTGCGTCCCTGGAAATAGGCATTATCCGATTCCTTATAGTGACGGAGCTGATCGTCGATGGTTTGCACCCAGGCGGACGGCGCCGAACTGCCATCCCGGATGGCTGCCAGTGCGGGATCAATCAGGGTTTTATCCTGTACGAGGGCCAATTGGAATTCCAGTACGTCGGCAATATCTTTATCGGCATTCCGGATCAGAGCGCTCAGAGCAGTTTTGACCGACTCGATTGAGTCGAGAAGCAGGCCGGACTCAGTTTCGATCGAGTCGGCAGGGCGTTGGTCATGAATGCGGTGCTGAATCATTACGGCCTTGCCGATGGCAATTCCTCTCGAGGCGACATGGCCGGATTCTGTCTCAAGCTCCGGTGTATCGGCCGGTTTTTCACCGAAGTCATTCTGAATCAGATCCAGAAGACTTTGGAGTGCCTCACGCGCGTCGTCGCCGTTTACGGCTATCTCCAGCCGGGTGCCGCGGGGAGCCTTGGCCGCCATTACTTGAACGATGCTCTTAGCATCTATCCAGGGTGAATTCGAAGCGGTTTTGATCTGTATTTGACTGGAAAATCGTTTGGCCAATTTCGTTAATTGGATGGCAGGTCTGGCATGCAGTCCAATTTTATTGGTCAGGGTCACCGTTGCTGTGTATAGCTTTTCGCTTTGATCAGGGTTGGGTTGACGTTCATTCATGCCAATCACCGTATCAACCGCCTGAAAGTTCCTCAGCGGTCGCTTGCACCTCCTGCAGCGAAGAGCCGCTGGCGGCCTCAGTTGCCGCCATGATGGCACCTTCGACAATGGGTGCATTGCAGATGACAACCTTGGACTGTTTTTCCGGCGGAAGCATTTCAATCGCCATCTCACTGTTGGTCTCCGCTCCTCCCAGATCGACCAGGATGGCAACACCCTGATTTGTCCAGGCGGTGTTGATAGCGGTCAGGATTTTGTTGACATCGGATCCCAGCCCCCCTTCCGGATCGCCGCCGCAGAAAGCCAGGGAAACCTCATCGCCGACCATCTGCTCAACCATTTCCGCCGTTCCACAGGCGACTTTCTCTGAATGTGACACGATAACGATTCCGACATTCTCATTCATTCTTGGCAGCCTCCAATATATTGCAAATTTCACGGATGGCCAGTCCACAGGTCCGCGCTCCGGGATCCATGTGGCCGATGCTGCGCTCACCCAGATAAGAGGCACGCCCTTTCAAGGCCTTCATATCAATCGTGCGGTTTTCAGAGGCCGATGCCGTTTCCCTCATCTCGGAGATCAGGTTGGATCCGGTCTGATTCTCTTGCAGCAGTTGCAGTGCCGGCACCAGAACATCCAGCATGGTTTTTTGATCGACATCCGAACGGCCGCGTTTTTTAACGCCGTCAATGCCGTCGGCAAAACATTCCACTAAAACGTCCCGGGTCAGCGGCCGGGAGCCCAGAGATTTACCCATTTCCATCAGCAATGTACCGAACAGGGGGCCTGATGCACCGCCCACACTCATCACCAGTGCCATGCCCATGGTTTTCAATGCTTCATCGGCGGGCTTTTCGCAGATTGCCGGCAGGTCCTGTAAAATTTTCTCTGCGCCTCGCTTCATATTGATGCCATGATCGCCATCGCCAATGGCCTGATCCAGCTGGGTTAGCTCATCAGCATGGGCAATTATGGTATTTAATGTCGGCGGAACAAGGGATTGCAGCAGTTCGCGTCTTTCTTCGGTCATTGGCCTATCTACTCCTTGTTTTATTAATTCACAATTCCTAATTTATTCACTCCTCAATCCCGTTTTTCCGGCTCATGGGTATACTCTCTCCGAATTTTTATCAAAAAACATGATGTCCTCACGAGGGATGTCGACATGGATATCGTCATCCAAATTCAACGTGACATCCGGCTTAACAAGCGCCCGGACCGTTTCGCCGCTCAAACTCAGGGATACAATTTTTTCTACGCCCAGATTTTGGATGGTTTCGATCTTTGCCTTTAACAAGCCGCTGGAGCCCAATGTCACATTTTCCGGTCGAAATGCGATAAACTCGGCATCAGCCGGAATGCCGGCATCCAATTGATTGGAAGAGATTACATTTATTTTAGGAGAACCCAGTTTTTGGGCGACATAAATTGAATTCGGATTGTTGTAAATTTCATCCGGTGTATCAAATTGAACCAGTTCTCCCTCCTTTAAAACGCCGATATGGTCTGCCATCGTGGTGGCTTCAATATGATCGTGGGTTACGAACAGTATGGTCGCACCAAGCTTGACCTGGATGTTCTTTAATTCAAGTCGGAGCTCTTCCCTCAACTTCGCGTCAAGAGAGGACAACGGCTCATCCATCAGAAATATATTGGGATCCCTGACGAGGGCCCTGCCGATAGCAACCCGCTGCATCTCGCCGCCGGACAGCTGAGTTGCCTTGTTTCGCAGCTTATCTTCAATGTGCAAGGTTTGCGCAACCCTGTGAACGATTTCCTTGATCTCCCCTTTATTTAAATTTCTGAGGGGTGATCGCAGGGGAAAGGCTAAATTATCAAAAACCGTATAGCGCGGGTAAAGCGAATACTGTTGAAACACGAAGGCAACGTCCCGCTCTGCCGGCTGCAGGTTCGTTACATTCCTGCCATCGATATAAATACTGCCGCTATCAGCCGTTTCCAGGCCGGCAATCAGCCTCAGGGTTGTGGTTTTACCGGCCCCGGTGGGACCCAGTAAAACCACCAATTCACCATGCTTCACGCTAAACGACAGGCTCTTTACCGCTTCAACGCGTTTAAAGCTTTTCGAAATGTTCTCTAGTCTAATTTCGGACATTATCCCTCAGGAGATGAACTCACTCCGAATCGCCCTGCCGTCATCGCTGTTAAATAGAATGATGCTTTTGGAATTGAATTTCAAATTCACCGTGTCATTGATTTTGACTGCCAGATTATTGGCGGATCGTACTTTCACTCTTCCGACGGCGGTATCGACCGTAATAATTTTGCGCACGCCCAAATATTCGACCCCGAATACCGTGCCCTGGAAACCGTCCCGGTTGTTATCGGCGATTACGATATTCTCGGGCCGGACCCCCAGATAATTGAAGTCCGAGGTGCTGGCCTCGTGGCATTCAGGAACACTCAGGCTGTATCCGTTGATATTTACCGATTTGCACCCCCTGGAAATGCCCGTATGAATCGGCAGAAAATTCATTGCCGGACTGCCGATGAAATTGGCGACGAACATGGTTCTGGGTTTATTGTAAAGTGTGAGCGGATCATCGGCCTGAAGGATGACGCCTTTATCCATCACGCCGATCCGATCACCCATGGACATGGCCTCATTTTGATCATGGGTGACATAGATGGTGGTGGCATCGATATCCGTGTGCAATTTTTTCAGCTCCGAACACATCAATTCCCTGAATTCTGCATCCAGAGCGCCGAGCGGTTCATCCATCAGAAAGGCTTTGGGTCTCCTGATGATGGCCCTCCCCAGAGCGACTCGCTGGCGATCGCCACCCGATAGTCCGGATACTTTGGATTTCAGGATATGTTCGAGGTGGAGCATTTTTGCGACTTCCTTTACCCTGCGCTTGATCTCTGACCTTGCCACCCGCTGAGTTTTTAACGGATAGCCGATATTTTTCTCGACATTCATATGCGGGTAGAGGGCAAACAATTGAAATACAAAGGCGATGTCTCTCTGGGACGCCCGCAGAAAGGTCACGTCCTCTGAATCCAAAAAAATGTTGCCGCTCGTCGGAAGCTCCAACCCGGCGATCATTCTCAATGTGGTCGTTTTGCCGCAACCGGAAGGCCCCAGCAAAACAAAAAACTCACCATTATTAATCTTCAGGTTGGTGTTGCTGACCGCGGTAAAATCCCCGAATTTCTTATTCAGTTCCTTCGTGATTATCTCAGCCATAGCGTCTTACTCGTCAGAAAAGTGACTGACAACGATAAATGCCAGTGTGCCGAACAAAATAAATTTAAACGAATGCGAATACAACAGCATGGAAAACGGCTGCATCAACATAAATACACCGAGCCCGATAATAGCTGTTGCGATGTTCTCCAACGGTCCTCTGCGCAAGAACCAAGATTTTTTATTCCGTCTCGATTTAGTTGTCATCGTCTCACAGCTCCAAATGTAATTCCTCTCAATAAATGCTTGCGCAGCAGAATTGTAAAGACCACAACCGGCAGGAGAAATATCATGGTTGCCGCTGAGATTGCCGGCCAGTCCAAACCGCCCTCCCCAATAATGGTCGGAATAAACGGCGGCAACGTTTGGGCTTCTCTAAAGGTCAGCAATATCGCAAAAGCATATTCGTTCCAGGCAAAGATCAGGCAAAAGATGGCGGTCGCCGCAATGCCGGTCGCCGCTTCGGGCAAAATGATTTTGAAAAATGCGCTCAATCTGGAATAGCCGTCAACCATGGCGGCCTCTTCGTACTCTTTGGGAATCTCGTCAATAAATCCTTTCAGCAGCCAGACCGACAGACTCAAATTGACGACCGTATAGAGCATGATCATCCCCAGATAGGTGTCATTCAAACCAAGGGTGCGGTACATTAAAAAAATGGGAACAGCGGCAGCAATCGGCGGAAACATGCGTGTCGATAAAATAAAGAACAGCAAATCGTCTTTGGCCGGAATTTTAAATCTCGAAAACCCGTATGCCGCCAGGGTTCCAAAAAAAACCGAAAAAAAAGTAGCCCCAAATCCGATTGCAATTGAATTCACAAATCGATGAAAAAACCGCGACGGGCCGGCAATGACCATTTGTCTTTTGCGGACAATTTTTTCGTACCATTTCGTCGGCGGCGGCAACGATGCCAAATACTCCTTTGGCTGGCGCGTTCTCTGGGTGAACAGGTTAACAAAACCCTCCAGAGATGGTTCGAATACGATCTTGGGCGGATAGAAAATCGCATCGGGAACACTTTTAAACGCGGTTGTCACAATTAGGAGCAACGGAATGATCGTGACCAGAACATATAAAACGATCAGGAAAGCAGCTATTTTTTTGCTTCGTGACGAAGGTTCAAGCGGTGACCTGGATGTGTCAGGCGCTGTTGGCATAGATCATTTCTCTTTTATTCGATTTAGAAATTTAACGTATATATTCCCGGCACCAAATACAGTCACAAAAAGAATAACGGCGAAAGCAGAGCTGTATCCGGTTCGCCACTTTTCAAATGCCGCTCTTTTTAAATGAATGGACGCCAGCTCGGTCACCGAGCCGGGCCCACCCCCGGTCAGCTCGTTGACCATGTCAAACATTTTAAAATTTTCAATGCCGCGAAAAAGGATGGCCAGCATTAGAAACGGAAGTACGGATGGCAGGGTTATATGAATGAACTGTTGCCATTTGCTGGCGCGATCAACCTCAGCGGCTTCGTATAAATAATCCGGAATGGATCTTAAACCGGCCAGGCACAGCAACATCACAAACGGAGACCAGATCCAGGTATCGACAATGATAATGCTCCACGGTGCCAGAGCCACATCGCCGATCATCGTAAATTCGCCAAAGTCGTGAAAAAAATTAACAATATAATTAAAAATGCCGGCTTGAGGCTGATAAATATAAGTCCAAAAAACGCCGACCACAGCCGGTGAAAGCATCATCGGCAGAACCACGATCGTGGTGAAAACTTCATGGCCCTTGAATTTTTTGTTCAGAAGCAATGCAAGGGAGAGGCCAATGAGCCCCTGCAGCAGAATGGTCCAAAAGAGAAAATGGGCCGTAACCTGCAAGTTTGCCCAGACATCTTCATCGGTTAATATTTTTTTGTACCACTTCAATCCGACCCAGGCGATCTCAACCCCGCGTCGATTGGCCTTGTAGTTGGTGAAAGACAGGTAAACCGACCAGATAAGGGGATAGATATTGATGAAGATGAGCAGAATGAGCGTCGGCGCCGTGAATAGCCAGGCAATCGCCCGATCCGACATATTCAACAGTTTGTTGTTCATTCTCTTTATCACTAGAAATGAACCCTCTTACGGTGGTGCAAAACCGACTCTCTGGTTTCGTGGTTCAGAACGCGCTTATATGAAACCACCTGGAATGACGAATGAAGATTGAAGATTGACGAATGGTGGAAGTCGCTTCGCTCAATCTTTTTAACAAGACAGAATTCCTTCATTCGACGTTGGACGTTGGACGTTCGAAGTTGGACGTTCATTAGTTTCTCTTCCGATCAGCCTCGACGATTGCGGCTGGAGGCCGCGCTCGTGAAAAACTGTATCTATTAAATGCGACCTCGGAATGCAGTCCGGGCAACTTGGCCCGGACCTGCTCTTTGGGCAGAAACAAATATCCCTCCCTAATCGTATTTGCCTTCCTCCTCGAAGACTTCTTTCCAGTCCTTGATTAGCTTATCGAGGGCCTCTTTGGCGGTGCCCTTGTTGCCCACAACGTAATCATGGACCCGCTTCTGCATCGGCAGCATCAATTCGACGAAAGTCGGCTCCTGCCAGAAATCCTTTACCTTACCCATCGAGTCCAGAAAACCCTGGGCATAAGGCTGGGATTTCGCGAATCCAGGATCCATCAGGACCGCTTTGTGGCAGGAATAGCCGCCCAAAGACCACCATTTCTTTTGCACGTCGGGTTGGGCGAACCATTTGATATACTGGAGTGCCAGATCTTTCTTATCCGAATAAGATACGACCGACATGCCCTGCCCGCCCAACGTCGCTCCTGCAGTCAATTGATCCGGATTGGAGAAAAAGCCGGTCTTGCCAAAGCCGACATTTTCGGATTTGTTAATGCCGGGGAAAAACGCGTACCAGTTCATTTGCATCGCAACCTGCCCCGAATCGTAGGCATCCAGATTGGCAACCATGTAGGCATCGGAATGCCCCGGTGGCGTGCAGCATTCATACAGCTCTTTATAGAACTCGAGAGCCGCCACGGCTTCCGGACTGTTGACGAATCCTTCCATATGGTAAGGCTTTTTGGGATCCTCGTATTGAAATTTCCAGGCGTACATGGCGGACGTGACCCCCATCGTTATGCCTTCGGATCCTCTTTCGGTAAAGATAGCAACACCATATCTCTTTTTCCCGTCGATGGTCCGGCCCTGGAAGAATTTGGCGATATCCATTAACTGGGTCCACGTTTTCGGTGCAGCCAGTTTATAGCCGTATTTCTTCTTGAATTCCTCCTGAAGTTCAGGCTTCGAAAACCAGTCCTTTCGGTAAACCCAGGCATTGGCATCGCCAAAGGCGGGCAAGGCATAATAATTGGGGCTGCCTTTGGGCCAGGTCGAATATCCGTATACCGTGGGAGCAAGAAAATCATCCATGCTGATGCCTTCCTTGTCAAAGAAATCATTCAGCTTGACGTAATGCCCGTATACGGCGCCACCCCCGATCCACTGGCTATCGCCGATCAACACATCAAACGTTTTGCCGCCCTGGTTGAGTTCGTTCAGCATGCGGTCGGCGAAGTTGGTCCAGGGAACAAATTCGAATTTGACCTCGATCCCGGTCTGCTTGGTAAAGTCCTTGGACAACTCAACCAGAGCATTCGCCGGGTCCCATGCAGCCCAGCCGAGGGTGATGAACTTGTCTTTGGCATGCGCAGCGCCGACAACAAATAACGTGATTAAAATACCCGCAAGTACTCCGACTTTCAGTCTTTTCATTTGACTACCTCCCTTCAACTAAAGGTTAGATAAATGAGTAAATCCCCCTTCGCCTCTATTATACGGTGCAGACAAAATTAGTTTATTGCTAAGCTAAACCAAATCGGCTGTCAAGAATGTTTTCTTTTTATTTTGCGATTATCCTGAAGGCTCAAGTTGAGTTCGATCTTAAACTTTTTCACCACGAAGAACATGAAGGTCACGAAGGAAGAACATCATAAATTGACCGCCCCTCTTCGTGCTCTTCTTGCCCAAGGTGGTTAAAATTGCCTTACTTGAGGTTTCTGCATCTCCCTGTAAAACAAAAAAGCAGTTATGCGTGGCCATTCACCAGTTCAAAGAGCTCCTGAGCATACGCTTTAATCATCGCCTCGATTTTCTGCTGCTTGACTGAATCTTCAAGAACCGGCAGTTCAATTGACAGCGTTCGCCGCCCTCTTTCCTTCGGCGCCGCGCCCGGCTTCACCACCCGATATTGATAGTTCGGATGGGCAGCGGTATAGGCTTTTAAAAAGGTTTCACGCTCTTTGGTGGTAAAGTGGCAGATGTCGAAGATGACATCTAAATGACGGGCCGGTACCGGTATGGAATAGGAAGGATTGGTTATCTGGGTCACAAAGCTTTTGTTTTTATTCAATTCCGCAGCGATTTTCATGCGGGCGCCGGATGGTCGTCGATTGATGTAGCGTTGAAGTATTCGTTTGTATTGAGCAACGAGTTCTTCTTTGCTCTGATCAGAGGCCGGTTCCATTATCACCTTACTCACGCCAACCCCCACATTCGGCTGGTTCGAGCATAAGAGGGCTGCATTCGGAGAAGTTGATTTTTTGAGGATTGTAACCGGTCATCGCATGGCGCCTCGCACAGGAGGGTTTAGTATGGCACTAAACTAAATCATCTTTTCACCGATGTCAACAGCTGGGTTTATGTGATGGTGCTACCCTAACGCTGCGTAACTTCAATCAAACCAGCATAACTGTTTTATGCAAAGTAGTTGCCATCAATAGACTGATGCTGGATTCTGGATACTCGATAACCTGCATGACACCCTCGGTGGCGTCAAGAAACATCAAGCATCTCTTCGAGGCGTAGGCTCTACGAGCCGGAGGCCTGCAACCAGTATCGAGCATCAGCCAGTGACAGCGTGGTTTTACCCAAGACACTCATAAGTCAGGCGTAATCTTAAATGCAAAAATAGGGGCGAACCCGGTTTTAATCCGGCACATGGAGCCAGGCGATGTGTCCGTCCGGTCGCATCAGAACACCAAATGACTCCGGCAATCCTTCCGGAATTTTCTGTTGAATGATGTAATCTGCCGGCAATTCCGCATCCGCCCGGGTGCTGATCGTCACCTTCACCATTGGCTGAAATTCGCTGAATTCGAATCCATCTACTTTTTTGGTTGCCTCTCGGTCATGAACGGACAGCAATACGTAGCGCGGCTTCCCATCCGCAGCCATCATGCATGTCGGCAAATCCAGTACGGATATTCGTTGACCATCCGTGGCGGCTATCCAAAAATGGGGCATTCGGCCGCCTACAATCAGGCCCGGCTTAAATTCGAATGGGTCCAAATGCTCCCCGAACGGTTTATCCCTATTATCCAATTTGCCTTCTCGATAAATAAATCCCAGGTCCTGGCCGGGAAAAAGCAATTGCAGGGTTCGCCGTTTCGCATCCTGAAAAATCCGGTCAAGCGCCCGACGTCTGAGCCGGGCGATGAAGTGATTTGATTTCAGCCAGCCAATCTGCTTTAGCCCCAGGCGCATCCCCGTCTGAAAAAGAGATCGCTTCAGGGAGTCCGGTCCTGGAATCAGCGCCAGGGACCGGCTCAGGAAATTTGCTGCCAATAGATTCAAGCCAATGGCGCTGGATACGCCCAGGGTCTTCTTGAAATTCCAAACACTGAGCGCCGCGTTCAGCCGGGCAACGGGCTTTCGCTCCGCCTGATATGATTCCAGCAGACGCTCCGCCGCTTTTGATCCAAAGGGAAGATCGCCATTTAACACCCGGGCGATTTTCCAGACCAGATTATGCGCATCCTGAATGCCGGTGTTCATTCCAAAGCCGCCGGCCGGCGTAACCTGATGGGCGGCATCGCCAATCAAAAAGCAGCGCCCCAGTTCAGACCTGAAACGCGATGCATAGCCGGTTCCCATGCGCCAGGATCTTATGCTGTTGATATTGAAAGCGAAACGATTGCCGGCCAGGTTTTCGAGCAGCATTCGACAGCGATTTTCGTCAAAATCTGCGGCGCGCTGATGGGGAGGGAAATAAGGAATTTGAGCGACAAATTCTCCGCGATGCAAAGCGTGAGAGACAATCACGCCGACTACGGCTGTCGAATAAACAAAATAAAGCATCGCCGGCATGCGCACTTTAAGCCAATCGGCCAGCTCCGGGCTAAAAAAGTGGACATTGATCAATTGCTGCAGGTCGGGATGATCCTCGATCAATTCAATCCCGGACTGCTGGCGAATCGCACTGTGGGCGCCGTCGGCGCCCAGGACGAAGTGCGTCTGAAATTTCCGCTGATGGCCCGTCTGCAGATTGGTCAAGTGGATGGTGACATGCTGCGCATCCTCCCGGATATCAGCCCGCTGCCCTTCTTCAAATGAACAGAATTGACTTTGTTGGGCATAACGGCGAAGCACCCGCACAAAATCGTGCTGGGGAAAGTGCGTCACCTGTACCGGGCTGAAATCTTCGGCCGGTAGGTCGGCGAAGTGATCCACCATACCGAGCAGCGAAGCGGCCGAATCCGCTCCCCGACCATCCAATGCGGGCAAATCGGAAAGTCCGGTGCAATAGACAAAGCGGCGCCATTCATTGGCCGGTGCGCTCCTGGTAAGAATCAACCGGTCGAGGCCACCCAGTTCCCGCAGGATTTCCATACTCCGGCGATTGATAAAATGCGCCTGGGGATGATTGTCGGGCTCGCTCATTTGTTCAACCAGCAGGTGCCGGATCCGGTATTTGCTCAGCAGCAGAGAGGCCACGAGGCCTACCGGCCCGGCACCGACAATGACCACCTTTTCAATCCCGGAATTTTGAAGAAGAGCGTCTTTCTGGTTCTTTAAAGCCATCAATTCAGAAGATGCGATTATTTTGTGATAAAGTGACAATTTCCCTTAAAATTTTAAAAATAAGCCTTATTTTCCAATTTCATATGGTAAAGCCGATTAAAATCTGCATTGTTTGTGGGCGCGAATTTCAGTGGCGCAAGAAATGGGAACGCAACTGGCATGAAGTTAAATATTGCTCAAAGGCCTGTCGTTCAGGGGGACTTAAGGGAATTGATCGAAAACTCGAATCGACAATATTGCAATTGCTGCGATCCCGACAATCGGGGGCCAGCATCTGTCCCAGCGAGGCTGCCAGGAATCTGGGCAGCGATGAAAGCCAATGGCGCTCCCTAATGGAACCGGCTCGCAGGGCGGCCCGCAGATTGGTTCACCAGGGAAAAATCGACATCTTACAAGGCGGAAAAATTGTCGATCCGTCCAAATTCAAGGGGCCGATCCGACTCAAATTAAAATCCGAATGAAGCCGCTCCGAAAAATACGACATATTGGATTGAGGAAGGGAATTATCCAGGATGACAACCCAGCCCAAAACGACGCTTCTGATAATTCGCCACGGTGAGACCGTGTGGAATGCCGAACAGCGCTTTCAAGGACATGAGGACAGCCCGCTGAATGAAACCGGTCGTCGCCAGGTTGCGGCCCTCGGTAAACGCATGAAAAACATGAAATTCGATGGCATGATCAGCAGCGACCTCGGAAGAACCCGGGAGACCGCAGCCATCATTACCAATTTCACCGGGCATTCGGTGGAACTTGACAGCCGCTTGCGGGAAAGAAATTACGGTGTGCTGGAGGGGTTGACCGTTGATGAAATAATGCAGGAGCATTCCGATGTGCTGGACCAACTGAAAAAGGGCGATCCGGACTACCTGCCGCCTGAGGGCGAAACCCACCGCCAGCATTACCGGCGTAATATTGCGTTTTTTGAAGAAGTATTGCAGCAGCGATGCGAAACCACAATCGCCGTAGTGGCCCACGGCGGTGTTCTGGACAGCATCTTCCGCTATATATCAGGCCTTTCCCTGGCGCACCCGCGCTGCTTTATTGCCGCCAACGCCAGTTTGACGATCGTTTCCCACGGCATCTTCTACAGCACCCCCCGCTGGGTGCTTGAAACCTGGTGCGAAACCGGACACCTGGATGGGATTGCAAATTGAAAATTGAAGATTGAAGAATTGTTGAATTCTATCGTTTTTATTCCATTTTTACCGTAAATGCTATTGACCGGGGCGGCTAAATTAGCGGGTCTTTATGTAACGGTAAATACGGTATTCGGTCGTAACTCCAGGAATAGCATCGATTTTAGCCTGAATCGCTTTTCGATTGTTACTGTCAAACCAGGCATACCAGTCCTCGACGGAAAACCAGGAACTTATGGTAGCGATTTCATTGCTCTCGTCGATCGATTTCAAGTACTCGCCCGAGATATAGCCAGGTTGTTGAGGTACTTGACGTCTAATTTCCCGAATGCATTTAAATAGCTCTCTTTCCTTTTCTTTCGGGACCTTTCGTTTAATGAATACTTTGATGGCCATAATCGTCCTCCTTCCTTGACCGGTTAGCAAAAAATGACTACACGCCTATCGTCAGAAAAGATGTACGAATATGTCATGAGTGGCGGAGATGAGGTAGAAATGTTCGCTTAGCGCACAGCAAGCGTTCGAAGTCTGTGGGAATCCGCAGTCGGATCGGCTGTCGACGTCACGATATGATCTGTTTAATATCTGAAAAACGGATATGTGTCAAGAGAATGGCACACTAAGTGGTGCGATGCTATTGTGTACGCTTCATCTTGCGCCATCCCTCGTCGCTGAACCGCTGCTCGCGATTTAAGCCCCACTCCTTAATAGCCTGATAGTAGGCAAGGATATCGGTTTTGGCCAACCTGAAGATTTCATCGCGTTCCTGATTCCGGCGTTTGGTATCATCCGGCGTGATTCCGACCCAGGTGGCATAACCGTCGTCGAATACCCGCTCTGCGGTTATTTCCTGAGGCGACATGCCCAACGAACCCGCGTACTGCAGAACAACGTCCATATTCATCTCCAGCACCCAGCCGTTATCCCACACCCGGTCCACCCGATCGGCATCCACATTTCGGCTGCAGTGAGGGCAGTAGAGATCTTCGATCGCCGTTTCATTCAAGACCATTTTCCCGAAAAATATTTCAGCCGTATTTTGATTGCAGGCACAGGTGATTTTATAGCTCTGGCACATGGTGAATCTCCTTTTTCGCAGTTTTTGCGGTAAAATTTCAATGGAGCTCACCCTAATCAATAGCAATTTATTGGCCGGTACACATTGACTTAGGTCAATTAAGGCAGTTTTGGGGTTCAAGGTTAATAGGTTCAAAGGTTCAGGAGGGGTTTTCGCAAACAGAGGTTAGAACGGTAGAGGTTTCAGGTGTCCCCCCTTCGTCATAAAGGCAACGGAGGGCATGCAGCCCAGCCGTTGGCCTGAAATGCGGCCAGGAACTCGGCTCTCAATGTAGATCAACGGAGCCTAAACAAATACAAAATAAATACCGATTGATTGTAACGTGGATTAAAAGTATTCAAAAAGTATCTGAATGAATCGGACAAAATTTGATAGTTTGGCTAATGGCAAATAATGCCTAAATGAGCGTTTTTCGCTCATTTAGGGCCGCTATCATCCGGTATCGAAACCGAACAAACCTCTGCGGATGATTTCCTCGGCCACTATCTCGGGGACGCTGGCCTCCCACTCACCGCGGCCTATTTTGATTTGTTTGAGTATGTCTTCCGGCCAGATATGCATGTTGGCATCGTTGTACCTTTCAACCGGAAGAATCATGTTGTTGGCCTGTAGATAATAGTAGAAGAATTTAAGGGGCTCGGGCACTGGAAATGTTTCGGCCGTAATAATCTGCGCGGGATCGTCCGGGCTGCGCATGGGATAGACAAACAACAGGGTATCCCGATCGAAGAGCAAGGCGAAGGCACGGAGAATGCCGCCTTTCAACCCTCTGTAATAGTCAGCGTCAAATAGAGTGGTCAGATTGGGAATTCCAAGTATAAAGGCCACCTTTCCTTTTGTGTAGCGGCTCAAATACGCTCTGACCCGAAAAAACCGCAGGTAGTTGGATACGATGACGGGGTAGTTCAACAGGTTCAAGCAGTCCACCCGGTCTAAAATATCCTGCATGTCGAATGTACCCAGCTTGCGCATCTCCGCAATGGAAATTTCCGGAACTGCCATGGCCATCTCTACGTTCACACCAGGGGTGCGCAAAAAAATCTCTATTCCGGCATTCATCATATCGATGCTGACATTCGTAACCGGCTTGAACATGCTGCGCATGATCATCAGATCCCGTCTGTAAAACAGTTCGGATGGATGCACCAGGGTTTTACGGTCGGACGCAAAGACCACCGCATCGGACAGCTCCATCTCGACCAGCTTTAGCGCCATCAGGCGGTTATCCACATCTTCAAAATACGGACCGGTAAAGCGAATTAAATCTATTTCCAGTCGACCCCATTCCAGATTGTCCCCAATTGAGCGAATGAGTCTTTCGATGTCGGTGTAATAATTGAATGCCCCGTAGATCAGGTTGACACCCAGGATGCCCACAGCTTCCTGCTGCATCAGATTGCTCTCATCCAGCATTCTCACGTGTAGGAGAATTTCGCAGGGTGCCGCCCCCGGAAAAAGTTGGAGCTTGATCCCCAGCCAGCCATGGCACTCACCCCTCTGGCTGTAGCTTTTGGCGGTAATCGTATCGGCAAAGGCAAAATAGGTGGATTTCTCGGGACGTTTATCCCCGACCCTTTCCAGCACGAGGCGGAATTCCTTGTCGAGCATTTTCTTTACCCGGTTCTCTGTGACATATCGTTTGTCCTCCTCTTCGCCGTAAATGGCATCGCTGAAGTCCATATCGTAAGCGGAAATGGTTTTTGCGATGGTTCCGGCGGCACCCCCGGCCCTGAAAAAAAACCGGGATACCTCCTGACCGGCCCCTATCTCGGCAATGGTGCCGTATTTGTCCTTGTCCATGTTAAAAGAAAAAGCTTTCTGCATGGTGGCAATGGGTTCATCAGCCATTATGAATCTCCGGTCTCTGTTATTTTCAAACAAAGTTCAGAACACTCTTAGAGATATAACGCGAAATGATAAGGTTTGCAACGGTCCGGCGGTTATCAAAAAGTAGGCGATAACGTTGATGTGTTTAAGGTGTTTTTATCACAAAGCAAATAAATAGGTTGTCCTGTAGAATCAGTCGATTGGCTGAAATTAATAGTAATAACCATGTCTATTCATCAGCTGCTCGATTTTTAATATATGGTGTGTCATTGATGTGGTGCCATAAAATTATTGTTCTCAACCTTTAATAAAAAGGAGAGACAAACAATGCCTTCCTGGGAAGCCTTTTTAAATGAAAACCAACCGCGATTTATAGATGAGTTGAAGCAGTTTCTTCGATTTCCGAGCATTTCCAGCCTCCCCGAACATGCTGAAGACGTCAAACAGGCCGCCGAATGGGTGGCCGGCAGGCTCAGAGCAGCGGACATTGAAAATGTACAGGTGCTGTCCACGGGAGGTCATCCGGTGGTTTATGGAGATTGGCTGCATGCCCCCGACAAACCCGTTGTCATGATCTATGGGCATTTTGACGTACAACCGGTTGACCCGATCGATTTATGGACGAATCCACCTTTTGATCCCATCGTAAAGGATAACTGTATCTATGCGCGCGGGGCATCCGACAACAAAGGAAATCTGTTTTTAACCATCCTCGCAGTTGAAGCCTTACTCCAAACCGAAGGGAGTTTACCGGTCAATCTAAAGTTCTTTTTCGAAGGTCAAGAGGAGATTGGATCTCCCCAAATGCCGGAATTCCTGCCCGGCCACAAGGACCTTTTTGCCTGTGACATGGTGATCAGTGCGGACGGCGGGCAGTGGGATCAGGATCAACCGCAACTGACCGTCGGTCTCAGGGGACTGTGTGCCGTTCAGATCGATGTCCGGACGGCCAGGCGAGATGTTCACTCCGGTTCCTATGGTGGAACCTTCTTGAACCCGATTCACGGCTTGGCCAGGATTATCGATTCCATGAGAGATTCGGAGGGGAAGATTCTGGTGGAAGGTTTTTATGATTCTGTTCGCGCATTGTCCGAATCGGAGCGGGCGCAGATCGCCGAGATTCCGTATTCGGAGCAAGAATTCAAAGAAGAGATCGGCATTCCCGAGACAGCCGGGGAGCCCGGATTCACCACGCACGAGCGAATGTGGGTAAGACCCACCCTGGATGTCAACGGAATTTGGGGAGGCTTTCAGGGCGAGGGCCTGAAGACGGTCATCCCCAGTGAAGCGCACGCCAAAATCAGCTGTCGCCTGGTGCCGGATCAGGATCCGGGCAAAATCGCCGACCGCCTTGTCGCTCATGTGAAAAGGTATGCCCCAACCGGGATTGCGGTGGAAGTGAAGCCTGTTGAAAGCAAAGCGGATCCATACCTGATACCGCTGGATCACGCCGGAAACAAGGCTGCCGTTGCCGTGCTTAAAGCGCTGTACGGGAAAGATCCGTATTATATCCGGAAGGGGTTCACCATTCCCGTTTGCGGTATTCTACTCAGCGCCTTGGGGGCCCACACGGTGAATTTCGCATTCAGCTTGAAGGATGAGAACATTCACGCACCGGATGAGTTTTTCCGCCTTAGAAGCTTTGAGCTGGGACAGCGGGCCTATTGCATGTTGCTGCACGAGTTGGGGGGATAATAATGAGGTGCGGAACCAATTCCTGCAGAATCACCCGGTACGAAAAATTGATATCGATTTTCCTGAGTGTATTCGATTATATGGCGACACGACTTCCAACTGATAGTTGTCGACAGGGTTATTTTCGCAGCTGGTAAGCAAAAGATTGTCAAACCTGCGATTTTTCCAACAAAGTTGAAGAATCATCTCTGCCCACCGATAAGAAGGCAATCAACTTAATCCAGTCCATCGACCTTTATAATCACCAGCGTAATATCATCGTCCGATTTCCTGCCCAGGGTAAAACGGTTGAGTTCATCATAGACTGCGCTCAATATGTCGCTCGCATTTCTGTCGGCGTTTTTTCGAATGATATCGCGCAGCCGGTCTTTACCGAACATATCGCCGTCGCGGCTGGCTGCCTCCCAGATGCCATCGGTTCCAACCGCGATGATTTGTCCGTTTACCAGGCCGCCCTTTTGATTTTCCTCATAGTTGACTTCGTCGTCAACGCCCAGTGCAATACCGTTGCCCATCAACTCTTCGAATTCATCCCGGCGCGGATCGTAAACCAGGGCTGGATCATGGCCGGCGCGCACCCAATCCACGCGTTTTTGCGCCGGATCAATGCTTAAATAGAACAACGTCATAAACCGGCCGGTTTCAAGGACATCCTGGGTTAAATGGCGATTCATGGCGGAGACGATGTCGGATATGGATCCGGGTTGAGAAGCACGCATCCTCAGAAATGCGCGGGCAGTCGTCATGAGCAGGGCCGAATCCACCCCGTGTCCGGATATATCGCCCACCACGACATTGAACGGTTCTTTGCGGGACCCTCTGCGCCAGATGAAATCGAAGTAATCTCCGCCGATTTCGTCGCAGGAAACATTGCGGCCGGCGACATCCAGACCTTTTACCCGCGGCGAGTCCTGGGGCAGAAGGCTTTTCTGAACCTCGCTGGCCAGAGCCAGAGCCTTTTTATGCTCGGTCATGTCCGTTACGAAGGCCATGTTGCCGATCACCTCTCCTTGGTCATCCCTGAGGGTGTTGCCATGCACCAGTATCGGGACATGGCGGCCGTCTTTGGCCACCACGCTGCCTTCGAACTCTCGATATTCCTTGGCCAGAATACGATCTTTATTGCCGACGATAAATTGTCTGAATTCCGGAGTCGCCAGATCAATGGGCCGTTTGCCGATGATTTCTTCGCGCGAATACCCCAGCATTTTGCAATAGGCATCATTGACTTCAAATATCACCAGATCTTCATCCATTAAAATGAAGCCTTCGGCAGCCGTACCGACTATGCGTCTAAATTTCTCTTCGCTTTTGCGCAGGGCATCCTCCGCCAGCTTGCGCTCGGTAATATCGACCAGGATGCCCTGGTTGTGGGTTTTGACACCGTTCTCATCACGCACCACCGAGGTCTGGTCTTCTACCCAGCGTACCTCGCCGGTTTTGGTCAGACATCGGTAGTACTGGGTATATTCTTCCACGTCGGCTTCGGCATATTCTCCGACTTCTCGACCTAAGCGCTCCATATCGTCAGGATGGACGACATCTCTGAAGGCCATTTCGCCATTTAGAAACTGCTCCGCCGTATACCCGAATTGTCGAATATTCTCCGAAACGTACTCCAGCCGGGGATTTTCCCCGGCCAGCCGTCGAAAAAGAATCACCGGACTGCGGTCAACGATCATCTCCGCCATCCGCAGGGCTTCTTCAGTTTGATCCCGAACGTCACATTCTTTGGTGTACTCTGCGGTTCGAGCCTCAAAGCTTACTTTGTACTCATCACAGGTCTTTTGCAAATCTTCCATTCGCCGCCGCAAATTATCCGCTTCGGCTGCTTTTCGGCGAAGATAATCAATTTCCTGTAAAAGTTCATCTTTGGATTTATCTAAATCAGTTTTCATTTTTCGCCTGCACGATTAAAAGTTAAGTCCAACATATCCGGGCTGTTACGGACGGGCCGGAATAAAAAGAAAAATCAATCACGAACACACGAAAGAATCACAATATAGAATCTGCGCTTTTTTCCTATAGAACTCACATGACGGCGGTTATTTCTCATTAAATGCATAAAAAAAATTGAGAATCTAGTCTACTAAATTTCACTGATATGAACTACTCCATTCCAATAAGGATTTTTTCCGAGGTTAATGGTGTGTGGGAGTGGATTGGGCTTGCATCCCGTTGCTTTTTAGCGGGGTTTCCACGATTAGCGGGCTAACTTAAACCGGGTCCCTCGCGGTTACAAACCGCTCCCACATCCAAAATGGTAGTTTCTTTTTTGTCCAGACTGGCCGTTTCTTTAGGATAGAAGTGCCAACAGTAGGTAATATAAGACAGAGCGAAGCGATTCCAAAATTATTCATTTGTCATTCGTCAGTAGTCATTTTTTTCATTCTTCATTCTTCAATCGTCAATCTTCATTTATTAAGGATGTGCGTCGCCGTTCCCAGAAAAAGCTCTGCCGCCTCGGCTTCCGTTTCAGATAACGTCGGATGGGGATGAATACTCAATGCCACATCTTCCGCCAGAGCGCCCATCTCGACCGCCAGCACACCCTCCGCAATCAGCCCCTCGCAGTCCCGACCGGTAATGCCCACACCCAGAATCCGTCCATTGTCCGGATCGGCGATTATTTTCGTCAATCCCTCGGGCGCCCCAATTGTGGCAGCCCGACCCGAGAATTTCCACGGAAACCGCTGAACCGCGATCGACCGGTTTTCGCGGCGGGCCTCTTCCTCGGTCAAACCGCACCAGGCAATCTGGGGATCGGTGTAAACGACGGCCGGTATGGCCCGGGAATCAAAAGCCGAGGGCTGGCCGGCAATGACTTCGGCCGCAATTTTGCCTTCCCGGGTTGCCTTGTGAGCCAGCATCATACCGCCGGCCACATCTCCAACGGCGTATAAGTTCTCATCGGCCGTGCGCATCCGATCATCGACAATAATAAAACCGTTGTCGTCGGTCTTTACGCGGGTATTTTCCAAACCAATATTCTGCGATGTCGGACGGCGGCCGATGGCAACCAGAACCCGGTCAAAGATCTGATGGGTATTTTCAATATCCCCTTCAAGCAGAACATCAACCCCGGTTTCTTTCTCTGCCAGGTCGACCACTTTGGTGGACAAATGAATCGATTCAAATATACCGCTAAGCTTTTTGGTCAAGGGCCGCACCAGGTCCTGATCAACGCCCGGCAGCAGCCGGTCCATGAATTCGACCAGGGTGACCCGGCTTCCGAGTGCGGCATAAACGCTGCCCAATTCCAGTCCGACATAGCCGCCCCCCAGCACCAGCAACCTGTTGGGAATATCAACCAGTTCCAGCGCACCGGCTGAGCTCATGATCCGGCCCTTAGCCGTAAACGCCGTTCCGGGGAACGGGATGGCCCGGGATCCCGTGGCAATGATGGCGTGGCGGAACTTTATGCGGCTGATTTCCGAATCGTGAAGTCGGATAACATCGGAGCTTTCGAATTCGGCCCGGCCGGTGACAGGCTGCACCCCTCTGCGCTCACCGAGATTGACCAGACCACCGGCCATTTTATCAATTACGCTTGCTTTCCAGTTTCGCAGACCTTCCAGGTCGATTACCGGTTTGCCAAAGTTTACGCCCATTGATGTGGCTTTTTCGGCATCTTGAATAAGTTCTGCCAGGTGTAGAAATGTTTTAGAGGGAATACACCCTTTGAACAGACACACCCCGCCGGGACGTCGCGCCGTATCGATCATGGTCACGTCCATGCCCAGGTCAGCAGCCCGAAAAGCCGCCGCATATCCTGCCGGCCCGCTTCCGATCACCGCCAGCTCCGTCTCCTGCATCAACTCTCCCATAACCACTTATTGGTGCCCTCCTATACCCATACAAATATTAAATACAGCTTCATCGATTCAAAGCTTCCTTTATTTCTCATAGGCTCAAATTCGAAGCACGAAATCCGAAATCCGAAACAAACTATAAATTCTAATGTTTAAATGCTCAAAACCTAAAAAATAGTAAGAAAGGTAACGTCAATCCGCTGTTTCGGTCATTTGGTTTTTTGTTTTTTGAAATTGTTTCGAATTTCGAAATTCGGATTTCGGATTTTGTTTTCTATACCATACTCATCAATAACTCATCCGGATCCTCGAGGGTGTCGACCAGGATCTTGAGAAACCGAATGGAGTCGGCGCCATCCAGCACCCGGTGATCGATACATAAAACGACCGGCATTATCAGGCGCGGCACGATGATGTACTCGCCCTTCTCCTGTTCCCGCACAACCGGCTGCATGCGGGCCTGCCCCATCCCCAGAATGGCCACTTCCGGGTAGTTGATGATCGGCGCAAAAAATCCGCCGCCCATGGCACCGGCATTGGTAATCGTAAAGGAACCGCCCTGCATTTCCTCGACGGTTGCCTTGCGCTCCCGGGTGCGCCGCACCAGATCGGTCAATTCGATGGCGAGTTCTTTGATGCTCTTTCGATCCACATCTTTTATCACCGGTACGATTAATCCATTATCCGTATTTACGGCGACACCAACATGATAATAGTGCTTGATGACGATCTCGTTGTTGGCTGTATCCAGGGTCGCGTTGAAATTGGGATAGGTTTTCAAAGCGGTGGCGACGGCCTTCAGTGCAAACACGGTGATGGTCAATTTGCCGCCCAGGGCCTCAAGGTCGCCTTTATGCTTCTGGCGAAAGGCCTCCAGCCGCGTCACATCGACGACATCCTGACTGTTGACGTGGGGAATCTGAGACCAGGCCAGAGACATCTGCCTGGCTGTGGCCCGCCGGATGGAGCGGAAGGGAACCCGCTCGATTTGGCCCCACTTGCTGAAATCCGGCAGGGGCGGTACCGCGACATCCACAGACGGCGACACCGGCATGGCGGCCGGCATTAGTGCGGGAGCCGCATCAGGGGAGCGGTCGGCTGATGCAAATTCACGAACATCGTCGGCCGTCACCAGTCCGGCCGGTCCGGATGGTTTCACAAGATGCAGATCAACCCCGAGTTCCCGGGCCAACCGCCGGGTTGCCGGCGAGGCCGGTACCGGACCGCTTGTAGACGTCAAAGGAGGTGTCGTGCCGGAAGCGATTTCGCGCGGTGTTATCGGCGGTTTCTCGACGGATGGTTCCGGTTCAATTGCAGGCGCGTCTGCATCCCCCGAGAACGTCATCATGACGTCGCCGACATTGACGACATCACCCGCTGCGACCATGATTTCCAGGACGCGGCCGTCGAACGGCGATGGGATCTCTACCGCCGCCTTATCGGTCTCGATCTCGAGGATGATATCGCCCTCTTTGATCTCCTGACCGACCTCGACCAGCACTGCCAGAACTTCTCCTTCATGAATGCCTTCTCCAAGATCCGGAAGTTTAAACGACCTGGACACTATTTCCTCCTTTTGGGAATGAATATTGAATATTGACAAATGACTAATGATGGTATTCTGTCATTATAATTTCCCACCGGACATACACCCAGAAAGTAGTTCCGGAATTAATTTATCTTTAATTGTATCTCTAATTGGAACTATATTTTATCGACAGAATTCCTCAATTTTTCAATATTCATTAGTCATTCGTCAATTTTCTAGCTGCGCGCAGAATCCGCTGCGCATCGGGAATGTAGGCATTCTCCCGACTGAACATGGGTATGATGACGTCATATCCGGTCACCCGCTCGATAGGGGCCTCAAGGTAGTAAAAGGCCTTCTCCATTATCCGGCTGACGATTTCAGCTCCGGGGCCGAAGCTGCGCGGTGCTTCATGAATGACGACCGCCCGTCCGGTCTTAGTAACCGACTGGACAAACAGTTCATCATCCAGCGGCGAGACCGTCAGCAGATCGATCACTTCGGCATCAACACCATCCTTTTCTTTCAGCATGGATGCCGCCTCAAGGGTCGGGCGCATCATGGCGCCGTATGAAATCAAGGTCAAATCCCGACCCTCTCGAACGACTGACGAGCTGCCGATCGGCAGGGTTTCTTCTTCCTCGGGGACCTCTTCCCGAAACGAACGGTAAAGCGCCTTGGATTCGTAGAATATAACCGGATCCGGATCCCTGATGGCACTGATCAGCAGTGCGCGAGCGTTGCGCGGTCCGGACGGAATCACCATTTTGAGGCCCGGTGTGTGCGCCCAATAAGCTTCACGGCTTTCGGAATGATGTTCAAGCGCTCGCACGCCACCGCCGTAAGGGGTTCGAAGCACCATGGGGATGTGGTATCGCCCCTGTGATCGCCAGCGAAAACGGGCGGCATGGTTTTCGATCTGGTGGAAGGTTTGATAGCTGAATCCTGAAAATTGAATTTCACAAACCGGCCTGAGCCCGTACAGGGCCATTCCGATGGACATGCCGGCGATACCGGATTCGGCCAGGGGCGTATCCAGTACTCTTTCCTCGCCGAATTGATTGATCAGCCCATCGGTTGCACGGAAAACACCCCCGTCAACGCCGACGTCCTCGCCCAGAACGATAACGCTGTCATCCCTGGCCATTTCCTGCCGCAAAGCCAGATTCAAAGCCTGGATCATTGTCATCTTAGCCATTAACGGCTCTCCCCTTTCATCTCTGCCAGTTCTCTGGCAAATTCCGCTTTTTGGCTGCGAATACCGGCCGGCAACTCAGCATAGGCATGTTCAAACATGTGCATTGGATCACCCATTTTCTGCATTTGTTCCTCGGCGTTGTCGACCGCAGTCTGGATCTCGCCCAGAACCTCCGTCTGGATTGCTTCAATTTTGTCAGCTGACAGCAATTTTTTTTCAACTAGATATTTTTGAAAACGGGTGATCGGATCCCGCTTTTTCCAGTCCTCCACCTCCTCATCGGAGCGATAGCGGCGCGGGTCATCGGCCGTGGTGTGTACGGTCAACCGGTATGTCACGCACTCAATCAGGGTCGGGCCGTCACCCGAGCGGGCCCGCTCGAGGGCCTCTTGACCGGCCGCGTAAGCCGCCAGGATATCGTTTCCATCAATCTGAATGCCCGGAATCCCATAGGCCAGGGCTTTCTGGGCAATCGTCCGGGATCGGGTCTGTTTGTTAATCGGGATGGAAATTGCCCAATGATTGTTTTGACAGACAAATATGGCAGGAACCTGGAATACGCCGGCAAAATTGAGCCCTTCATGAAAATCCCCCTGAGAGGTCGCGCCATCCCCGAAGTAGGTTATCACCGCCCGGTCCGTTTTGCGGTATTTGACTGCCCATGCCAGACCGACGGCATGCAGAATTTGAGAACCGACCGGCACGGACAGCGGCAGATCCTTTCTCTCCTCAGGGATGTAGGCTCCTTCGCCGAAGCCGTTGTAATAGATGATGATGCTCTCCAGAGATCGACCGCGCCAGATCTCCGAGGTTGTCTCTCTGAAAGCCGGCACAAACCAGTCCGAGGATTCCAGGACGGCAGTGGTTCCAAGATGGGCCGCTTCCTGTCCGCTGATCGGTGGGAACGTACCGATGCGTCCCTGGCGCTGGAGATTCATGAGTCGTTCATCGAATCGTCGCGCCAGCAGCATCGTTCGATAGAGCTTGAGAAGGAAGCGGTCCGAAATATCCGGTTCGAGTTCGGGATCCACGGCGCCATTTTCATCTAGAATGGAAAGATATTCAACTTTTTCGGGGAGATCGATAACACTTCGCGGCATCTCTCAATTCCTCGTCAGTGAGTGTTTGATGAACATTTGTTGAGTGCGGTACCAATTCCGAATACTACTCCCCAACGTTGCAATATGCGGACGAATTCGGGCTACAGCGATTGTCACCCTTTGATGGAAAACCGCCCTATCGAATGAAAACGCTGTCATTCAAAGCCCGGATCAAAAGAAACATATTTATGGCAACCGCTATAGTCAAGCCAAATACGAGCTAACCAATTGATATTATTATTTTTTATTTGATTGCTAAAAACTGGTCTTCAGGGCCGGTCGCTGATCCCGTGTTCTTTACGGGGGTCAGAGACAAGTGGCTAAGCCGTAGATCAAGGCCATGGAGTGTTGGCCTCCGGCTTGGCTTCCAGCCCCGCCTCCGGCTCGTAGAGTAGGGCTTACAGGCCGGAGGGTAGAGCCTACGGATCGGAGAGAGTAATGGAATACTGGCCCCAGTGAAATGGAAAAAAAGATTTCACGGGGTAAAAATTTTGGGTTTGATGGAATGGGATCGATTTAAAATCCGTGACACTTGATGGGTTGATGGAATGCTGGAATAATGGAATATTGGGAATCAAAAACGGATAAAGGTCTGATTTTTGTTTCTGATCCGTGCCATCATCGTAAAATCAGATCTCATTCCGCTAAACTCATTATTCTCTCCGAGGCGTAGGCAGCATATTCTCTACGAGCCGGAGGCCAACACTCCAGTATTCCATCATTCCGCTATGCAGGTTCACGGCAAAGCCAATTTACTCTGACCTGGCTCAGAGAACCAATTTTTTGAAAATGGGATAATTCTGCAGGAGAAAACATCAGCCGAGTTGGACTTGATTGCTGGTTGAGATAGCCGGAGCGACGGTGATCTTATTCGACGATCTCCAAAACCACCCGTTTTCTCACCTTGGCTGATGCAGCGCCTAAAATGGTACGCAGCGATCTTGCGGTGCGGCCTTGCTTTCCAATGATTTTACCGAGGTCCTCTTTCGCCACCTTTAATTCTAATACGGTTGCCTGGTTTCCTTCTATCGCTGTCACCATAACTTCCTCAGGATTGTCCACAAGAGCCTGGGCGATTCGTTCGATCAGATCCTTCATTACCATTCTCCTTTGTCACCCGTTAAGGCCAAAAATGTTAAGGGTCAGCGTATCAAATTCCAGCACAATAAGTTGAAATTTATATACTTTTCAAAGCGCACCAGTACCATCAGGTTCACTTTGGCCCTGCTGGAGAATAAGAACTATGTGATTGATCCATTTATCTGTGTTGGTGACGGATATTTTGGCTAAATTATGGATATAGTTTTAACAGAACCATCGGGCTTGTAAATAGGGTAAAGCATGTATT
Source organism: Desulfobacterales bacterium (assembly GCA_030066155.1). Lineage (GTDB taxonomy): Bacteria > Desulfobacterota > Desulfobacteria > Desulfobacterales > JAFDCJ01 > JAFDCJ01. The sequence goes on along the minus strand of JASJCE010000006.1, from coordinate 6,999 downwards.
TTACATTGAAATATGCAGTATCCTTGTTTTCCATCGAGTCTGTTTTATTTTTTTGTCTAAACTTTTCCACTGGGAGCCGACAATGGATTTTGCCATTCCAAACGAGTTGACCAACAGCCTTTCTCGATTCAAGGACTACATCAACAGCAGAATTATACCCAATCTGAGATCCTGGAACCGCCAGGGAGCAATACCCCGGGCTTTTTTTCAGCAAATGGGAGAAAACGGATGGTATGGGCTGAAGTTTAAGGACGGGCAAATCCAGGGCGAATCGACCTTGATGGAAGCCCTGGTTGCCGAAGAACTCGCAATTGTCTCGCCGGGAGTCGCGATTGCCGCACTGGCCCATGTTGATTTGGGGTTGATGGGGTTATATTTGTTTGGCTCCCGGGATCACCATCAGGCCTACGGCAAAGCGGCAACCCGGGGCAGTTCAGTTATGTGTCTGGGCAATACCGAGAATTTGGCGGGAAGCGACGTCGCCGGCATTTCCATGACCGCTGAAAAAGCCGACGGCGGCTGGATCCTGAACGGCACCAAAGCTTACGTAACCAACGGCTTCGTCGCCGATCTGGGTGTCATTACCGCCGTATCGGACCCTCAGGCCGCCAGAAACAATCGCCTGTCCATGTATCTGGTGAATCTAAACCAGGAAAACATTCGCCGAACCAAACTGAACAAACAGGTTTGGATACCATCGGATCTGACCCGGCTCAAATTCGATACCGTTTTCGTGCCGGATGGCCATCTTCTGGGAGTCCGGGGCCGGGGTCTGCAGCAGGTGCTTGAGATTTTTACCCGCAGCCGGGTGCCGATCGCGGCTTTAACGCTGGGAGGTGCAGTCGGCGCCTTCAACCTGGCCGTCAATCACATGCGCAAACGCAAAATATTTGGCCGACCGATAACGGAATTTCAAGCCAAGGCATTTGAAATATCAAAATTCTACGCCGAAATAGAATCCGCCCGCCTCATGATCTGGAAAGCGTGCTGGCAGATGGAACGGGAAAAGAACTTTCGCCAGGCGGCATCCCTGGCAAAGTATCTGGCGGTAGAAGTTGCGCGGAAGGTGACCCTTTGGGCGGCAGATATTTTCGGCGCGGCCTCGGTCGTTCATGAGCATCCGGTTCACAAGTACCCCATGGACACCTGGGGTTCATCTCTGGGCGAAGGCACCCAGGATGTACAGAAATTGATTATTTTTCGGGAACTGATGAAACGCTGGGACGCAGGCGATTAGTGTAGTCTCATATAAGCGCGGCCTCCGGCTAAAAAACAGCCGGTCTGATCGAGAGAGAAACTTTGGAAAAGCGAATATCGAATATCGAATACTGAATGTCGAATATCGAAGTAAGGCATTCTATCGATTTGATAAAAATGACTGAGCGAAGCGACTTCCAACATTCGTCAATCTTCAATTTTCATTCGTCATTTTTTAGATTTCATCAACATCAAAAGCCTCCACCCAGGTTTCAATCAATTTCTCGGTTCTTTTTTGAAGGCGTTTGGAAATTATTTCCCCCATTTTCGTCATCACGATGTAACCCAGAGTGTTGTCCTCCTCGAACATTTTCTTCAATTCAGATGCCGGAAGGGCAATCAACCGGCAATCCTCACTGCATCTGGCGGTAACAGTACGTCGGTCGTCTCCAACCACCGATGCCCATCCGAATACCTGACCTGGCTGAACGGTATCGACGACTATTGATTTTTCTTCCTCAACAATATGGGCCTGAATTGCTTCTTCAAATTCAATTTGAGTTTTCAGTACTTTATCCGTGTAGATAACATTCAGGGCAACTTCTCCTTCGATTAGCCCGTACAGATGGGTTGCCGGTTCGCTAAAGCGAAAAATAACCTCACCGGCGGCAAATTCCATAATCTCTCCCGTACTGCTGATCGCTTCCAGGGCATCCGGTTGAACGTTTTCAAAAAATTTAAATCCCGCCAAAGGATTTTTAGACGTCATACGACCTCCTTTTAATTGGTGAGGTTCAGAGGTTCCCATCGGTTGAGGTTCAGAGGTTCACCGTTCAACGTTCAGGGTTGCCGTTCAAGTACAGGATCAATGCTCGGTCTCGGCGGCGGAGTCATTTGAAACTTTGTCTGACCAAAACCGTGAAAAAATTGACCGTCGAACACCCGCCTGCCATGCACATTGAGTTCCATTGACCTTATTACTGCGCTAAAAGCTCAATGTCAGAGGCAATCTGACAGCCGTTATAAGGCATTGCGGGCAGGTCGAACGTCCAACTTTCAACGTCCAATATGGATGACGCTTCACTTTACTGACTTTATGAAATGAACGAATCAGAAAATGTCCAGAGGTAGATTTGCTGAAACAATACAGGCGTCACCTGTTACTCCTTTTTAAAATGAAAGAATACAATATTCGAAGTTGGACGTTCAACGTTCAATGTTGGACGTTATTTTTTTTAATTTGACTGGCCGATGCGTTATCACCAGCAGGGCTGAACCCTTAGACCTTAGAACCCAAAACCTCTGAACCCTAAACTCTGGACCTTCGAACCCCTGAACCCTGGAACCCTGAACCTTGAACCTTGCTACCTTTCCTCATCTATTCCAGCATGAATTCTCTGGTTTCCCGTTCCGCCGGTTTCAAAACCGGGTTGTTCATAAGCGCTCTGGCACAGGCATTCCACCTCAATATGGCGTCATCGTTACCGGCCAGTCGCTTGTCGATGGCTTTCTCGTAAGCCTCCATGGCCTGTCTGAACCAATCGTAGGCGAGATGCCCGGACCCCGGCCCGCCGCGTTCAAAATGGACTTTTGCGCGGCGCTCACAGATAATACCGCGGTAATAGATCCGGCAATATTCATCTGCCAGTCGCTTCACAGCCTCCCGGGCTCTGGGAAATGTTTTGGCCAGGTCTCGATCAAATTGATCGGTCAATGCAAGAATCAGCGTGATCACCGCCTGTTGATGGTCCGGCTCTACCTCCAGAATATCCAAACAGATACTTTCCGCTTCGGCAGGTTCGTTAAGGTAGCGGTAGCAGGATGCTTTTTCAAGAGCCGCCGGAACGGCGTCCTTGGACAACGGTTTAAGTTGGAACATAATGGTCTCCCCAATCCCTAATTGAATTTTAACTCTTGGCTCTCTCCTTCTGCTTGATCACCCGCTTGATCTGGGCCATGCACTTGGTTACCGGTATGCCCTTGGGACATACATCCGTACACCACCACAGGGATTTGCAGCCCCAGATCCCGTCCCTGGAATCGACTTTTTCGATCCGCTCATCGGTAGCGGCATCCCGTGAATCAAAAATGTAGCGGAAAGCCCGCAGGAGGGCTGCCGGCCCCAGATAGTCCGGATTGGTTCGGGTTATCGGACATGAGGCTGTGCAGGAGGCGCACAAAATACATCCCAGAGCCGGTTCATAAAATTGCTGGGTTTGGCTGTCCTGGTGTCGTTCTGCCTCCGGTGGTTTCTCATCGTTGATGAGGTACGGTCGGACCGCACGGTGTTTTTCAAAAAACGGATCCAGATCGACCACCAGATCCTTGACAACCCTAAAAAACGGCAAGGGTTCAATTACAAAATTATTGGCGGTTTTAAAATCCTTGACCAGCTTCTGACAGGCCAACTCGACTCTGCTGTTAATGACCAGCGCATCCGAACCGCAGATACCGTGGGCGCATGAGTAGCGATAGGCCAGCGTGGGGTCTTGCTCCCATCGAATCTTATTGAGGCAGTCCAGTATTTTATCGGTGGGATCCGCATCTATCGTATATTCCTGGTAACGGCTTTCCTTATCCACCGCTGGATCAAAACGGTAAATGATAAAGGTGCATTTCATATCAATACGTCCTTTCTTTGGGCTCAAATCGGGTAATGGTAACCGGTTTATCGAAAATCTGAGGACCATCCTCCGTGCGGCGAACCATCGTGTGCTTCAAAAACTGTTCATCATCGCGCTGGGGGAAATCTTCACGCGAGTGCGCACCCCGGCTTTCTTCGCGATACAAGGCTCCCATGGCAATAACTTCTGCCAGATCCAGCATATTTCCCAGCTCAAGAGCATCGAGCAGATCTCTGTTGAAGCAGTTGCCTTTGTCTTGCACAGATATGTTGCGGTATCGGTCTTTGAGTTCCCCGATCTTTGCCAGAGCCCCTTTAAGGCCGTCTGCGGTTCGAAATACCGAGACCTTGTCCATCATCATTTCCTGCATTTCAGCAGCGATTGCGCCGACCTTTTCCTGACCGTCGGAAGCCATTAGATCTGCAATTTTTTTCTCGATATTGGCCGTAAAATTCACAGTGGGCTCGGGCAGATCGGTTTTAGTGATAAAACGACTGATTTCCATGCCCGACCGCCGGCCGAATACCAGGGTATCCAACAGGGCGTTGCAGCCCAGCCGATTGGCACCGTGAACCGATACACAGGCGCACTCACCAGCTGCATAAAGTCCCGGAAACGGGGTATTTTGATCGTCCACGACCACACGTCCATCTGAATCGGCCGCGATGCCGCCCATCATGTAGTGACAGGTGGGCAGCACCGGAATAGGCTCCTTTTTGGCATCCACACCGGCATAAGTTTTGGCAAAACCAATAATCTCCGACAGCTTGGTGCCGATGACATCATCTCCGAGATGGGTCAGATCCAGATGAACGTAATCCTTGCCGTCAATGCCGCGACCGGCCCTGACCTCTTCCAATATGCAGCGGGCAATCATGTCCCTAGGCGCCAGGTCCTTGATTGTCGGGGCGTAGCGTTCCATAAACCGCTCGCCGTCCTTATTGCGCAGAATGCCACCTTCTCCACGGGCCGCTTCGCTGATCAGAATTCCCAGTTTATAGATTCCGGTGGGATGAAATTGGACAAATTCCATGTCTTCCAGCGGAGCACCGGCCTGATAGGCCAGGGCCATGCCGTCTCCAGTGGAGGCAAATGCGTTGGATGTCGTTTTAAATATCTTGCCGGCTCCACCGGTGGCCAGCAAAACCGCTTTACTGCGAAGCGTGTGCAGTTTGCCGGTGGCCAATTCATAGGCAATGACGCCGCAACATCGGCCATCCTGCACAATCAGCGACAAAATTTGAAACTCATCGAAAAACTGTATCTCGCGCTGCAGGCACTGTTCCCAGAGCGTGTCCAAAATGACACGACCGGTGCGGTCAGCAGCGTAGCAGGCTCTTTTGACGGCAGCCTTGCCGAAATTGCTGGTGTGTCCCCCGAAGGCCCGCTGGGCAATTTTTCCCTCGGCCGTTCGATTGAACGGAACACCCAAATGCTCCAACTCATAAATGGTACGGGGTGCATCTTTGGCCAGCGTTTCGATGGCGTCCTGGTCTCCCAGGTAATCGCTGCCTTTTATGGTATCAAACATATGCCATTCCCAGTTGTCCTCCTCCTCGTTGCCCAACGCCGCCCCGATTCCCCCCTGGGCGGCTCCTGAATGCGAACGGGTGGCAAACACCTTGCTGATTACCGCCACGCGGGCATTCTGGCCGATTTCAATGGCAGCACGCAGTCCGGCCAGGCCGGCGCCGACGACAATGGCATCAAATTGCTGTTCCATAATTCACCTCATTTTTAGATTTATAAAGGAAAGGATAGACAAAAGCTAACCCGGAAATTTGAATGACGCTCCCAGCTTCATTGCTTCACAGGAACTGCTTGATTTTAAGTCGAATAATATAGATTACCGGGCCCGATAAGTAAAGTTTTTTTTGTTGCTTGACAACATCACAGCACATGTTAAATCTTATATTTACGGACCGGTAACCGGACCAGCTCGCAGCCTGCTTTGAACCTTATTCAGATCCGCGGAACGATAATTACGAATACCAAATTTCGTCCGGGCGTCAAATAAAAACCGCCAATCACGCCGACTTATCGATACTGCTTTCTTCTATTGCTATTTTGCCGGGAAATAAATCCGCCCGTTTTGAACGGACTGGCTATTAATGGCTGAAAAAAGGTCAATGAAAAAATCAGAACATCCGCTTCCAGCACCTTTTGAGGAAGTCGACCATACCGCCGACAATGCCTTGAAAATAGTCGGGTCGAACCTCGCGGAGCTTCTGATTAATGGGGCCCGGGGCATGAACAGCCTAATGACAATCGGATCTGAAAGTGATGCCCCGTCGGAAGAAAAAAACGTTGAGTTGGAAGCGGTCGATTCCGAAAGTCTGCTGGTTGAGTGGTTGAGCGAACTGGCATTCTGGGCTGAAACCGACTCATTGGTGTTTGACGATTTCGAACTACGAAGGGTGTCGCCAACCCGTTTGACTGCAACCATCCGAGGCCGTCGGGTCGATCGAATCGAAAAGCACATTAAAGCGGTGACCTACCACAATCTTAAAATCGTTCCAACCGCTGAGGGGCTGAAGGCTGTAGTTGTTTTTGATGTGTAGCTAAGGACAGATGGCAGAAGACAGAGGTCAGAAGGGCAGAAGACAGAGGTCAGAAGGGCAGAAGACAGAGAACGGAGGACAGAGGACAGAGGACAGATTTTGGAGCACAGAAGTCAGATTTCAGAGGACCTGTCTTCGCTCTTCGAGCTTCCGACTTCGCTCTTCAGGCTTCGCTTTCAGCTACGACCCGACACGTCGAGCTTCGCCGCGGCAGGCAGAAAACAGAGGACAGAGGCCTTCGATTGCGGATTCTTGTCCGCCGTTTCTTTGGCGGATTGGATTGCGGATTGCGGATTTAATGATCGGATCATTTTCCAGGCTATAACCCATGAACTATCAACTATGAGCTAATTTATCCAGTATCCAGTAACCAACCAGAGGAGCAAGCAAATGGTCAATATCAGTGATTTCAAACAAATAGACGAGTATGTCTACGAAGTCCCCAGCTCCTATCGGGAGGATATGCAGGTCCCGGCGCGGTTTTACGCGGATGCCGCTTTACTGGAAGGCGTCAAGAACGACAAAAGCCTGGAGCAGCTGATTAACACCGCGGCGCTGCCGGGAGCCGTCAAGTATGCCCTTGCCATGCCGGACATTCATCAGGGCTACGGATTCCC
>JASJCE010000116.1 GCA_030066155.1 Desulfobacterales bacterium | reverse complement strand
GGCGGATTAATTATGATCATCCTCGGCATTGAATCATCCTGTGATGAAACGGCGGCGGCGGTTGTTGAAAACGGGAACACGATACGCTCATCTGTGGTCTCATCCCAGGTAAACGTGCACCATCGCTATGGCGGCGTGGTGCCGGAACTGGCGTCCCGCAAGCACCTTGAGGCCATCGTACCGGTCGTCGATGAGGCTTTGGAAAAAGCCCGGATGCAATTAAGCGGCATCGAGGCCATTGCCGTTACCAGGGGACCCGGTCTGGTTGGTGCGCTCCTCGTCGGGTTTTCATTCGCCAAGTCCATGGCCTATGCGCTGGATATTCCCTGGGTGGGAGTCAATCATCTGGAAGGACACATCAATTCGGTTTTCCTGGAGCCCGATCCGCCGTCATTCCCTTATATCGCGCTGCTCGTCTCCGGCGGGCATACCAGCATATATTACGTCACCGATCATACGTCAGCTGAACTGCTGGGGCAAACGCGGGATGATGCGGCCGGTGAAGCGTTTGATAAAGTGGCCAAGATGCTGAATCTGGGCTACCCGGGCGGCGTCGTCATCGACCGGCTGGCCCGGCAGGGGGATCCCGCCAAAATCAAATTTCCCCGTGCCTACCTGGACAAGTCAACCTTCGACTTCAGCTTCAGCGGCATCAAATCCGCCGTCCACCGTTACATTGCCGATCATCCAGACCGTTATCAGAAACAGATTGCGGATATCACCGCCGGTTTTCAGGAAGCGGTTCTGGACGTGCTGTCCTATAAGGCCCTCCGGGCAGCCAGAGACAGGAACTGCCGCCGGATTGCCCTGGTAGGCGGTGTGGCCGCCAACAGCCGTCTGCGGGAGATGCTCGCCACGAAAGCGGCCGAATCGGGCATCACCCTGTTTACCCCTGCGCTGCACCTGTGCGGCGACAATGCTGCGATGATTGCGGGAGCCGGATATCATTATCTGAAGGCCGGCATGGTGGCGGAGCTTCGGGATGATGTATTTTCCCGGAATCGGTAGCCAAAAGAAAATAACATAAATTAAGGTTTCAGGTTTCAGGTTTCGGGTGTCAGCACTCATTAATTGAGGGATTTAGGAATTTAGGAATTTCGATATTAGCAAATTTGATCGACAGAATACCTTCAATCCCTAAATTCCTTAATTCGCAATCCCCAAATTATTTGCCCTGAAACCTGTTCCCACCGTATACAGCAGTTAATTCTTCAATGCCCGTGGGTTTGGCGAATGTCAGACTGTCTTAGGCGAATTGCTATCCGGTGCCACCGAAGTCGGGTTGGAGGTAGTGGCGCTTGCTTCTCGCGATGCGTTTGATGGATTGCAGACATCTGGATTTTAAATCAGCCGAATCGGTGATCGCCTTGAGAATGTAATCGAAGGCGATCTCAATATTCGGGCCCTTGTGGCAAATGAGTGCCAGGTCGATGTCCGCCGCCAAGATCTGCTGCAAACAGATTTTAATGTCATAGTGTTTGGCAATCGCGCCCATATCCAGATCGTCGGTCATCACCAGTCCCGTGTATCCCATTTGTTGCCGCAACAGATCGTGGGCAATGCCGGGCGACAGGCTGGCGGGCCATTCAGCATCCAGTTGCGGGTAAAAAATATGGGACAGCATCATGCCGGATACGCCCTGCTCGATGCAGGCTCGAAAGGGGATCAGATCGTACTGCTCCAGTGATGCGAGGCTGTCATCAAGGGTCGGCAAGTCCAGATGCGAATCCAGAACCGTCCGGCCAATGCCCGGAAAATGTTTGGCAACGGCCATAATCCGGTTGCGCTGCAGGTGCTCGATGATGGTGGTGCCCAGCCGGGCCACCCGGTCCGGATCTCCGCCAAATGACCGCCGGGCCATAATACTGTTCATGTCTTGCGGCGCAACATCCACAACGGGCGCCATGTCCATATTGATTCCCACCCCATCGAGTTCCGCAGCGGTTATTTCGGCAAAACGGACGGCATCTGCTTCATCACGCATACTCGGATTGCCGGGAAACTGGGTGAAGGGCGCCTTGAGCCGGGCCACCTGACCGCCTTCCTGATCGATGGCGATAAACAGCGGCGGCTGGCCGCAGCTTTCGGCATAATCCTGAGCCGCAAGGCATAGATCCTTGATCTGATCCGGCGTCTCCAGATTGTAAGCGAACAGAATCAGGCCGCCGGCCCGAATCTCACGTATCAGAAATTTAAGGTCTGGGTCCAGGCGGGTGCCCTCGAAGCCAACCATCAACCGCTGTCCGGCAAGTTGTGGGTTGGAAAATTTCGCTAAGTCCATATCGATTGCTCCATAACTCAACTTTGTCATATTCAGGTTTTCAGCATTCCATTATTCCATCAGGTGTCTGGCGGCAACCACTATGCTTCCGGGGTGGACCAAAGCCAGGCCTTCCCTTTCTCCGAGCTGTAAGTGCTAAGAGCTGGAAGCCGGGCTGTAAGCCCTGCTCTCCGACCCGTAGGCTCGCGCCTTCGAGCCGGAGGCGGGGCCGGAAGCTGGCGACGCCTCTTTCATCATACCACAAATACAAGTGCAATTCTGCCCGATAACAATCGGCAAAACAATGAATTATTGCAGCACGGAAACGTCAAAGTCAATTCTAACTAATTCGGAGTTTTCGCTTTGTTTAGTTCGATATGGCCTTCATCAAGGGATAATGGCGTCCGGGATTTTCTTTGGAAAACTGCAGCATTTCATCAATCAGGGAATCGACCGCGGCGCCGGTGAGCGGTTTGGAGAATAGATAGCCCTGGCCGAAATGGCAATTCATATCCAGCAGAATCGTGTATTGTTCGAGGGTCTCCACTCCTTCTGCCACAACAATCATGTCGAGGCGGTGAGCCAGGGAAATAATGGCTTCCACAATATTGCGGTTGCCATCCGGAGCGTCTTGAATACGGGATACGAAACTGCGATCCACTTTGAGCGTATCGATTGGCAGACGCTGCAAATAGCTCAGCGAAGAATACCCGGTGCCAAAATCGTCTATTACGATTTGCAGTCCGCAGTCTTTCATTCGTTGAACCAGCCGAATGGTATCCTCCACATCCTCCATCAAGGCCGTCTCCGTTATTTCCAGCTTCAGATGTTCCGGTTTCAGATTAATTTTCTGTAACACCTCCTTGATATCATTCAGGAGACTGGGCAGCAGAAAATGCCGGCTGGAAATATTGACGTTCATGGTCAGACGATGCAGACTTTGGTCCTTTTCGTGCCATGCTTTCAGATCACGACATGCTTTTTCAACCATCAGGCGGGTGATCGGAATGATCAGGCCGGTTTCTTCGGCAATGGAAATAAACGAGCCGGGGTAGATCAGTCCCAGCTGGGGATGATTCCAGCGAATCAGGGCTTCGAATCCGACAATTTCTTTCGTTTTGAGGGAAACGATTGGCTGGTAGTGGTTTTCAAACGTCTTGTGGTGAATCGCTTTTCTCAGGTCGGTTTCCCGCTGCAGCAGGTGCAACGCTTTTTCGTGCAATTTTTTGTCGAATATCTTGAATTGCGACCGACCTTTTTCTTTGGCGTGATACATGGCGGAGTCGGCATCCCGGAGAATGTCTTCCGGCAGGTCGTAATCGTCGGTATTTTCCACCACACCGAAACTGGCGGGCGCAAATACTTCTTTGCCCTTGACGATGAACGGCCGTTTCAGTTCCTGTTGCAGTCTTTCGGCAACCATGCTGGCATAGCTGCTGTTTTGGATATCCTCCAGCAGAATAACAAATTCATCCCCTCCCAAACGGGCCAGGGTATCGATGTCGCGCAGAGATGTCTTGAGTCGATCTGCAAATGCGGTCAGCAAGTTATCGCCGGCACTGTGGCCCAGACTGTCATTTACCAGCTTAAAGCGGTCGATGTCCAGATACAACACGGCGAAATGGTAATCATCCCGGCGTTTGCTGCGTTTGATTGCCATCCTCAGGTGTTCGATCAGAAGGGTTCGGTTGGGCAAATTAGTCAGGGTATCATGAAAAGCCTGATGCATGATCTGCTTTTCTGCCATTTTGAGCTCGGTGATGTCCGTCAACGAGGCCAGGCTCTTGTCTGTAGCGGGAATTCCGGCAATCGTGAGCAGGATATCCTTGCGGATGCGTTCGCGGTCAAAAAAGACACATTCCAGGTTATTATCGATATTTAAGGCGCCCTCATTGTCCAGAACCGTGCGGTGACTTGTTTTGTCCAGAAATTCGAGAAATGATTTTTTTGACTCGATTTCACCACGACTATAGCCGGAAAAGGCCACAAACACTGAATTCGCCAGAGAGATGGTCAAATCCTTTTCGATGATGACGGTTGCCGCACCGGTATTTTCGAAAATGGTCCGGTATTTCACCTCCGATTCGCGTAGCTCTCTGGTGCGAAGAATGACCTTTTGCTCTAAAGTTTCGTTCGATTCGCGCAGCGCTTCCCTGGAACGGTTAATGTTATTGATCAGCAACTGGGTAAAAATACTGATAATTAAAATCAGGGCGATGGTTACGAAACTGCCCAGGCTCTGACCCGAAGCGACTGACTTCTCGAGATAGTAATAAAATGTGGAGGCACCGGCGCCGATAACCACCAGGCCGATCCGGTCCAGGAAAGAGGCTATATTTTTCTCGGTCATATAATACCCCTTGGGATGCAAGGTTTCAAATTCCAAGTCTATTGTGGTTTCTATCGGCTTCAACACCGACAAACTTAAATATTCGACTGTTAATTGGCAGGTTGCGCTTGTTCCGGTTTTGGGAAATCAGAATGGGATCTGCATCAAGCTGTATGACGTTTTTGGAAACGGAACAAGCGTGCATGCCGGTCTTGTCAGGGCAGGAGCAGCATAAATTGGAGCAGTCGTATAACCGGGTCGGTGATGGTGATGTGTCATAAATCAGCGATCACCGGCAAAGCAAGGCGCCGGACCCTTCGAAGGGCCTCGCTCATACCCTAAATGAGCGAAAAGCGCACTCATTTAGGAGTTATTGGTTATTTGTTAATCGTTATTAGAAAAGGCATAGCCCCCTATCTTATAATTCTGCCACCGGGGAGGCATAAAAACAAATTTCATTCCTTTTAAATCATTAACCAATAACGAATAACTAATAACAACCAATTGGTTTTTAACTCAATTGGGGTCATACCTTTGGCGCTGCTGGTGGTCGCTGATTTTCCGACTGCCGGTTTGGAAGGGGAGGGGGCATTGCAGAATAAGATATTAGGATGATTTTTGCGATTCGTAGCAACGCCTTTCCATGAACGAGGATGAGCCGACGTCCCACACGGCTTCATTTTCGTGAATCAGCTTGGGAGGACCTTCCCAGGCGCCACAGGCCCGTACGACTGTTTCTCCCAGTGCAAATTTACGGCCACATGCCGCACATCCTTCGGCGTTTAGGGTATTGAGTTTTTCAAGGTCAATGATGAACGTCTGCTTTTTTTTTTCGATTGCCGTCATACACACCTCCACAGTTGGGAATAGGTTGGTTTGGGAATGCGATTGATCCCGGTTGGCACCAGCCGAATTCTCGGCGTTCCGGCCTCAACAGCCAGAAATTAATGGTGATAGCAGCCGACGTCAAGCTACACTCCCTAAATTGCTCTACATTGGAATTTCCGGTAGGGACCTAAATAATTCAGTCATATCGCACAAGGAAGGGCTGAAACCTGAGACCTGAACACATCTGGTGACGGGCATTACATCGAAACCCCCTATCGTGTGGATCAAAGCCGTGTCCTCCGGGTTGGATATTTACTTACGGCCCAATTGATACTTACGTACGGCGCGGTTATGCTCTTTGAGGTTGGTTGAAAAATAGTGCGTACGGTTTTTTTTGGAGACAAAATAGATGTATTTGGTTTTTTCCGGAAAGAGGGCGGCCTCAAGTGATGCACGCCCGGGGTTGGCAATCGGTCCAACGGGAAGACCCCTGATTTTATAAGTGTTGTAGGGTGTTCGGGTTTTGAGGTGCTTGCGGGTCAGATTGCCGTTAAAATTTTTAATGCCGTAGATCACGGTCGGGTCTGATTCCAACCGCATTTTTTTTCTGAGCCGGTTGTGAAATACTGAGGAGATCAGTGGCCGTTCGAAGGGAGCACCGGTTTCCTTTTCGATGATGGAGGCCAGGGTTACCACCTCGTGAACCGTAAACCCGAAGCTTGCCGCCCGTTCTTCCCATTCGGGCTTAAAAACGGACCGGAATCGCTGCACCATTGTGGAAATGATTTTTTCCAGGGAGGTCTCTTTTGGAAAATAGTAGGTGTCCGGAAACAGATATCCTTCCAGTGTGTCCGCATGAACCCCCATTTTTTGTGCAATTACAGGATCCGTGGTCGCTTGAATGAACGCATCTTTTAGGCCAAAGCCGGCTTGGTCTACCACCTCGGCGATCTGGAGGATGCGGTAGCCTTCCGGTACCGTCAGCTTATGAAGCCTGACTTCGCCTTTGACCATGATTTTGAGGATCTGCCCAGGGGTCATGGCTGCTGACAGCACATATTCACCCGCTTTGAGGTGTTTGTCTTGGCCTTTCAGGCGGGCAATGACCGTTAATTTAAACGGATTGCTGATAATCTGATGGTGTGCAAGCATTTCTGCCGTGGATTTCAGGGATTGGCCTTGACGGACAGTAACGATGACGTTTTCGGAATGATTGGCCCGGGACGGCGTATCGGCATACGTCTGGAGGTCGATATACAATCCGGCCCCGGTGCAAATTATCAGAAAGAATAGAATTCCGGTCAGAAGCAAAACTTTTTTCAATATTATTCGGTGCTCCCCTAATTTATTTATTTCTATAAGCATAATAAATATTGCCGTGGTTTGTCAAAGATTCAATTTATCCGGTCACGGTAAGGATTTCTTTAATCACTCTTATGCCGGTCGGATAATTGCTGATTACAGGTGCCGGCTTTAAGCACTGTTTTTCTTGACAATATTACAGTAAAAGAATAGTGTTAACCTTCAGTATTTTCGTCAAAATGACGGATACGCATAAAAAATTGATCATTGCAAGATATCTATTTACTTATGGAGTTTTTCTTTTGAGAGGAATACCCGATGGGGAAACGGAAGTTAAAGCAGCATCACATCAATCGGGATTGGTGCAAAGGTTGCGGTATCTGTGTGGAATTCTGTCCCAAAAACGTTTTGGAACTGGATAATCAGGACAAAGTCGCGGCAGTTCGCCCCCAGGATTGCATTTGTTGCCGGCTCTGCGAGCTCCGCTGTCCGGATTTAGCGATTGAAATAGAAACCGAAGAATAGGATACCCAGATGGGCGAAACCATTAAATTTGTTCAAGGTAATGAAGCATGCGTTGAAGGTGCGCTGTACGCCGGTCTCGATTTTTATGCGGGTTATCCGATAACGCCGTCATCGGAAATTGCCGAGCTGCTGGCCTCTCGATTGCCGGCTTCAGGCGGAAAATTTATCCAGATGGAAGATGAGATTGCATCCCTGTGTGCGATTATCGGCGCGTCGTTGACCGGTCGGAAAGTCATGACAGCCACCAGCGGGCCGGGGTTTTCTTTGATGCAGGAGGCGCTTGGCTATGCGGTTATGGCTGAAATTCCGTGCGTGATTGTCGACGTACAGCGTGGCGGGCCCTCCACCGGAATTCCGACCCATGGCAGCCAGGGAGACGTCTACCAGGCACGCTGGGGAACCCACGGGGACCATGCCATAATAGCCATGACGGCTTCCAATCATCAGGATGTATTTGCCGTAACCATCGAAGCCTTCAACCTGGCCGAGACCTACCGTACACCGGTTATTTTGCTGTTTGATGAGGTCGTCGGTCATATGCGCGAACGTCTGGTCGTGCCGGAATCCGGTGTCTTGCCTCTGGTCGAACGGCTAAAAACTTCCGTCAAGGAAGGCGTCGACTACCACCCCTATTTGCCGCGCGAGGATGGGCGCCTGCCCATGTCCGATTTCGGTGGTGTTCACCGCTACAACGTGACCGGTTTGTTTCATGACATGTGGGGCTTTCCCTCCAGTGAACCCCGAGCGGTCCATGGCCTTCTGCGGCACCTGGTTGACAAGATCGAGAATCGCGCCAATCTGATCGCCCGCTTTAAGGAGTATTATCTGGAAGATGCCGAACATTTACTGATTTCCTATGGTTCGGCAGCGCGCTCGGCGCGGCATCTGGTGGAAAATCGTCGTATGCGCGGCGAGAAATTGGGTCTGCTTGAGCTGCAAACCCTATGGCCATTTCCCGATGACATGGTGCGTGAAAAATGTGCAAATGCCAAATCCGTCATTGTTGTCGAACTGAACATGGGTCAGATTCTCAGGGAAGTCAAAATGGCCGTGGATGAGCCTCAAAAAGTTTTCCTGGCCAATCGCATCGACGGTGTGTTTATCACTCCGGAGGATATCCTGAACATCTTGCGCTTAATCCAGGGAAAGGGAGTTTGAAACATGGCCATAAAGGACTATTTGAGAGAACGATTTTTTCCTCACCTGTGGTGTCCCGGCTGCGGTCACGGTATGGTCCTCAATGGACTGCTGCATGCGGTTGAAAAACTGGGGATGAGCAAAAATGAAATTGTCATGGTTTCGGGCATCGGCTGTTCGGCCCGAATCAGCGGATATGTGGATTTTCATACTCTGCACACGATTCATGGCCGGGCCCTGGCATTTGCCACCGGCGTGAAGTTGAGCCGACCCGAGCTCAATTTAATCGTTCCCATGGGAGATGGCGATGCCCTGGCAATCGGCGGTAATCATTTTATCCACGCCGCGCGCAGAAACATCGATATTACCGCCCTCGTCCTGAACAATCGGATTTATGGTATGACCGGCGGGCAATTCTCGCCGCTGTCCGGGATCGGAACCCGGGCCACAACCGCTCCGTTTTCAAATATTGACTATAGCTTCGATGTGGTCGAACTGGCCAGAGCGGCCGGGGCGACCTTTGTCGCCCGTACGACCAGTTATCATGTGCAGCAGATTGCCGATATTATCATCAAGGCCATCTTGCATGAGGGATTCTCGGTGGTCGAGATACTGAGTCAGTGTCCAACCTATTTTGGACGAAAAAACAAAGCCGGGGATGCGGTCGATATGGTGAAATGGTTTAAGAATCACACCACTCCCATCGGATCTAAAGCGAAACAGGAAAATGCGGACCTGATCGAACGGGGTATTTTTGTGCAGATCGAAAGACCGGAATACTGCAATGAATATGACAAAATCGTTGAACGGGCGATGGAGGGGAAATAACAATGGACAGATTCCGGATGGTTTTTTCAGGTTCAGGGGGACAGGGTGTGATCACCGCAACGATCATCCTGGCAGAAGCAGCCGTTTTGTATGAAAATCTGAATGCAGTCCAGTCACAATCTTATGGTGCGGAGGCTCGGGGCGGGGCGACGCGATCGGATGTGATTATCTCGGATTCCACGATCGACTATCCGAAGGTTATTCAGCCCAATGTACTGGTTTGCCTGACCCAGGAAGCCTACAACAAATTCTACCCGATTATCCGGCCGGGCGGGCTGCTGATCACGGATACCCGCTATGTTCAAACCCAGAAAAAAGTCGACGCCCAGCAAAAAGAGCTGCCCATGTACCAGAATGTCATGGACCGGATCGGTAAACCGATCGTTTTCAACATTTATATGCTGGGTGCCGTAATTGCAATTCTGGACCTGATCTCTCCTCAGTCCATCTTAAGTGTTCTCAAAGACAGAATCCCCCGGGACTTTTTGGAGCTCAACCGCAAGGCGCTGGAGTTGGGAATGGAGCTGGGGCGAGAGTTTAAATGAATAATGAATAATGTATATTGAATAATTATGGAATTCTATTGTTTTAATTGAGGGATTCAGGAATTGAGGAATTGAGGGATTCAAAAATTAAAAAAAAAGTAGATAGAATTCCTATAATTCCTAAATACCTAAATACCTAAATTCTTCTTTTCTAAATACCTAAATTCGCAATTCCTAATTTATTTGCCCTGACACCTGAAACCTGAACACTGAAACCTGAAACCCCTCTTACCACAACCTGTCGGCATGTTCCTCGGGTAGGCCGGCATCTTTTATTTTTCGAACCACCACCGCGACCTCGTAGGGGACAAATCGAACCTCGATTGTATCTGCCGATGTATCCCAGATAACGTATTTGGCTTCATTGCTGTCATCCCGCGGCTGGCCGACGCTGCCGATATTGACAATATATTTTTTCTCCGGCTCCAGACGCGTCAATCCTTTCGGCAGATCACCGGATTCGATGCGTTCACCATCATAACCCATGATCTCCAGGGTATGCGTATGTCCGATAAAGCAAATCCTTTCCCCGATTTCATCAAACACTTTTTTTTTGCGTTTTTCAGACGGTTGAAACATGTAGATAAGGGGCGAATCCGGTGGAAAACCGTGAACACAGCGACAGCCGTCGATCGAGAGATAAGATTTGAGGCTTTTTACAAAGGCAATCGATGAATCACTCAACAGGTCGCGGGTTTTGAGCAGTGATTTACGAGCTACCGGATTGAACCAGTTGAGGAATTTTTCATTCTTCAACGCCAGCTCATGGTTGCCCAGTACGGATGGAATATCGAGTTCGATAAGTTTTTGAACGACACGATCCGGTTCCGGCCCGTAGCCGATATTGTCTCCCAGACTGATGATTTGATCAACTTTGCAGCGATCGATATCCGTCAGTACTTCCTGGAAAGCGTCGTAATTTCCGTGTATGTCCGATATGATGGCTAATTTCATTGCCAGATGATTAGCCTTTTGTGAAACGATTCGTCAAGCGTTATCTTAGCAAGTTGAGATACCAATAGATCAGTTGTGGCCCGAAAAAAACATAGACGATGCCGCCCAGAGATAAAAATGGCCCAAACGGCACTGCCAGTTTCATCCCTTTGCGCGACTGCAGCATGACAGCCAATCCGGAGAGGGTTCCAACCAGCGATGAGACAAAAATCGTGAAAATCACGCCCTTTAATCCAATCAATGCTCCCATCATCGCCAATAGTTTAATATCGCCGCCGCCCATGCCTTCTTTTTTTGTAAGCAGACTGTAAACCCAGGCCACCAGATACAGACTGCCTCCCCCGGCAAGGATGCCGATCAATGAATCTTTGTAGGTGATATGCGGCAGAGCGAAACTGGCCGCAAAAAAAATGGGTATGCCCGGCAGGGTAATCACGTCGGGTATAATCCGGTGATCCAGGTCGATAAACGTCACCACCAGCAAGCTAATGATAAATACAAAATAGATGAGGGCTTCCAGGGTTATACCGAATTTCAGAAACGTCGCCAGCGCAAACAGGCCGCCAAGCAGCTCCACCGTTGGATAACGGAAACCGATCTTCACGCCGCAGTGGCGGCAGCGGCCTTTTAGCCATAAATAGCTGAATATCGGAATATTGTCATATAATGCGATCATGTTGTCGCAATTCATACACCGGGAGCGGGGATGAACAATTGATTCCGACGCCGGTAATCTGAAAATACAGACGTTTAAAAAACTTCCAATGCAAAGTCCGAAAATGAAAATGAATGTCTCGATGAAATATAGTGGCATTTATCTCCTCAGGAATCGTCAATCGTCATTCCAGGTAGTTTCACACCGCCTCCGGCTGAAAAACAGCCGGTCTGATCAATAAAGAAACTTAAAGAATTTACCGCAGAGTTCGCCAGAACGCTGAGAAAGCATATTTAAAAAATCTCTGCGTCACTCTGCGACCTCTGCGGTGAAAAATTATGATGATGAAGTTTCATAAGAGCACCGCCTGGCCGGCCTGTCCGATCTGGAAAAACCTAAACATTATTTTGACATGTTTGACAAAAAAAACAAAGAGATATTGTCAAAAAAAAATTACGCATTAATTTAATGAGTTTGGTAAATAACAAAAATCCTGTCGGCACTTCGTTTCTTTTGAAAAAATGATGAGTTTGCCGTGCATCTGCAAATTTAGACCTCTAAAAATTTAATGACCGGCACAAGCCCAACTCGAACAACGGAATCAGCAACAGGATTTGTCAGGGTCAAATCGAGTGATAGGAGTGAAAATGGCTGAAGCTGATAGAGATGACTTAGTCAGTATTATAGAAGATGATCACGTCGATGAAGATATTCCCGACATATTGCCATTAATGCCGGTACGGGATGTTGTGGTATTCGCAGACATGGTATTGCCCCTGTTCGTAGGTCGCGAACGGTCTATCCGGGCCGTTCAGGAGGCCGTCGCCAAGGAGGGCTACCTGTTTTTGGCCACCCAGAAGGATCCCGCCATTGAAAATCCGACGACGGATGAAATATACCCGGCCGGCACGATCAGTCGGGTTCTGCGAGTTCTAAAGCTGCCTGATGGTAATGTCAAAATTCTGGTGCAGGGCTTCGCCAGGGCAAAAGTTGTCCGGTATACCCGCAAAAGATCACTTTACCGGGTAAGTTATGAGTTAATTGAAGAGAAGCCGGTCGCGGAAATCGACCTCGAAATAGAAGCCTTGATGCGAAATGTCAGGGAACACTGCGAGAAAATTCTGGTGTTGCGCGGAGAGATCACCGGGGATGTCATCACCATCCTTCAGAGCGTGGATCAACCCGGTAAGCTTGCCGACCTGGTGGCTTCCAACCTTCGGCTAAATATAGAAGATTCGCAGCGGTTGCTTGAAATCGTCGATCCGGTTAAACGGCTGAAAAAGGTAAATGATCTTCTTGCCCACGAAGTGCAGCTATCCACTATGCAGGCCAAGATCCAGTCGGATGTCAAAGACGAAATATCCAAGAGTCAGCGTGACTATTTTCTGCGCGAACAGGTCAGGGCCATTTACCGGGAACTGGGCGAGCAGGATGAAAACCTGCAGGAATACGATGAGTATCGCAAACGGATAAAAAAGGCCAAAATGCCCCCGGATGCCGGTCAAGAAGCCGACAAGCAATTAAAACGTCTTGAAAAGATGCATCCGGAGTCAGCCGAATCCACTGTCGTGCGAACCTATCTGGACTGGCTCGTAGAGATGCCGTGGAGCAAATCTTCAAAAGATGTGATTGATATCGTCAACGCTAAAAAGGTGCTGGATCAGGACCACTACGGTCTGGACAACGTCAAAGATCGCATTCTGGAATACCTGAGCGTTCGCAAACTCAATACCTCGACAAAAGGCCCGATTCTGTGTTTTGTCGGGCCTCCCGGGGTCGGTAAGACCTCCCTGGGGCAGTCCATTGCCCGGGCCATGAAACGCAAGTTTATCCGGATTTCACTGGGCGGAATGCGGGATGAGGCCGAAATTCGGGGGCATCGCCGAACGTATATCGGGGCCCTGCCGGGCCGGGTTTTGCAGGGCATTAAACATTGTAAAACCAATAACCCCGTTTTCATGATGGATGAAATCGATAAACTGGGATCGGATTTTCGGGGAGATCCGTCCTCAGCTCTGCTGGAAGCGCTCGACCCGGAACAGAATTCGGAATTCAGTGATCACTTTCTCAATTTACCATTCGACCTGTCGAACGTTATGTTTATCCTCACGGCCAATGCCACCGACAGCATCCCCTCGGCCCTGCTGGATCGTATGGAAGTTATCCGTCTTTCGGGTTACACCGAAGAGGAAAAAATGATTATTGCCTCCAGACACCTGATTCCGCGCCAAAAAAAAGATAACGGGTTGAAATCCCGGTCCCTAACAATTAGCTCCGGTGCACTGGGCCAGATTATATCGGAATACACCTCCGAGGCCGGGCTGAGAAACCTCGAGCGGGAAATCGGCTCGATTTGCCGCAAGATTGCCCGTCAAGTCGCCGAGGGTCGCAAAAAAAGCGGCTTTAACATCACCCGGGGCAATCTACACCAGTATTTAGGGGTTCCCAAGTTCATACCGGAAATGGATCAGGAACAGAGCCAGGTCGGTTTAGCCACGGGACTTGCCTGGACCCAGGTCGGTGGCGAAGTCCTGTATGTCGAGGCATCCCTGATCGGTGGTAAAGGCGAATTGATCGTCACCGGACAGCTCGGGGATGTCATGCAGGAATCTGCCCGGGCGGCGGTCACCTACACCCGGTCCAATTCGAAAACCCTGGATCTCAAAAAATATAATTTCGATAATCACGATATACACATCCACGTGCCGGCCGGAGCAATCCCAAAAGACGGACCGTCTGCTGGTATTGCAATGGCAACAGCTCTAATTTCCGCCCTTTCCGATCGTCCGATTCGCAATGACGTGGCCATGACCGGAGAAGTAACGCTGCGGGGCAGGGTGCTTCCCATTGGCGGGTTGAAGGAGAAATCCCTTGGCGCGCTGCGGGCGGGAATCCAGAAGATTATCATTCCGGAAAAAAATAAAAAAGATTTGACCGAAATACCCTCACGGGTAAGGCGCAAAATAAAGTTTATACCGGTGCGTCATATGGATCAGGTGCTGGAAAACGCCCTGGCTGATTGATATGAAAATTCTTGCAGTCGATACAGCGACCAGAAGCTGCAGTGTTGCGCTGGTTGAAGATGATACTGTGCTGGCTGAGACGACCACGCTAACCAACGAGACCCACTCGCGCCATCTGATGCAGATCATCGATGACGTTGCCGGAAAGGCAGGGGTAGCCCTGAACCGGTTAGATGGATTCGCCGTTTGTATCGGTCCCGGGTCCTTTACCGGCCTCAGAATCGGGATCAGTTCGATTAAAGGCCTGGCCTATTCTTTGAAAAAACCGGTCATTGGGGTTTCAAGTCTGGAAACCCTTGCCACTCAGTGCCGGCCGACGCCGCACATGATCTGTGCCATGATCGATGCCCGTAAACACGAGGTGTATTTCAGCTTCTATCGTCAAATAAACGGGCGTCTGAAGAAGGAAAGCCGGGAGCAGGTTGCATTACCGGCTGATGCCATCCGCCATATTCGGAAACGGTGTCTGATTGTCGGCAACGGTGCCCAGCTATATCGACCGTTAATTACGGAGACGTTAGGTGCTTTGGCCGAATTTGCCGAAGATTCAGAGCACATCATCCGGGCCTCGACCGTTGCGCGGTTGAGCCTGGGCCGGTTTATGCGGCAGGACACCGATGCGGTTCATTTGCTGGTGCCGCAGTACATTCGCAAGTCAGACGCCGAACTTCATTTAGGTGAGGTTAATGCACTGAAATCTTAAGGTTATTATTGACAGAAAATGGTTGAGTTGATAAATAAAAAGATTTATTTGCCATCCGGCAGTCACTTTGGAGTGTTTCCCGCAGGTTAAACGCATCCTTTTTGATAGCTGAAAGTCGTTTCCAGGTCAATATCATTAGCAGTAGCGGTCTATTTTTCATACAGTCAACTTCCGCCGCAGGCGGAGCCCGATAAGGAGTGTCACGTTGCAAAGAGTACCGGTAACCAAAGAGGGCTATGAAGCTCTGAGGAAAGAACTGGAGAAATTAAAACGGGTCGAGCGCCCCGAAAACATCAAAGCCATCGAAGAGGCTCGTGCCCACGGCGACCTCAGTGAAAATGCCGAATTCGCTGCGGCCAAGGACCGTCAGGGATTTATCGAAGGGCGCATCAGCGAATTGCAGTATAAAATAGCCAATGCCGACATTATCATACCGGACCAACTGAACAAAGACAAAGCCGTATTCGGCAGCACGGTGCTGCTTGAAAACATCGAGACCGGTGAAAATGTCGAGTATCAGCTGGTCGGTCCCGATGAGTCCGATATTGAAAAAGGGCGAATTTCCATATCTTCGCCCCTGGGTCAGGCCATTCTTGGAAGAAAGCCGGGAGACGAACTAACCCTGCAAGTGCCGGGAGGCAAGCGGGAGTACGAACTGGTGGAGATCCTGTAGACTTGCCGTTCCAGTTTCACAGTCCAAATGTTCAAAAGTTCAGGTGAAGGATTGAAAAATATTGAATTGAGAATACCATTCGGAGATCACCCTGAACGGTGAACCCTGAACCTTGAACCTTAATAAAACATGGAGGTTTTTCTGTGGCACGCATCACGATCGAAGATTGTCTGAGAAAGATTGATAATCGATTTTTACTGGTTAACATGGTTGCCAAACGGGTTAGACAAATCCGTGAAGGTTCCGATTATCTGGTGAGCTCACCTAAAAATGAAGACATAGTCGTTTCTCTCAGAGAGGTTGCTGCGGGAAAAGTTGCATCCAAGGAGGCCAAAGCAGACGAAAGCGAAAATACAGAAGAAAGCGAAACCTGATTTTTCGCCGGACTCAAGCCCTGTTTATCGATCGCTCAACCGATCCCTGGGCCGTGCGCTGCATGATTATCAGATGCTCGCCAATGGTGACCGAATCCTGGTCGGCGTATCCGGCGGAGCGGACAGTCTTACCCTGCTCCTGCTGCTGCAGGAACGCCTTGCCCGTATCCCGATCACCTACGAATTGTTGGCCGTTCATATCGATCCCGGATTTGAGAACAGCGTTGCCGCCCCCCTGAAATCTTATTGCGAGCAGATGGGCTTACCGTTGAAGGTCGAGTATACGGATTTCGGTCTGAAAGGTCATGGACCGGAGAATCGCGAAAATCCATGCTTTTTATGCGCGAAGCTTCGCCGCAACCGCCTTTTTGAACTTGCGGAAAAATTCGGGTGCAACAAGCTGGCGCTGGGTCACAACAAAGACGACATCATTGAAACGCTTTTTATGAATATCTGCTATGCCGGTGAAATCAGCACCATGCTGCCGTTTCTGGAACTTTTTCAACGAAAACTGGTTCTGATCCGACCCCTGGCCTATGCCGACGAAGACCGGATTCGTCAGTTTGCCCGGGATCATGGCTTGCCGGATTTTATCAACCCCTGTCCGACTGCCGCCGTCTCCAAGCGCAGTGAAATAAAAGAAATGTTGAAGCGGCTGTATCGCAGCAATGAAAAAATCAAAGGGAACATTTTTCGATCCTTGCACCATGTCAAACCGGAGTACCTGTTGAAGTGAAGACGATGAAAGACGTTCAGAGCCAGCCGGATTTCCGTAATATCCCAATCGACAAGGTCGGTATCAAAAACCTTCGCTACCCGATTACCGTTCGTGATCGACGGGAAGGTTTCCAGCATACGATCGCCGCCATCAATATGTACGTGGATTTGCCCCATGACAACAAGGGAACGCATATGAGCCGCTTCGTCGAAATGCTGCACCTGCTTCGACCCGAAGTTTCCCTTGAGAAATTCGAGGCGATTCTCGATAACATGAAACAGCATTTAAATGCAGCCTCGGCCCATCTCGAAATGACCTTTCCTTATTTTATCGAGAAAAAGGCGCCGATCAGCACCTCCCCCGGATTGATGGACTACACCTGCAGCATCATCGGCACGAGCGATCCGTCCGGAAAAGTCGATTTGATATCGGAGGTTGTCGTGCCCATCTCTTCAGTTTGTCCGTGTTCCATGGAAATCAGTGAATTCGGTGCCCACAATCAACGCGGTGAAGTGCGCCTGAGCACCCGTTTTAAGAAGTTTATCTGGATGGAAGACATGATCGACCTGGTGGAACAAGCCGCTTCGTGTGACGTGTTTTCCGTGCTGAAGCGGGTTGATGAAAAATGCGTGACCGAGAGAGCGTTCGCCAATCCCAAGTTTGTGGAAGACATCGTGCGCGATGTCGCCAAGACGCTGAATGAAGACGACAACATCACCTGGTTTAGTGTGAGTGCCGAGAATTTCGAATCGATTCACAACCATAGTGCATACGCCAGCATCACTTCGGGTTAGAATGTCGAATGACAATTGACGAATGACGAATTAAGGTGTTCCATCGATTTTAAGAATGACAGAATTCATTCATTAGTCATTATTCAATCGTCATTTGTCATTTCCAGGGTTCGTCATTCCAATGCTTGCAGCAGCTTGCGCATGACGGGCCGGGTGGATTTGCCGGGGGTGTTGATCATGACCACATACCGATAAAACCCGCCGAAACGGCTATCGATGTAGCCCGCCCGGGTGTTGATGCCGTACAGGGTACCCGTTTTATAGTAATCCCGCCCCTCCTGCCGCAGCAGGTCGCGATGGCTCTCAAAGCGGTTGAGGACGCGCATCATCTGTCGCGCTGAAACCTGATTTTCCCGCGATATTCCGGATCCTTCGACGATCGTCAAATCATGGATTTGAAGGCTTGACGCCGCAAATTCCTTCAGGGCCGCAATACCGTTGGCCAGATTGCCCGGCGGCCCGTACTTTTTGATGCCGCAAGCGATCAGCAGCTGGTTGGTCGTGAAGTTGTTCGAAAATTCAAGCAGCTTGGCTATGATCTGGGAAAGCCTAAAGCGGGATACGTAGCGGTAGATCAGTTTGTCATCGCTAAATTCGACCCGACCGGTCTTAACGCCCCCCCGGGACCGGATTCCGCTCCGATTCAAAAAGTAGCGGAACAGCAGCCCGGCATAAATCGTAATGTCGTTTTCGGCGTGGGAGAATACGATTCGGCCGCTTTTGGCATTCAATGCTTTGATTTTGTTTTCGGCAAACGGCAGCAAGGGCGTCTGATCTTCGGCGCTGGCATAGCCGGAAGACGTCCGCTTAAACGAGACCGTATTGAAATTCACACATAAGGCACCGTTCGGCGCATCGTATGGCTGGGACGACGTACTGATTCCGGGGATCGTCAATGGCTGGGTAAAATAAGAATCATCGACAATGATATCGTTGATAACGGCTGCTGCGCCGATGCGGGCGGCCAGTGAGCGGGATATGTCATCGACGACTTCCGAGATCAACAATGGATCGCCATAGCCTTTGATCGTCAGATTTGATTTCGCATCCATGAAAAATTCAGTTTTGAAACGAAAGTCGGCCCCCAGGTAATGAAGTGCGCCAAGAGACGTCAATATTTTGAGGATCGAAGCCGGGACCCGTTTTTGGCGGTCGTTTTTGGCGACGATAGTTTTTCCTTCAGAATCGGCTACCAGCAACGCGTCTTTGGCGCCGATCAGGGATTTCAATCGGTCCGTGTCCTTCCTCTCGGCGGCGCCGGCGTCGCCCGAAATAACCAGCAAAATAGTGAACAGACAGAATATTGTGGCCGCAATCAGACCGCGTTGGGTTGAACCGAATTGACCGAAAAATTTATTTTCTGAATATTTCAATTATCGAATTTTTTTATTCCTGAATTATACCGGCTGACATGAGCATCATCCATTTAATCCCGCTTTCATATGAATGCCGTGTAGATATAAGACGCTGTTTTTCATCAAAAGTTGACAACCGCTTTTGTGCCTGCTGATACGCTTATATAAAACTTCAAATAAATGAAGGGATATGGAATGGATTCGATTGTAATTATTTTTTTTAGACAGGATTTACGGGATTATCAGCCCCAGTTAAAGGATATTTAATCTATTGATATGGACTTAGCACCTGCTGTTATACGCTGTAGATATTTCACAGATTAATGATTTAACGGGGTAAAGATTTTTTTCGCCTGCGGCGAGGGGCCTTTTGGCCGAAGGCCGCATTATCCAAACGATCCTGTTGATCCTGTCCAATTTTTTTATGATAGGAATCCATTCCTATGTTTCTTAAAAAATTATAGTTTCTTATTTGATCAGACTGGCTGTTTTTTAGCCGGAGGTGGCGCTCGTGCGAAACTTCAACTAATTTTCTCGCAGAGCCCGCTGAGCACACAAAGTTTTTTTGATTTTTCTCTGAGAACTCTGAGAGCTCTGTGAGAGAATAATTTTCTTCAGTTTCATGTTCGATCAAACCGGCCGCTCTTTAGGCAGAGGCTGGTCTGAAACCTGACACCTGAATACTGGTCCGAATTCACTACCGGCTTTCCACGATCAAGGTGACCGGGCCATCGTTTACGAGGGCAACTGCCATCATGGCTTTGAAGCGACCGGTGGCAACCGGAATTCCGAGTTGCCGGACCGCTTCAACAAAGTATTCATACAACTCATTGGCCCTGTCAGGTTCTGCGGCCGAAATAAACGAGGGGCGCCGGCCTTTGCGGCAATCGCCCAGGAGCGTGAACTGGGACACCACCAGCATGTCGCCGCCGGTATCGATGAGCGAGCGGTTCATTTTACCCGCCTCGTCCTCAAAAATTCTTAAGTTTGAAATTTTGGAAGCCAGATATTCGGCGTCGGAGCGATGGTCTTCCCGGGCGATACCGAGCAGGACCAGCAGGCCGCCGCCTATTCGACTGATGATCTCACCTTCGGTTTCCACCGAAGCTTCCCGGACTCGCTGAACGACTGCACGCATAGTTTAGCAATCCAGTTGAATGGTTAAATGGTAAAAAGATTGAACGTTCGATGTTCGTCAGTTGGTCCTATTAATCAGACTGGTGACTCTCAACCCAAGGCAATTCTGGTATCAACCCTTTGACGAATCCCCCAGTATATCCGCAAACGGGTTATGAAACGGGCGCTTGTTGGGTTTGACGGACTTTGGCGGCACTTTGGGCTTCGGCCGTGTCGCCGTAGATTTTGCTTTCCCGGCCGGTTTG
>JASJCE010000115.1 GCA_030066155.1 Desulfobacterales bacterium | reverse complement strand
TGTCGGCGATACGGTGCATGCCGGCTGGTATTTTGATTTGCCCAATGTGGGCGAAATGGTGGTCAGCGATCTCGTCATCCGCGACGGCAAATTGCTGGTGATCTCCTTTACCCCCGGCCAAAACCCGTGCGGCTCGGGCGGCACCTCCATCTTTCACGCCTTGAATTCATGCTCCGGCGGCCGAACCAACAGCATGGTGTTCGTCGACATCAATTCAATCGTGCATAATCCGGTCTCCGGCGGCGAAACCACCATCACGCGAACCAGCGATGATTGGAAAGAGCCCGCCGGCATCGAATTTACCGGACGGATCCAGCCGCCGGTCATTTTGCGCAAGGGCGGTACCGAGTACCACTACCTGAGCTCTTCAACCGGCGATATTTATAAACAGGAAGCCGCCGCCGCCCTATTGGGCCTCTTCTACTGGTTGCATGTGGAATAAAAAAATAGAATTGAGGGATTGAGGAATTCAGGGATTGGGATTTAGGAATTTAGGGATTTAGGAGTCGAATTTAGGAATTTAGGGATTCAGGGATTTTGGAATTGAAGGACTATGGTGTTCTATTGAGGCATTTAGGGATTCAGGAATTGAGGGATTTTGTCTACTTCTTCAATTTATCCTTGAATCGCTAAGTGCACCCATTCCTGAATACTGTAACGAATTAGAAGCAATATTCTTTTTCACCACAGAGGCACAGAGGACACGGAGGATTTTTTACTTTTTGCCCGCCGGGAGAAATGCCTCGCCTGTTTGGCTGGATAGCATTTCTGAACCAGAGCAATGGCGGGCAGGCGGCGGCGGGCAAAAAAATCTATACCTTCGGTGATACCAGATATACCGGTTAGAACTATGACTTTTTTTATGCTTCAGCATAGAACTTTTCGTTTGCCGTCGTCTCCCGGCAAACAAAAAAAGCCTACCTCTGTGACCTCTGTGCCTGGTGAGATCAAATCGTCTACACGGATTGGGTAGAAACAAATACATAGATCAAAATCAATTCGATCATACCTATAACCTGGCCTCCGAATGCCGAAAGCAAATCAAAGGACTAAGAAAGTACTTACGCAATTACGATGAGGGGAGAAAAGCGAATTGAGGAATTCAGGGATTTAGGAATTTAGGAATTGAAGGTATTCTATCTATTTATGATATAGCCGCAAAAAAGCGCAAAAAGCGCAAAAGTTAATTTTCGCTACCAATAATATCACTAGTTACAAAGTCAAAATTCGACATTTTTGACTTTTTATGAGTTCGTCATCTTTTAAATCCCCAATTCCCAATTCCTCAATTCCTCAATTCAACTCCTAAATTTTATCCCTATTTGAATTTTTTTCAATCAAGAATGTAGCGAGGATATGTATGTTTGGCTGCCTCTGCTACCTTTAAATCTATATCAAGCGTAAGAAATGGCTGTTCACTTGACGTTGTTCCTAATACTGTGCCTCCCTCTGGCTCAATTATCCAGCCGTTGCCTCCCCATTTACAAGCATCTCCCTCTCTATAACTGAAATTTGAAGATAGACAATAGGCTCCTGATACCACCGCCGCAACCCTACCTCCGGCAATCCATTTGTCAACTGAGGTTATATCTGTCGCACGAGGACAAACCAACAAATCAATGCCTTGCTTGGCATATTCACGGGCGTGAAGGTTAAACCATAATTCCGTTCAAATAAGAAATCCTATTCGCGCTCGACGGCTCTGGATTATGGTGAAGTCCTTTTCTCCCCGCTCCTACCAGGACGCTTCCCACCACCCTTTTTCATCGGGCAGATAAAATTTATGATGAACCGCTTTATATCCCTCCACCTCATCCCATATAAAAGCTTCATTCAGACGCTTTCCTTCGCTGATAACTGGACGAGAACTCATCACAATCGCAGGCGTCAATTCTATTAAACGTGATATCCAACGGTCATGCATTTCAACCGATGCTTGCCATACTTCTGCGTCAACCTGATTAGTTTGAGCAACCCAGGGATAAAATGGCATTTCAGGAAGTAACACAAAATCACTGCCTTCTGATTTAACTTGGTATACCAGGTTTTGCCATTCTTGTTCCAATATACTCATTTCATTTCTGAGTTCGCATACTGTTATTTTCATCGAATTATCCCTAAATTCCTAACATTGATATGTTTACATTATCTGATATTTATAGGGTGACAGTTTCTTTTTGATCAGAGGGATAGCCAATAAAAATAGACAGAAGTTTCGCTTTTAGCCATCACAACAACCGACCAAAGTGACTTAATCCTATATGCAGTTCGGCTTGAGGGGGCATCAATAATAATCTATGCCCCCTCCCTCTATTCTCTCATCGAATAAAATTGGTGGCAATTTTATCAACCATGGCCGGTGGAGAAACTTTTGTGCTACCGGCTTCGATAACCTTCATCAACCAAGCCATATTTCTACCGAGTACCTCCATAATCTGCTTGCCTTCAGCGTCCTGCTCCATCTCACCGGGCTCCCTGCCATGGGCTACAGTCCAGTAGTTGGCACTGGGCATGAACATTTCAGAATAAGTAATATAGTGATTCAGGGTATCTATGGTCGGAATGCCGCCAGTCCGACGCACGGCGGCAACGGATGCACCCACTTTGTGACGAAACAGATTACCGTTCATTGTGCTAACGAAAAAGGCCCGATCCAGAAAAGATTTTATGGTGCCAGCTACACCTGAATAATGAACCGGTGATCCTAATAAAATACCATCGGCAGCTTTCATTTTCTGAATCCATTCATTTACCGGATCATCATCAAATACGCATTTCTCGTTTTGTTCTTTGAGGCAGGTATAACAGGCCATACAGCCCCTTATTTTGTTCTTTCCCACAAGAATCATCTCGGTTTCGATGCCTGCTTTATTAAGCTCTCCAAATACCGTATTCAGGCATCCGGTTGTATTCCCCTTTTTCCGAGGACTTCCGTTAAATGCAGCTACTTTCATTAATCTTCTCCTTTTATGAATAGTTAAAAATTGACTCTTGATACAAGATGTTGTGTTGAGCCTTCTCTATGCCAATCTATGATACGTTGGAGATTGGTACCAGCAACAGACCAAGATTTAACTTTTATAGTTCTGAGCGGTATGAAATAAAAATTTTAGCAGTTCAGTGCTATTCCTCAGCGCCCGCCTCTTTAAGTATTTGTACGATTTCTTTGTGTCCCTCTATTTTTGCCTCATCTAATGGTGTTTTTCCATAGAAGTCTCTGGTATTCACGTCTGCGCCTGCAGATAATAAAATTTTCACACATTCAACATGACCTTCATTTACAGCCAGAAATAATGCGCTTCGGCCAGCTTCTAAACCACTTTGAACTTTTGCATTTGGATCAGCACCTTGATCCAACCAGTATTTTACCATTTCAAAATTTCCCGCCTTTACCTCTTGAATTAGTGAATTGTTTAATTCTTCATCTCCTGCATGCCCGATCAATGGGATTAGCGAAAAAAGAAACAGCGAAAAGAGAATGTGGAGCACTCTTTTATTCTTCATAATGGCACCTCCCATTGTTAAAGTTACAAAGAAAACGACTCAGAATATGGATTATTCGCAGGAAAAGATCAGATGAGAACGGGTTAAGTTTTCGGTAATTGGAAAACCGCTTCAGGTCAGATGGAATAGGATAATCAAAACAATCTTAAATAATTTCATACAAAACTCCTTGGATTTAGTCAAACATAAACGAAATGACTATTAGATAGTGATAGTAGGATAAATGCAATTTCACAAAATAACAGATACGTAAGATGGTACCTGCAGTTTGTCAGATTTTGCCAGAGCATAGATTTAAATATGTAAGATTAAATTTTAGCTTTTACAATAAAAAATAGACAGAATTCCTTCAATTCCTGAATCCCTAAATTCCTAAATCCCTAAATTCCTAAATCCCTAAATTCAACCCCCCCAATCTTTTATTAAAAATTTTTATAAACTTTTTTAATACCCTCCCGCGCCCGCAAACATCGGTATTCTTCGGACCCAACCATTTTTTAAATAATATCAATAACTAAACCGTCTGTTGATAGGTTCTCGGGTTTGGCACCTCTCTTGCAATTCAACGGAAAGCGAAGGTTAAAAACAGACAATGTCTCGGGGTATAAGCGGGTTGGGGTATGGCAACGTTGATGGTTGACCCCTGAACCGCTTAACCTATAAAAAATAGGAGCGGTGAAGATGAAAGATATTGGAAAGATATTGCCGATTGTCCTGATTGCCGTAATGACCTCCATTATCCTGGGGCCTTCAGTCCATGCGGCTTTTGATTTTAAAAAGAAGATAACCGTCGATCACACCCGGGTCTATGGCATTCCGGAGGGCTACGGTTACATGAAGAAGATCACCATCGACGCGGACCGGGTTAGCGGCAGCGACCAGATCGACTTTCCCGTGCTGGTCAGCCTGACCAGTGATGATCTAAAAAGCCCCGGCAAGGTCGCCAATGCCAATGGCTATGACATCATTTTCGTGGATTCAAATTTGAGGGAGCGGTTGGACCATGAAATCGAGACCTATGACGGTGCCACCGGAACCCTGGTGGCCTGGGTCAGAGTGCCCGTGCTGAAATCCGCCGACGACACGGTCATTTTCCTGTGTTACGGCAATAGAAACATTATTGTTTCTCAGGAGAATAAACCCGGTGTGTGGGAAGCCGACTACGCGGGCGTGTGGCATTTGAAAGAGAATCCGGCAACTACTGGAACACTCGGCATCAAGGATTCAAGCGGGAACGCCAACCACGCAACGGACAGCGGGGGGATGGACGCGTCCGATTCAGTCGTCTCTGCGATCGGAAGGGGGTTCGCCTTTGACGGTGTCGACGACATGATCCGTATCCCGGACAGTGCCAGCCTCGACGGATTAAACGACGCGGCCACGTTCTCGCTCTGGATTAATTTCGTCGATGCGGCGGATGGCGATCACCAGATCCTGATGACAAGTGCGAACCGCTTCAGCGCACGCGATGGCTATGAGTGGGCGTCCCAGGGCGACGGCGATCACTTCTTTTATCCGGACGCCACAACCTCCGACGGCAATTACAACCTGGGCCCCAATCCGTTCACAAACGGGCAGTGGCTGCATCTCACGGCAACGATGGATTTTGCGAGCAGGGAAGTAAAGATTTACGTCGACGGTAACGAGATGACCTTCACCCACGAAGGGGTTCCGACCAGATGGACCGATCTCTCGAATAGTGGCGATCTCCTGTGGGGGGGCAATCCCGATCGGTCGTCGCGCTACTTCTTGGGTATGATGGACGAGATCCGTCTTGCCGACGTGGTCCGGTCGCAGGACTGGATTCAGACCGAATACAACAACCATAAGTGGCCCAACAAGGCCGATTGGCCCACCGACGGCTTTATCACGGTGACCGATGCGGTTGGGACGGATTTTACGGACTTTCCGGTCCTGGTCAGCATTCAAAACGACCCGCAGTTAAAAACCACCGCCAACGGCGGACTGGTGACCGACGCCAACGGCTTTGACATTATCTTTAGCTCTGATTTGGCCGGAACCCTGCAGCTGGACCATGAGGTTGAATCCTATGACGGCACCACCGGCACCCTGGTGGGCTGGGTCAGGCTACCAATCCTGAAGACCTATGAGGATACCGAATTTTATCTGCATTACAGCAACAGCAGCATCAGTACTTCGCAGGAAAATGGGCCGGGTGTCTGGGACGCCAACTATCAGGGGGTCTGGCATCTCAATCAGGATCCCGGGCCGGGCGGCACCGGGGACATCAAGGATTCAACCGCGAATGCGAATCACGGCACCGCGCACGCTTCGATGACCCCATCGGACCTGGTCAGCGGACCCATATCAGGGGCATTAGATTTCGATGAGGTAGACGACTATGTAACGATCGGGGATCAACCGGAGCTGGAACTGCCGGTCTACTCCTGGTCGGCATGGATTAGAACGGACCATGCGCCCGTATCCGGCATAGAGAACGAACAGCCGATAGACAACGCCAACAGCCAATTCAACTTTGCCTGGAACCATTGGAGTGCGGATTTCATGGGGTCGACGGCCCACGAGGATTCTGCGGGCTGGAAATCGGCCCAGATCGCAAGCCCGCTGCTGGCCGATACCTGGTATTACGTTGTCGGAACATATGACGGGTCGGCCATACGAATCTATCTGAACGGATCGTTCGAAGACGCAACGCTGGCAGGCGCCCCGCTGGCCAGCGCGGGAGATTTCAATATCGGGAACGACGCCAGTGGTCCCTGCTTCGCCGGTCAGCTCGACGAGGTGCGCATCTCCAACACGGCCCGCAACGCCGGCTGGATTGGAACCGCCTACAACAACCACAGGTGGCCCAACAAGGCCCAATGGCCGAACGAGGGTTTTATCACGGTGGAAAGGGGTGTCTGCGAAAGTGCCACGCCGGTGACCTGCGGCAGCACCACGGCTTCGGCGATCGCTACTGCCGGCGACTGGCAATCATACGAGGTGACCCTGGCGGATTCGAACCGGCTTGTCATCTACACGACCGGGACCACGGATACCTTCGGGCATTTGTATGACGGCAACTGTAATCAAATCGCCCAGGACGACACGGCGGACGGCAATTTCGAAATCTCCCAGACCCTGGCGGCCGGAACCTATTACATCCAGGTGCGGCATGCACTGGCAGCGGGCACCGGCAGCTATGACCTGGTGGTGGAGTGCAGCGACGATGACCACGGCGACGAACTGGAAGAGGCCACGACCCTGGAATGCAACAGCAGCATCGGGGGCGAGATCGGATCCGGCGGCGATGTGGACTATTTCAAGGCCGTTTTCTGGGGCACCGGAATTCTCAAGGCTTACAGCACCGGCGACAATGAAACCTATGGGACCTTAATGGATGAGGCCGGCAACCTCATTGCCGCCGATGACAACAGCGGGGCAGATAACCGATTTGAGATCGTTCAGACGGTCAGCCCCGGGGTGTATTATATCGAGGTCAAGCATGATGATCCCACTAAAACCTGCCTCTATGACCTGCATTTGGAGTGCGAGTACACGCCGGTCATCACGGCCTCGGCCGAGTACGGCGGGACCATCAGCCCGCAGGGGGCGGTGGGGGTCACCTATGATACGAATCAGTCCTTTAGCATCACGCCGGCAGCGGGCAACACCATCCGCGATGTGTGGGTCGACGGCGTGTGGGTCGGCCCGGTCACCAGCTACGAGTTTACCAATGTCCAGACCGACCACAAAATTGTGGCGGTCTTCAATGCCGACTTCGAGAACTGCGTCGACATCCCCGACATTCCGCTGGATGCCTGGTACCGCTCGGCGCCGGCCAATGTCATGTTTGTGCTCGACGACTCCGGCAGCATGGACTGGGAGTTTATGACCGTGGGCGGCAACGGCCTGTTCGAGGGCTACTACCGCTATGTTTTCGATGATCCGGGCGACAACCTCTATGGCCGGGTGTTGCCCGACAACCGGCGCATGCGCTGGAAGTCCCAGTGGGCCGTATATAATCAGATGTATTATGATCCGGAGGTGGAGTATGAGCCCTGGCCCAACCATGTTGCCGGTGCTGCGGCGCTGACCCTTGACCCGGCTGACCCGGATACCCCGCGCTCGCACCCCATGCATGCCGGTACGACCTTTAATCTGAATGGGACCTATTATCAGTTTACCAGCGATACGGGCGCCGTTATTGTCGACGACGGGGACACCGAGTTCGACAAGACGCCTGCCGGTGCCGGCGGACAGACGCTGCTCAGCACGGGGTTTGAAGAAGCAACTGATGCTGAAGCGAAGCAGCCCTGGAGCGGTAACGGAGCCCCCGATTGGCGACGTAGCACGGATCAAAGTCACAGCGGCTCCTATAGCGGCAGGAGTGATAAAACCTACCAGGGCGATGTAATCTCAGACGATCTGGATGCCAGTGATCTGGTGGCTGCCAACGGGGATTCGATCACCGTCGAATTCTGGTTCAGAAAAAGAAAGATTGAAGACAATGAGTTCGTTCTCTATTATTATGACGGATCCGGCTACGACAAGATTGTCGACTTTGAACCGGGCAACCGTGACAATAGGTGGATTCACTACAAGGACACGATCACTGACAGCCAGTACTTTATATCCAATTTCAGGATCCGTTTCCATTCCAGCCTTAATAAAAGCAATGAGTACGTCTGGATTGACGATGTGGCCATCATCAAAAAAGGCGCCCACACCGGCGCCAGCTGGGAACAGGCCACGGGCAGCGACCAGGCCCATAACGACGACTATTGGTGGACCGGGGCCGACGGCGATTACACCGCGACCTGGACCCCGGACATTCCCGCCGACGGTGACTATGACGTCTACGCCCGCTGGCATGCCGACGACCACCACTCCGAAAACGTGCCGTACACGATTAACCATGCCGGCGGAGCGACCACCGTCACGGTCAATCAGCGCCAGGACGGCGGCAATTGGGTCAAGCTGGGCAATACCAGCTACAACTTTAATGCCGGCACCGGGGGCAATGTAACCATTACCTACACCCGCAGCGGGGATACCGACCGGGTGTGCGCCGACGCGGTCAAATTCGTGCCGGCCGGCACCATCGATGCCATCGACATCAAACGCGCCCATTACTATGTCTGGTCCAAATCAGAAAACAAACCCTACCTGGTGGTGCTGGACCAGGGTATCGACTACTATGAAGTCAATGACGCCAATGCCAATGACGAGATCGAGGACGGTGAGATCGCACCGACCGTCACGCCGCCGGCCGATATCCAGACCGGCCGCACCCTGGCCGAAGAAAAGCAGAACTTTGCCAACTGGTACCAGTATTACCGCCGGCGGGAGCTGGCCGCCTCGGCTGCCGTGGCCAATACGATTGTTGGCTTGAAGGGTGTCCAGGTGGGGTTTTATTCCATCAACGGCAACGTGGTTCAGCCGGTTGTGCCGGTCAAAGCCGGCGGCGTGGATAAATCCAAAAGCCTGCTGCAGGCGTTATACAATCTGACCGTCAAAGCCAACGGCACCCCCTTGCGGCGCGGGTTGCGGGAAGTCGGCAAGTATTTTTCGGATTCATCCGATATGATCGGCAGCTCGCCCTATGCCACGCTGGCCAATGGCGGCGCCTGTCAACAGGCTTTCACGATTGTCATGACGGACGGGTTCTGGAACGGCGGCAATCCGAGTGCCGGCAATGCCGATGGTGACGGCAGCAGCGCTTTTGACGGCGGTGCCCATGCGGATATCTACTTCAACACCCTGGCCGATGTGGCCATGCACTACTATGAGACCGACCTGCACACGGGCCTGGACAATCACGTTCCCACCAACGCCTCGGATGCGGCCACCCATCAGCACATGGTCACCTATGCGGTCTCCTTCGGGGTGTTGGGCAGCCTCAATCCGGCCGACTATGACATTGCCAACGGCTCGTATCCGGTCTGGCCGGATCCCACCTACGCTGATCGGCACAAGATCGACGACCTGTGGCACGCGGCGGTCAACGGCCGCGGCGAGTTTTTAAATGCCTCCAACCCCACCGAGCTGGTGGACTCGCTTTTGGCGATCAGCCGCAGCATCGACGATCGCATCACATCGTCCTCATCGGTGTCGGTCAACGGTGACCCATTGTACCATGAACTGAATAATCACACGCGCATGTATCAGGCCCTTTACCGCAGCGACGGCTGGATCGGCGACGTCAACGCCTATGAGATCGATTCCGCCAGCGGGGATGTGTCTGTCACCCCGGAATGGTCGGCGGCCGATCAACTGGAGACGCTTAATTGGAACACCGACCGCGTCATCGCCACCTTTGACGGTACCCAGGGCATCCCCTTCCGCTACGACCGCGATGTTTTGAGCGCCGATCAGCAAACGGCTCTGGGCTCGGATCTGGTGGACGACTCGGCCAGTGAACAACAGGCGGTCCGGATTCTGAACTACCTGCGCGGTGAGCGCAGCAACGAGGCGCAGAACGGCGGGACCCTGCGCGATCGGTTCCAGATGCTCGGCGACATCGTGCACTCCTCACCGGTCTACAGCCACGGGATGCTGTATGCGGGGGGCAACGACGGCATGCTGCACGCCTTTGATGCCGCCACCGGCATTGAACTGTTCGGCTATGTGCCCAACCTGGTGTTCGGCAATCTGAGCGCCCTGGCCGATCCGGACTACAGCCACAAGTATTATGTCGATCTGAGCCCCGCGGTTGCGGACATCTCCCTTTCCGGTCAGTCCAAGACCTATCTGGTGGGCGGCCTGGGCAAAGGCGGCAGGGGCTATTATGCCCTGGATGTGACCAATGCCAAGACCGATATCACCGATGAAAGCACGTTGGCCGACCGGGTGCTGTGGGAGTTTCCCAACCCCCAGGGCGAAGGCCGGGGCAGCCTGGCCTTTCAACTCATGAATCCGGCATTTTCGGACGGGGATGAAATCTATACCAAGTGGCCCAACGGCGCAAAAAAGGCCACCGCCCAGATCGAGGCCATCCCCTATCTGAGCATGTCGGATGGGGTCGGCATCTTCGAGCTGATCAACGTCAGCGGCACCTTTCTGGACGGTGAGGATTTGTACGTCGGCGCCGGGACCAAAGTCGCCGTGGTCAACGGGCGGCTCTACGACGCCTATATGGGCTATAGCTTCAGCCGGCCGGTGATCGCCAGGTCCAATGACCCCGCTGTCGAATGGCTGGTGCTCTTCGGCAACGGCTATAACAGCCAGAGAAGCCACGCCGTGCTCAATATCCTCAATCTGGCAACCGGTGATGTGATCCGTCGAATCGACACCGGGGTGGGCAACTGCAACGGCTTGTCCAGCCCGATTGCCATCGATATTGATTCCAACGGCACGGCCGATTATGTCTATGCCGGTGATCTGCAGGGCAACCTCTGGAAGTTTGATCTGCAGGATGCCAACGCCGCCAACTGGACGGTGGCCTATCAGGACCCCGACAGCAATCCGGCCCCGGTCTTTCAGGCCAAAAACTTAAGCGGTCATCACCAGCCCATCACCAGCAAGCCCGATGTGATGTATCATTGTGAAAAGCGCGGCTACATGGTGGTTTTCGGCACCGGCCGCTATCTGACGGAGCTGGACCTGGAATCAACGGAAAGCAACACCATCTACGGAATCTGGGATTACGGTGACGATGATGACAACAGCGAATATCTGGGATCATTCGAGCGGGCGGCCGTGCCCCAGCTGTCCAATGCCCACCTGGACGGCGTGGCAACCTGGACGCGGGTGGAGCTGCTGGAACAAACGGTCGAGTCCGGCTCGTGGACCACGACCGACGGCCGCAATCTGAGAGTCATCACCGCCAACGACCCGGACTGGGGCACGGTTGCCGACAGCGATGTCAATCAGCTGCCCGATCCCGGTTCGCTGACTGTCGGCGATATGGTGCATGCCGGCTGGTATTTTGATTTGCCCAATGTCGGCGAAATGGTGGTCAGCGATGTCATGATCCGCGACGGCAAATTGCTGGTGATCTCCTTTACCCCCGGCAGAAACCCGTGCGGCTCGGGCGGCACCTCCATCTTTCACGCCCTGCGTGCCTGCTCCGGCGGCCGAACCAACAGTGCCGTCTTCGTCGACATCAATGGGATCGTGTATAATCCGGTCTCCGGCAGCGAAACCACCATTACGCGAACCGGCGGCGATTGGAAAGAGCCCAGCGGCATCGAATTTACCGGAAGGCTCCAGCCGCCGGTCATTTTGCGCACCGGCGGTACCGAGTTCCACTACCTGAGCTCTTCAACCGGCGATATTTATAAACAGGAAGCCGCCGCTGCTCAAATGGGCGTCTTCTACTGGTTGCAGGTGGAATAGAAAAATAGAATTCAGGGATTGAGGAATTCAGGAATTTAGGGATTTAGGGATTGAGGGATTAAGGCAGGATCAAACAAATATGATCCTGCCTTTCTCTATTCATTAATCTGACAAATCCAACCTTTTATCTAAACATATTGGGATCAACCTCTAAATCTATAGCAGTAATTTTATCCACAGGGAGACCAACTTTGTCAGAGTGTTCCTTAAGTGTTTCTAAGTTGGGGGCTTCAAATTCGCAATATGATTTGCCTTCGGATTGAGAAATGCTGCTTTTAATCCAGGTAACCCCATTCATTTTGGCAGCTTCCGCAATTACCTTCTTGCCGGCTTTTTGTAGCTCTTCCGGTGACAAATCTGGAAGTGTTCTTTCGATAACAAATCGTGGCATGCCCTAACCCTCCTTTCCGGTTTTGGAATGACAGTAAATCTTAGTAATTCCGCCAAATAGAAACATGGCGTGATACTATATAGCCTAATCGAGGATTCAAAAATGATTATTCTCGGCCTGAGATTTGATTATAAATATCGTTGCAAGCATGACGAAGTTCTAAATCATTACATTCTTGCGCAATGGTTTGTGCCTTAGTTAAGTATTCACCTGCTTTATAATATGTACCCTGATCGGAGTATACGAGTGCCAGTGAATGAAGCATCCAACCTTTTCCATTATTGTCACCAATCTTCTGCCTTATTACGAGAGACGCGTGATAATGATGAATTGCTTTTTCATGATCCCCCAAATTACGATAGATGTCACCAATAGCTGCAAGCCCATGTCCCTCCAAAAGCTGTTGTTTGGCGTTGTGGTTAAACTCAACAGCCTTTTTAAGACGATCAAGTGCTTCCATATTATGGCCAAGTTTGTGCAAAGTCACCCCTATGCTATTTAGCAGCAGGCCCTGATGAGCCATATCTTGAAGTTCGTGAAAAATATCGAATGCTTTTTCATAATTCTTTAGTGCTTCAGTATACGCCTTTTGATGCCACTCTATAATTCCGAGGTTATTCAGGAGTTTTCCCTGAATTTTAAGGTTGTTTATCTTCACTGCAATGTCAAGTGCATCGTGAAAATATTTACGGGCCATGGTCAAGTCATTAACCTTTACCTTTGCGAGCTGCGCCATTTTTTCCAGTGTATCAATAGCGCTATCATAGTCTTTTAACATTATCTGCAATTCTTTAGTTTCTTTCCAGGCTCCGATCGCCTGATCGTACTCTTTAAGATCGTCCTCGTAAATATTGCCTATCATTTGCCAAACTTTCGCCTCGTTTTGCTTATCTTTGAGTTCAGAAAAAACTTCCGTGCACTCCAGCAAATGTTCTACGGCTTGTTTAGGCTTTTTCACTGCCAGCAGCAGTTCCCCCAAAGCACGCAGCGCATGTGCCAACCCCTGTCTCCAGTTGATTTCTCGTTCGACTTTGACCACTTCCTTATAGAGATGAAGGCTTTCGTTAATCTTTCCCTGTTTTCGGTAGATACTGGCGATCCCAGCTATCGCTCGCGAGCTCATGATCCGATCGTGGTATTTTTCAAAAATTTCGTGTGCCCGACTATATTGGGTTATAGCAAGATCTAACTCGCCCTGATCTCGATGAACATTAGCAATACTATATAAGGTGAATGCCTGCTTTACTGGCTTTGGATGGGTCTCATATATTTTTAGCGCTTCCTCTAAACATTTCAATGAGCGCTTGGGGTTTTCAAGATTACGTAAGACAGCACCAAGATTAGTCAAATCAGTTGCAATGGCCATTAGGTCTTCTCTCTGACGATCAATAGCCAAAGCTTCTTCATTACATTTCACAGCCTCTTTATACCGGCCCTGATGCCAGCGCAGAAAACCCAGACTCCTTAGAGATCGGCTCTCACCTACGGCATCCGATAAGGTGCGCCAACTGGAAAGGGCATTATTAACAAAGCGCTCAGCTTCATCATAATTGCCGGTCTGAGTATATAGGTCACCTTGTCGCATATAAATTTCTGCCAATATTGCCTGATCCTTATCAGGATCAACAAGAGAAATAAGTTTATCAATAATTTTTTGTTGCTGATCACGTTGCCCCAAAGTTTCGTAAAGTTGTTCTTGCTGTAAAATGGTATCGGCCTGAGTCTCCCATCTTATCCGGTCTTCAGGAAAATGCGATAGACATTCAAGCACATGGTCGAACATTGTTACGGCTTCATTAAATTGACTCAGATTTAAGGCTCTATTCGCAGATAGCCGTCCGTAGTGCACGGCTTTTGACCAGTTTTCGGCCATGCTGAAATGGTATTGCAGCAAATTTTCCTGCTCCTCGATCCTGTCCGGATAAATTTTTTCGATAATCTCCCCAACAAGACCGTGCATGACCTTTCGGTGGCGCAGAAGCAAACTGTTATAGATGACTTCTTTTGTCAATGTGTGCCTAAACCAATATTCAGCTTCCGGGAAAACTCTGGTTTGTTGTATCATCTCAAGTGCTTTCAACTGCTCCAATACTTGAGATAGCGTAGCCTTGCCTTGATAGATTTTTTCCAATATTGTTTGTTCAAACCTTCTGCCAACTACTGATGCTATTCGCAAGGTCTCCTTAGCATCAGAATCCAGTCGGTCAAACCTGGCACTAATAATTGCATGCACCTTATCGGGGATTGTTAAAGTTTCCAAAGCTTGTTTCAAGATAGCCTGTTTTGCTTTATCCACTTCTACAATGTTGGCCTCCATCAGAGAGTGGCAGACCTCTTCAATAAAAAAGGGATTTCCTCCAGTTCGATTGATTATCAGTTCAACCAACCCTTCGGGTACATGGTCTACCCCAAAGGCATATTTGATAATATTTTTGCTATTCAAACTATCCAAGGGCTCTAAGATTAATGAATTGTGGTAATTCCAATTGCTCCAATTAGAAGAATAGATAGGGCGGTAAATGGTCACTAACATTAAAGGGTGCGCACCAATAACATTAACAAGATGCTTTAATGCTGTATCAGAGGCCCGATCCACCCATTGCCAGTCCTCTAAAATCAGGACCAATGGCTGCCTTTCTGATTTGAGAGTAATGAGCGCAGCTATTGCATCTTGAAACACATTTTCCAACTCTTGACCAGCCAGATGTTCTGGCAGCGGGTATTCGTTGCTTGGAATGGATAGCAGGTTTAAGTAGAAAGGGAGGTATTTCTCTAACTTTTGATTGATGCCACAGATACTAGAAACAGTAATCTCATGAAGGTTTTTAGATTTTTTTTCTTCAGGTTGAGAAAGCCATAGCCTTAGCATGTTAATAAACGGAAAATAATTTTTAGTACTCCAAAATGATTGGCAGTGCCCCCGCCATATCTCAATTTCGTTTTTATCTATAGAATTTTGAAATTCGTAAAAAAGACGGGTTTTACCAACTCCTGCTTCTCCGACAATTGTAACAAATTGACCTTTGCCATTAACAGCTTTCTCTAAACAAGAGTTGAGCGTGCTTAATTCCTGCTCTCGTCCAGCGTAAGTGGTGAGCCCCTGGTTTGCAAATTCATCAAAAATATTTGCTATCCCCAACTCTTCCTCAACTTTATAGGCTGAAACCAATTGAGCCTTTCCTTTAATTGGAAAAGGTTCTATCTTTTTGACTTTATAATGTAAGACGCTTAATTTATGGGTCTCCAAACTTATTAGAATTTCACCTGGTTTAGCCATGCCAGCTAATCTCGATGCGATATTGATAGTATCACCCACCACGCCATGTGTTCCTTTCTCCAAGTTCACATCACCTGTAACGACAAGGCCAGTATTTATACCTGAATGCATTTCTAAGGATTGGCCAATCTTTTCTTCAATCTTAGGGCTGATTGCATTTACTGCAGAATGTATTTCTTTAGCTGCTTTAATTGCCCTTACTGGATCATCCTCATGTGCCTTGGGAACGCCAAAAAGCGCCATTACCGCATCGCCGATAAATTTTTCGATAAAACCTTCGTATTTGGTTACAATTTGGGCAACCTCTCCGAAGATCTGGCTCATAATATCCTTAACCTCTTCTGGATCGATTTTTTCAGTCATAGCTGTATATCCAGAAAGGTCCGAGAATAGTATCGTGACGCGCTTCCGTTCG
The DNA here is from genome assembly GCA_030066155.1 of Desulfobacterales bacterium. Classification (GTDB taxonomy): domain Bacteria; phylum Desulfobacterota; class Desulfobacteria; order Desulfobacterales; family JAFDCJ01; genus JAFDCJ01. Next base: position 4,688 of record JASJCE010000115.1, on the reverse strand, counting down.
CTTTCGATTTCGGAAACTCTATTCACTTTTTCAAGTGACCTAGCTAATTCTTGACCACAATTACCGCAAAATTTCGTTCCGGTAGGGATATTGGCTTTACAGGCAGGACATTCTAACTCAAATTTAGCTCCGCAGTCTTCACAGAACTTTACACCGTCACGATTTTCGTATTGGCACTTCGGACATTCCACAGATGTGGCCCCCAATTATTCGTAAAGCAGTTAGAAAGATGTCGAGGTGAGTTTGAACGGTAAAATTGAAATATCGTAAATATGAGTTTGTGTCAAATCAGGGGATATCAGTAGCGTGCACATCTCGGATGCTCAACCTGTATAATGTTTCATGCGATAAATGCAATTTGCAAATTTTAAACTAATCAATACCAAAAAGTCTCTTGCGGTTGAGCATTCAAGAGCATGTTTTTCTTAGATTGTTTTTAATATCTGTTTTTTAACTCATTGAAGATTTGCAATTAATTGTTCTGGTTTTCTTTCAAGACTACGTTTATTAACAAATCTTCATATTTTTCTTTTTCTTCTATCATCGGCATGTGAGCCGATTTTTCAAATATGATAAGTTTCTTCCCCTTAACAGCATCCAAGCCGTCATAAAATTCCTTCACAAGAACTGTGGGAGTAGCCATATCATACTTGCCTTCGAAAAAATATACGGGGACCTTGATGGACCGGACCTCTTTTGTGATATCAATATCGGATTGTTCTTATCCTCACCCCTGAAAAATATCCATTGCTTTAAATTGCCCAGCGTGATCTCTTCCAATTCACTTATGGCACCAGGGGTTTTGATTTCAGTAGAATATTCTAAATAGATTTTGTACGCTTGCAAACTGATAAAAACGATCAATGTGAAACCCACTAAAATAGCTGCAAGCCATTTAATAATCTTTAAAACTCTTTTCATTCCTTAATTTTCTAATTTTGATCTAACATTGATATTCTTCAGAGTTCTATTTTACGTCCTGTATGGGGATGTTATACTGGCGTCTTGATAACATCGCAAATAGGGATAAATAATAGCTCATCTCAACCTCTATTGTATTTGAAATAAACTCTGGATTAGTAAATTCCGATTACAGATACGCAAGATGGTATCTGTAGTTTGTCAGATTTTGCCAGAAACTGGACTTTGATATGTAAGATTAAATTTCAGCAAAGCTACAACTTGTCATAGTTTTCAGGTTCAACATCAGGCACTTTATTTAAGACCGCTTGAAATTTTTTTCGTGATGCCCTGTAGGCTCGTTTACTTAGATATTCCTCGGTCAGCAAAGCCGTCATTTTTTCTGCGGTCGCTGATGCGATAAACTGGTTGATAGAAATACCCTCTTTTTTAGCCAGTTGCCGAATTTGTTCATGTAAAGAATTTGGTAGTCGTAAACTTAATGTACTCATTTTAAAACTCCTATTTCAGAAAGAAGCTCTCGGGGATCAAGAATCCTTAGGCCAAATTTTTCAATACCTTTAAAATCACGCTTATTGTAGGTTACGATAGCATCGCATCCCGCTGCAACGGCGACTTCTAATACATGATCGTCAGTCGGATCTGGTAAAAAAGGGCGCCAGAGAAAAAAAATTTCTTGATGAAGGCCAATTTTACACAGAAAATCAACAAAAGCTCCGATATCCTGTTTCGTAATATCAGTGGATTCCAGGCGCTTTATCGCATCCTCGTACTCGAAAACCAACGGGACTGAAATAGCAATCGAAAACTTATCACTTGGCAGAAGCGATACGAGCTTAAAGGATGCTCCACGGCGGGATCTTAAGGATGCAACGAATACATTCGTGTCGATTACAACCTTCATGTGGTATCACATATCATACCATATTTAGACTTTCAAGTGTAATGTGAGATTTCTGCAGAACGTCCTCCAGTGAGCAGCGGCCTAAATCAATTTCAAGCTCGCATAGCCATAAAATATACGAAAATTGCCTCCGGGTACATGGGGCAGCTTGTTGAATGGCCTGAAGTCGTAACCGAGGGAAAAGATTTAGAAGATTGTCGGTCCATGCTTCGTGACGCCCTTAATGAGATGGTACTTGCATACAATGAGCTTGGAAAAGAAATACCATTTAACTAGCGAATAGATAGAATTCTTCAATTCCCAAATTCCCAAATTTCCCAATTCAATCCCTAAATTCCTAAATTCCTCAATTCTGATCCCTAAATCCCCCAAATTGTTTTCGACTCAATTGGGTAATAAATTCCATTGCATTAGTGGACCGCGCGCAACTCCTCCCTGATCACACGTCGCAAGGTCTCCTCATTCATCGGCTCTTGTGTTTTATCTATGTATTGCCTCAAGGCGCTATTAATCATGGTTTGGTAATTCCCGCCGCCGGCCTTGTGAACCTGCTCTTTAAAGTAATCGACTATATCTGCATCGAGCCGAATTGTAATGCGCACCTTGTTGGGATCCGGCTGTATTACCGGTCCACGTTTCCCCTTGCTAAAATTGTATTCTTTTTTCATCGCTGGCTCCTATAATAATTTTGCTCCTTCCTTGTAGATTTACGGGCTGATATTAAACGAATATTCTTTCCCCGCCACGTGTATACGACAACTAGTAATCGACCGTAAGCATCCATTCCAATTGTAACATGTCTGGGTTCGTCATGGTCCGAATCATCAATTGTTATTGCGTTAAGATCATCGAATACGGTAACTGCATCTGCAAAGTCGATTCGATGCTTTTTAACATTGCGCTTAGCTTTATCTTGATCCCATTCGAAATTCATATGGCATTGTATGTACAAACTGAGTACAAGTCAAGCAGTATATTACATCGTGTTGCTATTCAGAATTTAAGGCGTGCGTCTCTGACCTATCTTTTACCCACCAATCTTTCAATCCCAACCCGGCGAAGGCGGAAATGAAAATTGAATATTGAATAATTGTGGTCCGCCTTCGGCGGATCGATCTAATTTGTTCATATTTTAATCCTTTAATTCCAAAATTTAATTCCTAAATTCAATCCCTAAATCCCTGAATCCCTCAATCCAACTCCCCAATTCAACCCCTCAGTGCTTCAATCCCTCAATTCCTCAATCCCTCAATTCCTGAATTCCTAAATTCAACTCCTCAATTCCTCAATTCCTGAATCCCTAAATCCCAGAATAAAAAAATTTAATAGGTATTAAAAAAATTAATAGCTCCCGGAATGTGACCTGTCGCTGGGAAGGGATGCCGGCGGCGGCCTGTGAACCGGACTTTTCCCAGGCAGATGATGCACTAACTATCAGAAATCAATGTTATTATTGTTGTCCTGGCCGCAATCTTTGAGGCGTGTCGGGGGCCTCTCCGTTCCGCTCGGATTTTTGGTACAGAACTTGCTCTTCACAAAAGTGTTTAAACTCTGCAGCTTTCAGCCCTGTTCCTTCGTCTAAAGTCGAAGAGGGGTTTTAAAAAAACGATTTACCCATATCAAGCTGAACAGATTGAATTCAGTCACGAGCGCCGCCGCTGACCGCAAGCGTCCGGGCTGATCAAAAGGGAAACTGATGAACGTCCAACATCGAACGTCCAACGTCCAACGCCGAATGAATGAATTCTGTCTTTTAAAAAAGATTGAGCGAAGCCGCCGGCTCGTAGGGGTTTTAGCGCCTACGCCCCGGAGAGCGAATTCCACCATTCGTCAATCTTCAATCGTAATTCGTCATTCCAGGTAGTTTCACACGAGGTGCAAAAATATGCGGAACCCAAACAAAATTCGACGAACGGAAGCAGCGGGACCGGGAGCGGTCCATAAATTGTTGAAGATCGGCCTGGCCCTTGCGATTGTTTACAGCACGATGTTCTTCGACTGGGCCGGAATCGGGCCTCTCCCGCTCACTCTGTCACAGGCGCGGGCCGACACCGCGTCGGCCTATCTTGACCGGAGTAAATTCGGTATCTGGATAAGTCCGCACCTTGCAGGCGGTGCGGCGGATGGTGCCTGTACGAGGTCCATTAGCACCAAGTATTTAACCACACGACACACGTGGGCGTGGGATTCAGGCACCTTCAATATCCCTGACGACGCGACCATCGACGGACTGGAAGTTGTCGTTACATACGCGAGCAAGGGAGATTACCTGGATACCGAACTGTCTCCGGACAACAGTATCCTGGGCGCAAACTGGGGCACCAAGAAAACATTTCTGGCTCCGCCAAGCGAATTGGAATCCTGTGAGGTCGGGACGGACACTTTCGCCGGGGGATCGGCGTCCGACCTGTGGGGCAACTCCTGGACCCCGGCCAACATCAATGACGGGCTCCAGGTCCGCATAACTGCGCGGGCGGGCAATGAAAAAGGACGAGTATATGTCGATTCGGTCCAGCTCACGGTTCATTACCAAGTATCCTCCGCGTTGACCGTCGACGGCGGCGGAGGCGGCGATTTTCTGACCATTAGCGACGCCCTGCTGGCCGCCGGTGAAGGTGACACCATCCAGTTTATCGGCGCACCGGGTCAGATCTACGATGAGACCTGGCCGGCGGGAATCAGCTTCGGTGATGTGACCTTCGAGGCGGCCGCTACCGACCCCAAAGATTTTCCGGTTATCAGACCGTCCGGCGCTGAATGGACCAATTGGTGGAATAATATTGCGGGCACCCGGACCTTCCGACAGGTGAAGTTGGCTCAAACGGAAATTCCTGCAACCGCCTTCCAAAATCCGGGCAGTAAA
>JASJCE010000114.1 GCA_030066155.1 Desulfobacterales bacterium | reverse complement strand
TTTGAATCCGTTGCTTGCGCGGAAAGAAAAAGTAAGATCTTCCTTTAAAAAATATATTGGCAGCCTTAGTTATGATCTTAGCGTTTATAAAAGCGTGTTTGACGCAATGGATGCGAACTGCAGTTCGGAACCCGAAGAGGTCCGCAGCGCTGTGCAAAAAGCGATCATCTATTCCGAAGGCCCGGAACTAAGACGCTTTTTTGAAAACAAATTAGAAGAATTGAGATGCCTGGTCGATGATTTCAGCCTGGAAGAACATCGCAATCACGGATTCTATTTCAGAAGGCAGCTCTGGACTTATATACTTGCCTGTCCATTTACCGCCCGGGCAACATTGAAACCCAGAGGGTATGCCGGCGACTCGGAACTGATGCGGATGATTTACTTGAATGACTATCAGGGAGATTCGACCTATTCGAAAATAACGCACAAACATGCCGTGGAGCACACAGCCGCTGAATCTGTTAGAAATCGGATTAAATTGATTGCCTGTATGCTGAAAAGGCGAAAGGATGCTGCCAGGCGACCACCCATGGACAGGATTAAGGTGTTATCGGTCGGCTGCGGCCCCACATTCGAGCTGAAGCAAATCCTTCAATCTCCGGAGGATTGCCAAAAGTACCGGTTCACGCTCTTTGATCAAGATGCCTGCGCATTATCGGAAGCAGCCGATGTAGCATCCGAAATTGAGAATGTACTTGGCCTTTCACCGGCGATCGAATACGTGCAGGGTTCAGTTCGATTAATGCTGTTCTCTCGTCAACTCAAGCGCAAATGGGGCCGATTCCAATTTATATATTCCATGGGGCTGTTCGACTATTTGAATACCCGTGTCGCACGCGCTGTGGTTGACCGGCTGTATCGCCTGTTGAAACCGGGGGGTGATTTGGTGGTTGGGAATTTTCATGTTACCAATCCTTCAAAATATTATATGCAATACTGGGGGGACTGGCATCTTATTCACCGAACGGAGACCGAATTAAGAGAACTTTTTCCACAAAACTCTGACGCAAAGGTTGCCATCCTTTACGATGATACCGGGAGTCAGATGTTTCTTCACATCATCAAGCCCGAAACGTCTATCCTCTGACATCCTGTCAATCAATTGACTATTAAACCCTCACTAATCCAAGTTTAATTATCCATTATTTTCCGTACCAAACCCGGGATATTCCCTGTATCGCATTATTCTCTGGATATTTAATAAAAGGTCTCTTTTCGGAATGTATCTTCAAGTTGGATTGGCGCATAAATTGCACACAAACTTAGTGCCAATTTTTATACTTCGTCTATTCAACATCATTTTCCAGGGGTACATGAGGTCATGCAAAAGTCTATGGAATTTTCACTCAAATCCAATGTCAACGGCCTGGAAGAGTTGAGAGTAAAAAGCAATCAGGCTCTCAAAAAGTTTGATTATCCGGAAAGCACGATTCAATCCCAAATGACGGTCATCAATGCCCTGGTGGCAAGTGCCAATAAATTCGAAGATTTGAAGTCTTCGGACATCGAAATAGCTATCCTTATGGAGATGAAAACGGATTCAATCACGGTGGAAGTCAAAAAATCGGTCGACGATTCCGCTTTCTGCAAATTGGACCAGTTGGACCAGGTTATTCAATGGTTGCGAAGCAATCCGGATTCATATGAGACGCATGGTTTTCCGCACGCTTCCGACACCAATGGATTTGCGCTTGCCAAAATAGCCTGTGAAACAGGAGCTGTTATCGACTTCTATGTCAGCGAAAATAATATATTAAATCTCTCAGCTGTCTGCAACGTGGCGATGTGACACAGACCTGAAGACCCGATTAAAAAGAAATCAAAAAATTGGCAAAGACATTACCCTCCAAAAACAATTTCCATATTAATTGGCTGACACTTTCCTTTCCGAAAGATCTTGAGGCGGCCTTTCAGGACAGCTATTTTCAAAATTCTTTGCGCCAGGTCCGGATTGCCCTCCTGATGGGTTTGTTGCTCTATTGCTTTTTTGGAATTCTCGATGCGTGGCTGGTACCCGAGGCTAAGCACAAGCTCTGGCTGATTCGCTATGCGATTTTCGCGCCGTATGTCATAGCAGTATATCTGTTTTCCTTCACGCGGCATTTCAAAAAGTACATGCAGTTATCCGTTGCCTTCGGAGTCTCCATAGCCGGTCTGGGAATCATTGTCATGATTCTGATTGCACCGTACCCGGCAAGCTATTCCTATTATGCGGGTCTACTGCTGGTATTCATCTACGGCTACACCTTAGTAAAACTCAGATTTGTGTGGGCGACATTTGCCGGTTGGTTAATTGTCCTGTCATATGAAATTGCGGCAATCTGGTTGAGTCCAACACCCCTACCCATTCTCGTCAACAACAATTTTTTCTTCCTCTCAGCCAATATCCTTAGCATGTTGGCCTGTTATTCAATAGAGTTCTACCTCAGAAGAGACTTTATGCAAGCCCGCATGTTGGAGTCTGAAAAGAAAAAAGTATCCGAGATCAATCATGAATTGGAAGATCGCGTTCTCGAACGCACTGCCCAGCTCGAAAAAATAAACAATGAATTAAAGCAGGAAATATCGGAGCGTAAACGTGCCGAAAAAGAACGTCGCTATCTGGAAACCCAGCTGCGTAAATCTCAGAAAATGGAGGCCATCGGAACCCTGGCCGGTGGGGTGGCCCATGATCTGAACAATATACTATCCGGACTCGTCAGCTACCCGGAGCTCATCCTGATGGATCTTCCGGATGACAGCCCGTTAAGAGATCCCATATTGACCATCCAGCAATCCGGCCAGAAAGCGGCAACCATCGTTCAAGATCTGTTAACTCTGGCCAGGCGTGGGGTGTCTGTCAGAGAAGTTACCAATTTGAATGACGTGGTCACCCAATATCTGGAAAGCCCGGAGCACCAAAAGATCCTGGAACATCACCAGAGAGTTGAGGTCACAACTCATCTGGCGCCCAACATGCTCAATATCATCGGATCGCCGGTGCATCTGTCGAAAACCCTCATGAACCTCGTATCCAATGCCGCCGAAGCAATGCCTGAAGGGGGTCGCATAAATATCGCTACGAACTGCTGCTATATTGATAAATCACTGAACGCCTATGACAAAGTTGAAGAGGGCGACTATGTCACCCTTCAGGTTAAAGATGAGGGCATTGGTATATCGCAAGAGAACATGGAAAGAATATTTGAGCCTTTTTATACAAAAAAAACCATGGGAAGAAGCGGCACCGGACTGGGCATGGCGGTTGTCTGGGGAACCGTCAAAGATCACAGGGGATCTATTGACGTGAAGAGCGATCAAAACAAAGGGACAACATTTACACTTTATTTCCCCATCACCCGGCAGGAGTTGGCGCCTGAAAAATGCAGGGTCGCAGCCGATGAGTACAAAGGGTGCGGCGAGTCAATTTTAATCGTTGACGATATCCAAGAGCAACGGGAAATTGCATCCAAAATGCTCAGGAAACTAAATTACAATGTCACGTCGGTCCCCAGCGGTGAGGAAGCGCTCCGATATATGAAACAGAATGACGCCGATTTGCTAGTGCTGGATATGATCATGAACCCTGGTATTGACGGGCTCGAAACCTACAAAAGAATTCTTGAATTCCATCCCGACCAAAAAGCGGTGATTGCCAGCGGCTTCTCCGAATCGGCGCTGGTCAAGGAAGCTCAAAGCATGGGTGCCGGTGCCTATGTTAAAAAGCCGTACTCGTTTGAAAATATTGGAATAGCGGTAAAGGACGAGCTGAGGAAGTCGCGAAAAGGTTTCAGGGCAAAAAAATTTAGGAATTGCGAGTTTAGAAATTTAAGGATTGACGGCATTCTGTCGAATTAATTGATTAAAATCGAATTTCTGAATCCCTCAATTTCTTCATTCTTAAATCCCTCAATTAAAGCGTGCTGACACCCCTGGCCCAGACCTAATTTTGCACGAATTTGGTGATTAAGGCTTTGTTGGAACCTCCGACAGTCAACCGTATCCGATAATTATATCGCACCAGGGCGGGCTGACACCTGACACCCGAAACCTGAAACCTTCTTACCTATTCCCCGCCTTGATCACGCAACTTTACAAAGCCCGAAAAAATCGATCCGGTCAATATCAGCCCGCCCACCAGCACAATTCCCCAGCCGAAAGAATGCATGTCTCCAATAAATCCAATCAACGCCGGTGCCGCTCCGCCGCCCATCAAAAATGCCAGGGGAATCGTTAGAGAAACGGTGAGATTTCTCTCACTGGCCGAGCTGACCATGGACAGTGCTGCCAGTCCGGCCGGGAAAAAACAGACGGCGATAATCGGCTGAACAAAGATGGCGACGGCAACCCAGGTTTGCGGGGTCAAACCGATCAAAATCGTTAACAGACCGGCCAGAGCAAATACGATTCTGAGAATTTTCAATGGCCCGAACCGATCTGTTGCCCAACCGCCGATCAGTGCCACGCCCAATCCGGCAATTCTGGAGAATGCGATCAGGGTGTTGGCCCAATTGCGATCCAGCCCATGATCGGTCACCAGGTATAATGGCAGCATCGTATAGACCCCGAGGGTGCTGCTGATGCCTAAACTGAACAATACCACCATGATCCAAAAAGCCGGTCTTGACAGCAGTTGGCGCAGCGAACTGAGCTTAATGGATTCACCTCGAAACTCACCACCGCGCCCGTATCGGGCAAAAACAGCTGCAAGAATGAATGCGACGACACCCAGCACCAGAAATACGGTACGCCATGAAAACCAGTACATAACCACCTCAGCAACAAACGGTGCCAGTATAAAGCTGAAATTGGGTGCCAGTTCGTGAATCGCCAGGGCCTTGCCCCAATGCCGAAAATGAAACAGGGTGGTCATCGTGGCCATCCCGGAAGGCATATAGGGTCCGGCCGCCATACCCAGTAATATCAACCCCACCCTCATTCCCCAGATTCCGGTGCTGAAAGATGTGGTGATAAGCGCTGCGCCCATAGCCATGCTCGAGAACATAATGGTTCTGCGATGGGTGATATGTGATGATATAAAACCGGATGCAAGCAGGGTCGCAAAATACCCCAGAGAAATCATCAGAAACAGCGATCCGGCTTCCGCATGGCTCAACGCCAATTCCGCTTTTACTTTCGGCATCAGCGGCGCCAGCGCGATCCGCGAGATGAAATTGACAAAAAAGATGGAAGTCAACAGTAAAAGGGGCGTCAGGAGGGCCGTAAATCTTTCCGGCACCTCGGCACAATTGATTTTATGGTCCACCTTGGGTACGGGACGATTATTTTCGGGTGGTTGGAATGAGGTCATGAACTTCCGTAATCGGGGGATCAAACAGAGTCCGGCCAATAACGACCCGGTTGATTCCGCTATGTTTTTTCTGAGTCAACGCATGCGCTATCTGTCGGCCCGCAGCCAGACGCCGAGGACTATCGGCCTGGTTGCAAAAAGCAATTCGCAACGCATCGTCAGGAGTGTTTTTAAAGACACCCCGGGCGTGAACTAAAACGTCGGCCACGGCAGCCGGTGTAATCGTCGCTCCGGCGATAAGCCCGGACAATCGGTGAAACTGTTCCAGCCGGAAAACCCTCACCGGATCCGCTGGCCGTCCGACGCCGCTCAGTCCAATCATCCCGACACACAATGACGTGCAGGCGGGAATGACCGGTTCGTGTTCGGCCGGCGCCTTCAGGGGTCTGCCGGCGGCACCATCTGCTTCCACAAGTATCCACCGAAACCTCCGGCTCCGCCAAATATCCCGGATGACCTCAGGCGCCAAACCGGTCAACTTGCCCTGGTCGGGCAGGCTGCCCGCAGCAGCTGTCACATGCCGCAACCGGCCCCGTTCTTCCCGAATCCTTTGCAGCAAACCATCAGCAGTTTCGGCAATGAACACCGTTCCCGCCTGCTCCGGCGAAGGCGCGTGAATTTTCGTCGTGGTCGTGGTCAGAACCGTTTCGCCGGCGGAGGTCAATTCTCGCGCAAGTCCGAACATGAGACTGGTTTTGCCTCCGGCCCCCACCAGACTGATGACGCCGCCCTCCCCCAGCAGTAATCCGTCGCGCAACGTTACCATAGCTGACATCGCTCGTGTGAAACTACCTGGAATGACGAATGAAAATTGAAGATTGAAGAATTGTGGATGTCGCTTCGCTCAATCTTTTTAGAAAGACAGAATGCATTATTCGACGTTGGACCTTGGACGTTCGACCTGCCCGCAATGCCTATATAGTGGTGTGATATCAACCGAACGACACTATATTTATGCCGATGTTAGCACACACCAAATACATTATGCATGGCAGGCGGGTGTTGGATGTTCATAAGTTTCTCTTTTGATCAGACCGAAGGTTTTTTAGCCGGAGGCGGTGTTTATATGAAACATTCTAAGTTCGTGTGGGAGCGGTTTGCAACCGCGATTAAAATCGATAGAGTTCCTTTATTCGATGTTCATTTGTTTCTTCTCCGATCAGACCGGCTTTTTTTGGCGAGGCGGCGCTTACGTAAAACTACAATAAAAAGCGAACCGCAGAATATCGAATACTGAATACCCGCCTGCCATGCATAGTGTATCGGGTTGGCACAATTAATCAATTATCTAAAATATGCTTCGAGTTGGCGCGCACCTGTTTCAAGGCATTGCGGGCAGGTCGAATGTCGAAGGAATGAATTCTATCTATTTTAATTCCTCAATTCCTTAATCCCTAAATTCCTAAATTAAAGCGTGCTGACGCCTGACACCCGAAACCTGACACCTTTTCACCGGTTAAAAACCCGCATAACCGCTTCCAACACCGCTCCGCCGATTGCCCTGGCCTTCTCGGATATGGTGTAACAATACGCACGCTGACCCCGAGGGTCGACATCGCCAATTTTCATACCTCTAACAACGGCCACATCGGATCGAATCAGCCCCCGGATCACCCCGTTGATGCCGGACCGGATTTCGATTCCCTGCACGGAGCCGATTAGGTCTCCGGCATTTATCTGATCTCCGATGCATCGTTGTGCGGTGAAATTCCCGTCCGCCGGCGACCGCAGCACCCGCTCTTCGGCAAATCCAGCAATTGCACCCGGGATGCCGGTGTTGGGTTCAGCCGGACCGGCGGTAATAATTCGTCCCAGGTTGTGCCCGCGATTCGTCTCGATAACCATATGAACGTCGTGGCCGACGGTAAAACCGGGTCCCAGCCCCAGCACGAATTGCGCCTCCTGCATCCGGGTCCCCAGGTTTTGTTTGGCCAGGATGGCGTCCACCACCAGGTCCGGCCTCAATTTCTCCAGCAGCATCCACTGTGGATCCGCTGCTAGAGCAATTTTACCGGAGTTCCAGACCTGACGGACGTCTTCCGGTTCGGACACCCGCACCGCTTCGACCCCTTCAACTGTTTTACGCCCGTCATGCAACGCTTCACAAAACGAAACCTCACGCCGCACGGCCAGCGGATGTTGAATTTCCGCCATGAAAATCTTTTTCATGTTGGCCATATAGAGCCGCCAGGCAACCGCCGAGGCCATTTCCCCGGCACCCTTAATGGCAATGACAAGATCACGAAGCTGGGGCATAGGTTCAACTTTGCGATTAATTGAAGAAAGATAGTCGTCCCTGCAGACGATTTCCCACTTCAGGCCACGTCTTCCTGATTGAAATCCCGCCGGATATTTCCGCCGGATTTTTCAAAATCGTTTATCCAGCGCTGAATCCGATCGCCGCCATACGCTTCGCTCCAGGCTGCAATGATTTGTGCGACCGGGACATCGGCAAAGGCACCATGGTCCGCAATGTATTCCATGAATTGCTGATTTTCGGAATTAAAAGATTGAAAGATAGAGTCCTGATGTCCGTCGAATTCCAGCGGGTCCACCTTATGTTTTTTGCAGAGGCGCATGTTGAATGCCGGGGTTGCCTTACGCCAGTTGCCGTTTAGATAGAACTCCGTGTAACCGTGGTAGACAAACAGGTCTGATCCCAGATAATCCAGCAATTGCCGGGTGGCCAGGTGATTGCGAACATCGGCGAATCCGATGCGCGATGGAATGTGGCAGGCACGTCCCAGGGCGCACAGCAATGTCGCCTTGCCAATGCAAAATGCCCGCCCCCGCTTTAAAACATTGCTGGCCCGGTAGTCTTCCGGCCGGTGAAACGGCAGATACGGGTCATACCAGATGTCGTCTCTGACGGCATAATAAAGCGCAACCGCCGTATCAACCGGATCTGTTGACACATCTTTTAGGATGCTTTTTGCATAACTCGCGATCATCTCGTTGTCGCTGTCGATAATCGATGTCGGCAAAAAATAGGCACTCTCTATTGATTCCATCAGGTATTTCCTTTACCTTTTTTGAAGACCGTATATCAGTATTGCTGCTGCGCGTCAAAGCATTGTGGCAAATAAAGGATGGTTGTGATAAAGAGGTGGTCAAGTTTCACATACGCGGCGCCTCAGGCCTCTCGCGGCCAAAGGCGCCGCGCGTGTGAAACTTCATTATACCAGAATCTAATTAGCGGGATTTGAATATTTATGTCGTCTATCGAACCAACAGCTGGAATCGTTCTGGCCGCCGGCATGTCGCAAAGGTTTGGTCAGACAAAGCAACTGCTGAGGCTAAAGGACAAATACCTGCTTGAATGGGTGCTGGATGCGGCCCTGGCTTCCCGGCTTTCCAAAATTGTACTCGTCCTGGGGCATGAACATGAAAGGATCATGCAGAAACTGGGTTCCCGGATCATCCGACCGCGCCTCCAGGTCGTGATCAATGAACGGTATGCGGAGGGCCAAAGCCACTCCCTGCGCGCCGGTCTGTTTGTTGTTCATCAACAGGTTTCTGCGGTCATGTTTTTGCTGGGGGACCAGCCCCGGGTGCAATCCGCCACCATTGATTATTTGCTGGATTGTTTCCGGCAATCTCCAAAATCTATCTGTGTACCGGTTTATCGGGGAAAACGGGGCAATCCAACGATCTTTGATCGATCAATGTTTGGTAAACTCATGGCAATCGAGGGCGATATTGGCGCCAGAACGATTATCCGCGAACATCCGCATTGTATATTAAAGGTTGAAGTGGATGGTCCGGAGTGCTTGGCGGATATCGATATTCCCTCTGATTATGAAGAAATTCGAAAGGTTCTAAAGGCTTAAATCAACAGCAAAACAGGCTAAACGCTAGCAGAGGCAAATGATCGTACCCATAAAAGCGCCAAAAGCGGCGCCACCGATACCGCTGATTCGAAATCCAAAGTACGCACATGTCCCGATCACTAAAATGGATGATAGACTCAGTATCAGGAGCGGCGTCTGTTTGAAAAATTTTTTATCGGATCTTAATTCCATATGCCCCCCAAGGTGTTGAAGTGTCGGGATTAATATCGGCATTTACCCGGTTTTGCTTTAGAGTCCCGGGGGAGTTCTCATTCTGATTTTAGATCTGCCTGCAGATTTCATACGCGAAAACAATATATTAGAAATACATGCAGTGGAAATTAATATATCGATAATTGAAGGAGGATAGCGTGCAATATGGTATAATTCCGGATGCGGAGGCCCTTGCAAAATGCGCCTGGTGTCAGGGTACTATTCAAGAATTTGAAGATGTAATCGATCTCGGTGCAAAGCTTAAGGCGGATATTGATCTGTCGGAATATGAAAGCCATTGTATCGAGCTCGAACTGGTTTCCGAAAAAAAATCAGTCTGCATGCTGGTGACGGCATCGGATTCGGAAGCCAAAAAAGACGGTGATGATGGTATGTTTTTGCTCTGTTCTGAGGGGTGCGGCCAAAATTTGAAAGACATTCTTGAGAAAGAGGTAACTGCCGGACCGCTTTTCGAGAGCATTCGGTATGATCTCAGGTGACGTCGAGGATCGGCACAGGACGGGTCACGGCAACCTTTGCACGGCAATCAGAGGGCGGATTCCCGGGGTAGCCGGCCGCTTTTTACCGATACCAGGAACTCATGGTATGCGACCATACTGGTCGGAAGCAATAAAAACCCGCTTACCGCGAGAATGATGCTGTGATCAACAAATTCCATCAAGTGACCGGAAATTAGCATGGCCAGCGGAATCGATATATTGCCGACGGAAGAGACAAACCCGAATACGCGGCCCATCATCCGGTCCTCCACTTCTTTTTGAATGAGGCTTCTGAAACTGGTTCCGGCAATGATGAGCAGCGCCCCGATTGCCAGAAAAAGCGCCAGGAAAAAAAAGACGATTCGAAAACCGGCCCAGTATGTTCCGGCGATCAACAACAGGCAAAGGCCAATCAGAAAAACGCTGCCGAAAAGATACCGTGCTTCCGGTCCGTTAATATTTCGAACGCTGATGTACAAAGCGGCCAGAACCGTACCCAATCCGAAACAGGTCTGGATGTAACCGATGTTTTGCGCGCCGTTCCCGTCAAGATCCGAAGCGAGGACTGGAATCACGGCTTCGATCGATCCCACGAAAAAATGAATGACCCCCACCATGACCAATATGATTATCAAACTGTTTCGGCGATACACGTAGCGGCATCCATCGAGAATATCCGCAACGATTCGCGATGCGCCGGCGGCGGCCCTTTCAATCCGGGGTATTCGGATGAAACTTTCAAACCCGGCTGAAAACAGATATGTTGCAGCATTGATGATAAACACGGGTAAATATCCAACCCAGGCCACGGTCAATCCCCCCAGCACCGGCCCGATGATTGTTGAAATACCCGAAACAAATTGAGCCTGTGAATTCGACCGGGGCAATTCTTCGCGGTCGACAATCTGGGGGATAATAGCGGGAATCGCAGGATCGAAAAAAGCGGTACAGGCGGAGATCAATGCCTGCGCGGCCAGTAATACCGGAAAAGACAGGTTATCAACATAAAATAAGATGCCGATAACCGCCACAATCCCCCCCCGAACTATATCTGCCGATACGATGATCATCTTTCGGCTGTACCGGTCCAGGAAGGCGCCACTGACAAATCCCAACAACATTCCGGGAAATACCGAACAAAAGAGAACCAAGCCCATTTGGGCCGTAGACCCGGAAGTCTTGAGTACCAGAAAGGCAACCGCCAGCATGTGAAATTTGTCTCCGATTTGAGAGACCAGCTGCCCGCTCAGAAGCAATACTAAATTGCGGTTCACCGTTTTTTTCCTTAAATAGTAGTGCTATGAAATATTGAGGTATATGATCTTCAGATCTACGCACGATAAGGTTTTCAACCTACGGAAAAAAACACTTCTACCTGCTGCTGTCAATAACAATGTGGCCAACTTTTATTCCGAACCGGGCAGATGATCTAAAAGCAGGAACTTCCGGGCGTTGCGAATTTTACCAGACCCAAAAAAAATTTAGGCAGACCGACGTAATTGTTGGAAAGTCAAAAAAATCTGTGATAGTTTATATTTTTAAATGCCCTGGTTGTCGACCAGGCTTGAATCTAATACAATTTGCGCCGCAGGCCAAAGTGTACCCGCAGTTCAAGCCGGTTGTCTCAATACCGATGTGGCTCAAATCGCTGCTCCAGGGTGGAGCAATACATGGGATCCGCAAAAATGACCTTCAGTCTCTCCAATCCGGGCAGCGGCCGGCTACCGGTTATCCTCATGACAGCATTGCTGATGCTGTGGTATGGCTGCAATCAGAAGGGCCAGTCAACAATGGAATCGCCGATGTCAACCCAAATTGTCGATATCCAGATCACAGAAGAAGATAACGCGTGGAATTGTAAAATTTCCGGAAACAGACCGCTTACCTTTTCGGCCATCAATAACCTGTCGCCGACAGGCCTGCTGCTGTATTTTCCCGACACCCGCCTGGAGATTTCACAATCCGATCTGCCGTCACCAGTAAATGAAATCATCGGTTTCATTGAGGCTGAGGAATATCAGTCGGGATCTACAGCTGATTCCCGCATTCTAATCGGGTTAAATGTGGCCAGACCTTATCGAATCTCAGCCGCTGAAGCCGATACGCTGATATCTTTCCCGAAGGTATTGGCAAAATCGTCCGAACGGGAGCACCGCAAGGAGCCGCCTGGAACGATAAAAATGAATGGTGCGCAACCTGAAACGGCGGCGGCTTCCGTACTGCAACAGGTGACGGCTGTCCCCATGAAGGACTATATCATTATCCATCTCATTGCAGACGGGACGATTCGGGATTACCGGTCATTTTCAATTGACAACCCGGCGCGGATCGTATTCGACATCCATAATGTCAGAAGTCGGTTTTCGAATGCACGGACGATTGCAATTGACGCCCGGTGGGTAAAGCGAATTCGATACCATTCCTACCCGGACAAAATTCGGCTGGTGCTCGATACCGAGCAACAATTTTTGGCAGATCATTTTTCGTTTGGGACCGAATCCGGCCTGCTGATTTATGTCGGAAAAATGCCCAAACAAATCCAACGATCTTTGATGTCCTCACCATAACCGGAATGACGCGTTCGGTTATGGACATTTAGAGATACGATACAGATATGGTATCCTAAACGAGTCCCAGCGGTTCTGATTGGGGATATGCGAAAGCCACAAATTTAAAAATTGGAAACATAAATATTTCTATAACTAAAATGTTTTTAATAAAAATTTATTGACATTCAAACTGTTCGATATTATGTATTTAGCTGCACCATTTCGAATCAATCCAAAAACGGATGTGTTCGCTGGCATTATGCGGGCAAAAATCTATACTTGAGAAATTACCAGTTGGAATTGGATTTTTTTTGGGGATCGGGAATCGTTTTTGCAGCTCAACCAACAAAAAACGATCGGTCCTTGAAAAGGAGCATATACATGACCAAACACAACTACTGTTTTGAACTTAAAAGCAACCTATCTGAATTGAATACATTATGCCGCCATTTGGAAGACTGCGGCAGCCTGATGAATCTTCCTCAAAAGTGCCTGGTTGAAATAAATTTAGGTTTGGATGAATTGTTTACCAATATCATCTCATACGGCTTTAAAGACGATAGTGAGCATCAGATAAAAATTTCACTGGCCAAAGACAATGAAACGCTGGTGGTGAAAGTGGAAGACGACGGCGTTCCGTTCAATCCGCTCGAAGTCGCAGCTCCGGATGTTTCTCATGATTTGGATTCGATAAATATCGGCGGTTTGGGCATCCATCTGGTAAAAAATATGATGGATGATGTCGACTATCAGCGGGTTGAGGGCAAAAACAAATTGATTATGAAAAAATGCGTTACGCTATCGTCGGCTTAATCAACAGATGTTACCCGGCGAAGGAATCATGAAGCCGGGCTATTGCATGGCATTCGGTATTATCAATGCCAGCTCGGGGAAAATGACCAAAATCATCAAGCTGACGATACAGGCCAGCAAAAAGAAGGCGACGCTCTTAAATATCGTTCCCAGCTCGATATCGGGTTCCAGGGCTTTCACGACGTAGATGTTGACCCCCACCGGCGGGGTAATGGCGCCCATGGTCGTTACCATGGTAATAATGATGGAATACCAGACCGGATCGAAACCCAGGGCGACTCCCAGGGGGAAAAAGATCGGAATCGTGAGCACCAGAAATCCCAATGAGTCCATAAAACAGCCCCCGATCAGGTAAATCGTCAGAACCAAGGCCAGAACAACATACCGCGATACTGGCAGGGCTATGGCAAAATCCGCCACAATGAAGGGCAGCCGGGTAACGGCCAGAAATCGCCCGAATATGATGGCCCCGGTCACCAGCAAAAACACCATGCAGGATATCTTCAGCGTTTCTTCTACGGAGCTCAGCAGTCCCCGCCAGGATAGGCGTCGGCTCAAGCCACTGACCAGCAGGGTAAAAAAAACGCCGACCGCGCCGGCCTCGGTCGGCGTAAACAGACCCAAATAAAGCCCGCCGATAACCAGGACGAAGATGGTAACGGCCTCAACCACCCCGACCAATGATACGACCTTATCTGCCAGGCTCGTTGCCGGACCCGCAGGACCAAACTCCGGATAAAAGCGACAAAGAATAATAATGGTCACGACAAACAACAATCCCAACAAAATGGCCGGGATTATTCCGGCCAGGAACAACTTGACGATGGATTGTTCGGTTTGCAGCCCGATGATAATGAGGACGACACTGGGCGGCATTACGGTTCCTAAAGTACCGCCGGTAACCACCGTTCCGCTGCTCAGGCGCGTGTCGTATTTGTATTTCTTCATTTGAGGCAGGGCCACCGCCCCCATGGTGGCCGCGGTAGCCGTGTTGGAGCCGCAGATGGCTGCAAATAACTCATCCGCGCCAATCGTGGCGATGGCCAATCCTCCGCGCCAGTGCCCCATCCATTTGTATGCCGCATCATACAATCGCTCGGCGATTCCGGCATTGAAAGCCAGATAACCCATAAAAATGAAAAGCGGAATAACCGTAAGGCCGTATTTCGAAAAAGTGGTCCACAGGTCCGCAGCGACCATGTTCAAAGCCGCATTGAAGGAAACGACGTATCCAAAGCCCAGAAAACCAATGATTGCCATGGCGAAGCTGACCGGTAATCCCAGTACAAAGAGGACGATCAGCAGGGCCAGAATTCCAATGATTCCAACAATCGCCGGGTCCAATTAAGACGCTCCATTTCGTGCGGAAAATAACTTCAAGAAATCGACCAGCAGAACCAGCGCTATCAGAAAACATCCGATGGCAACGCCATAAGTAAACGGATAATAGATAATCCGCAGGGTTTCAGTGACTTCGCCGGTTTCCCTCAGAGTTGCGGCCCAGCGCGCAACCTGCCACCCGGCAACGCTAAAAAACAGGAAACAGATCATATGGTTGATTCCGTTTAGAATGCGCCGGGTTCCGGTAGAAAACCGGTTGACCAGAATATCAACCGCAATGTGAGATTTCTTTATCTGGGTGTGTCCCAGGGCAAATGCCGTCGCCACGGCACCAAAATACCCCATAAGTTCAAAGGTACCTTTTATGGGTGTTCCCAACAGGCGGAATATAATATTGGCACACGTCATCAGAATCATGGCGATCATAAACGCACCCGCAACCCATAGAAAAATATCACTGATTCTGCGGCTGATTTTGTCAAGTAAACCCATCAATAGTTCCGTTCTCCGGCCGCGCAGCAGGGCCTCCGGGCGCGTTGGTCAACATAATGTCTCGCTACCGATCGGCCCGATCGAATCGCCCTATTCGGAATATTTTTTTATCAGCCGTTTAATATCCGCCACAATCTCCTCAGCCGGCAGACCTTTGGCTTTGGCATCCGTAATCCATTTGTCGGTCAGCGGCTGCAGTTTGGCGTCCCACCTGGCTTTTTCAGCGGCAGACAGATTGATGACTTCAACCCCCTGGGTTTCGACCGCCCATTTCATGGCCTTTTTAACATGGTTGTCCATGTAATCGCCCGTCCACTTTGATTGCTCGACTTTCAAATCATCCAGGATGACTTGGACATCTTTGGGCAACTGGTTCCAGCTGTCCATGTTCATTACGACTGCGAAAGGATATATCACCGTGTCGGTCATGGTGACATATTTACAGCTCTCGGCGAACTTAAAATCTTTCATCACCTCGAGTGAGGAATACAGACCTTTTACCACGCCTTTTTGCAGGGCTTCCACCGTAGCCGGCATCGGCATCCCCACCGGATTGGCACCCCAGGCGGACAGGATCTGAGCCGCCCCACCGGATGCCCTTAGATCCAAACCTTGCAGATCTTCCAGAGTTCTGACAGGAACCTTTGACATAATATTGGTCGGCGCCGTGGTGAACATGGCCAGGACCTTCACCTTTCCGAATTCCTGCGGTTCATATTTAGCCCAGAGGTCCCATAGAACCAGGCTTCCCACATACGCATTCGGGATCCCCAGGGGCAGGCTGGTCGCATTGGTGACGACAAAGCGGCCTGGCTGATAGGCCATGCATAAATTACCGACTTTGGCCTGGCCTGCAATGACCCCGTCCATCATATTTTTGGCGCCAAGCAGGGTGCCCCCTGGAAATGTGTCCACTTTGACCTGACCGTTAGTGCGCTTTTCGACCTCTTTTTTCCAGCGTTCCATTTGCACACAGGGAAACGTCGGTGCCGGAGGAAAGTTGGCATAGGTCAGTTTGATGGAACCGGCAATTGCCGAGACCGGTTCCAGAGAAGTGAAACCGACAGTGGCAATAAGCACTCCAACCAAGAGCAATCCGATTTTGTTTTTCATTTTTTGATTTCTCCTTTTTTTGGATTTGACGGCAGTTATCGATCATCAATTGATCAAATCATCGACCACCAGCAAAGCGGGGGTATGAGCATGGCCCCTCAAAGGGGCCGGAGCCTTGCTCTGCCGGTGATCGCTGATTTATGGAATGAAGGGCACGGTTCACTTACGGGTCAGACGGTAACCGCTGATCATGAACCATTTCAAGCACCATCATCCGAGCTGCTATTCTTCTATGATACACTCCTCCCCTTCCCGTCCGGGCTCAAAGCCGCATACATCCAGCCCTTGCTTCTCTCTGATCGCCGCCAGCACCCGTTCCGGGGTTATCGGCAGATCGTTGATCCGTACACCGACGGCGTCATAGATCGCATTCGCCACAGCCGGTGCGGTCGGCACGCATCCGGGCTCCCCGATGCCTTTGGCGCCAAACGGTCCATCTTCATCATACGTCTCCAACACCGGCGCCTCGATCGGTACCACATCATTGGCCGTTAAAATCTTGTAGTCACGGAAATTCGGATTCATATTTTCGCCGTTTTCAAGTATCACCTGCTCGGTCAGGGCATACCCCAGCCCCATCATGACACCGCCGTAAACCTGTCCCTCCAGCAGCATGGGATTGATGGCTTTCCCCACATCATGCGCTGCCACGTATTTGAGGATTTGTACCTTTCCGGTCTCCCGATCGACCTTGACCCGCACGCCGTGAGAGCCGAAGGTATAGGTCATGGACATGTTGCCTTTGAAATCCTTGCCCATGTTTTCGTTGACCGGATCGTAAAAATGCTCTGCCATCAACATCTGACCGCCGTGGCTGAAGTGGGCTTTTCGGAGCAGCTTGCCCACCGGGATGCAGTTCTCGGGTTTCTCCCGGTCGATAATCGCCTGCTCACTGAGAACCAGTCTTTCCAGCGGGACATCGAGCTGTTTGGCGCCCATTTCAAGCAGCCGCGCTTTGATTTTTCGGGCCGCCCCCAGGGCGGCGTTGCCGGCAATAAACGTCGTCCGGCTGGCATGGGCCCCGACATCCCAGGGACAGATATCGGTGTCCGAATGGATAACATGGATGTCATCAACCAATAATCCCAGCTCCTCGGCCACGATCTGGGCGATGACGGTATCCGCCCCCTGCCCCATGTCGGTAGCCCCCGTAAACACATCAACCTTGCCGAAATCATCCATTTTGATGATGGTGCCGCATCCGTCCGACTTATAGACCCGGGCCCCCCCGCCGACATGAATCAGGGAGGCCATACCGACCCCCTCACCGTCCTTTTTCTCCGCATTCCAGTCAAGGGATGATTTGACGGAGTTCATACAATCCTCAAGGCCACAGGTCGTAATTCGCAGATCCTGGGGAGAAATATCCCCGGACTGATTGGCGTTGATGCGGCGAAACTCGATCGGGTCGATACCCGCTTTTTCCGCCAGCATGTCAATCGTGCATTCGATGGCGAAGGTCGCCTGGGGATTGCCATACCCCCGCATGGCCTGGGCGTAAGTATTGTTGGTGTAGACACATTTGGCTTCGTAGCGGACATTGGCCACGCGGTACAGGGTTGAAATCGGCATCATCATAACCGACGGCGTGGTGGCCCCCCAGGATGTGTAGGCGCCGTTGTCCAGAATCATGGAGATGTCTCTAAACAGCAGCTTACCGTTCTCATCACATCCCTGTGATATGTAGGTCACCGTGGGCTGCCGGGTCGATGTAGCGATAAACTCTTCAGCCCGATCGAACTCAATTTTCACCGGCCGGCGGGTTTTATGCGCCAGCAAAATAGCAATATACTCATATGCGTAGGTATCCAATTTGCTGCCGAATCCCCCACCAATGCAGGGTTTGATGACTCTGACGCGTTTATCTTTGAGGCCCATCGCCTTGAGGGCTTCTAGAAAATCTTTTTGCGCCAGGGAAGGGATCTGGGTATTGGAGTATATTGTCAGATTGTTGGTCGGGTCGAACTCGGCAATCGCCCCACTGGTTCCCATGCAGCAATGCGTTACCCAGGTCGTGCTGAAACGATCCTCAACGACATGCGCGGCTGCTGCTTTGGCAGCGTCCACATCTCCGTAATGCAGCTTCCACGGCATCCTGAGAACATTCGTCTTGTGGTTTTCATGCACTAGCGGCGCGCTTTTCTGCATCGCCTCTTCGGGATCGAAGACACCGGGCAGTGGTTCATAGATCACCTCGATCAACCCCACGGCCTCCTCGGCGATATCGGGATCCGTCGCAGCAACCGCCGCAACTTCATCCCGATAGGAACGGACTTTGCCGGCTTTAAGCGGTCGATTGTCCTTGTAAAACCCCATTTTTATCTCAGGAATATCCACTCCGGTAAGGACCGCACGAACGCCCGGAAGTGCCCGGGCTCTGGAGGTATCGATCTTCACAATCCGGGCATGCGGGAATTTGCTGTACAGAATTTTGCCGTAAAGCATGCCCGGAAGCTTCATATCCTGAATATATTGCGCCCTCCCGGTCGCCTTGTCGACAGCATCTATTTTAGGGACTCGCTTCCCAACCGAACACAAGTCTTGCATCAGTGATTCTTTCATCATTCTTCATTCCTCCACCGCTCCATCGTGGCCATCCCAGGCAGCCATGGGTTCTTCCGCTTCCTCCGGATAGGCCCCACTGACTGCCTTGATGGCGTCGATGATCTGAACGTAGCCGGTGCAGCGGCAGATATTTCCAGCGATGGAATGCTTGATTTCCGCCTCGCTGGCATTGGGATTTTCATCCAATAAAGCCTTGGCGGACATAATCATTCCCGGGGAGCAGAAACCGCACTGGATCCCACCTTTCTCGACAAAGGCCTCCTGGACCGGGTGCAGCGTACCGTCATCAACAGCCAGGCCCTCAATGGTAACCAGATCTTTGCCGTCTATTTCCGCTGCCAGGTAGAGGCAGGAATTGACCGCGGCACCGTCGACAATGACGGTACAGGCCCCGCACTCCCCACCACCGCAACCCTCCTTCGTGCCGTTAAATCCAAGACCTTCACGGATGAGATACAACAGGGTCCAATGGTCCTCGATTATTGCGGTGGCCGCTTCACCATTAAATGTAAATGTAACTTCTCTTGCCATCCGGGTAAACCTCCGGTCGTGAAGTTGGAAGTCGGAATGCGGAAGTCGGAAGTGTTATTTTGCCTTTTTACCAAAAGAAGTAAAAATAGCAACTAACTCATCCGCTTCCACAAGCAACTCATCCAACAATTCACCGCTTGTAATTCCTGATTCGTTTAATATTTCGAGCCAATATAATGATTCATCTGCTTCTTGCTCAACTATCCCAATCTTCGCCCTGAATTCAGCCTTGGACCGAGAACGATTTGATTCTCTGTAATTTGCACCGACCGATGTCCCAGCTTTTAATAGTTGTGTACCTATAATATTGGCCTCCCTTGTGTTAGGAAGGGATGCTACCAACTCAATAATTTTAAAAGCAAACTGTTTCGTTCTCTCCCTAAGATCTCTATCCTTAGTCAATTTTCCTTCCAATCCCCCCAGTCTGTTATACCAACTTCCGAATTCAACCAATTTCCATTTCCACAATCGTTTATCTTCCACCTTCGGCATTCCGAATTCCCACTTCTACTTGGCTCTTTCAAGTGCTTTGAGCCCCATTCGTTTAACCAGCACCCCGACCATTTCCCGCCGGTACCAGGCGACACCGCGGATACTGTCCCTGACCTTGGATTCAGCAGCCGCAATTTTACCGGTTTCTTCCAGGGTACTCTCGTCGACGACCTTGCCCTTCAGATATTCTTCAGCCTGCAGGCATCTGAGGGGTGTCGGCGCAGCCACACCAAGACAGATTCGGGCTTTGGCGCAAGTCGCCATGTCTTCCTCGAGGCTGATCAACACTCCGGCGCCCAGCATAGGAAGCTCCATCGCCGAGCGCCGGCCGTGTTTGACGTATGCACTTCCGGTGCGCGGCGGGAGCGGTGGTATAACCAGTTCGGTTAATATTTCACCGCCGTCCAGATCACACTGACCCGGTCCCAGAAAGAAGCGGCGCAATTCCGCCGTGCGCTTGCCCTTGGTCCCATATATATGCGCTTTGGCATCCAGGGTAATCAAGGGGATGGCCCCATCCGCCGAGGGGACTGCGT
>JASJCE010000113.1 GCA_030066155.1 Desulfobacterales bacterium | reverse complement strand
GATATACCAATGGGAAATTGGCTTTCGGCATTGGGCCTTTGGCGTTAGGTGAATGATATTTATCGATTTTTATTCGATCGCCTCAATGGACACTTTCAAATCTTGAACCGATCAGTGTAAAAATTTATTCGTGCCAATTCGTGTCCATTCGTGGCTTCTCTTTGCAACGCTCAAGACTCCAGCAGGTCGGGCAGTTCGGCCAGTGTCTTGATTTCGGCTACCGGTTGGAACGGCATCCGTTCAGGGCGCTGGTCAAAGCGGTTTATCCAGGCAACTTTAAGGCCGAACGCTGTTGCGCCGACGGCATCCCAGGAATTGGATGACAAAAATACGATCTCCTTTGCCGCCACACCAAGATGATCAACCGCAAGCTGGTAAACAGCCGGGTCCGGTTTGAACACCGCCACCTCTTCCACGGACAAAATCGTTTGAACCAATTTTTCCAATCCGCTGCTTTTAACCACAGCCTCGAGCATGGCCGGCGATCCGTTTGACAGAATTGCGATCTGCAATCCCCTATCCTTTAATTTTGCCAGCGTATCCGGTACCTCGGGATAGCATTTTAAATGCAGATAGGCCTTTAGGAGATCATCCCTTAATTTCTCGTCGGTGATGTTCGAGGCATCCAGGGCGTAGTCGAGACCATCCCGGGTTATTTGCCAGAAATCCACATGCTTTTTCATCAAACTGCGAAGCCAGGTATATTCCAGCTGCTTCGTCCGCCAGATATTTGATACCTGGTTAGCGGCGTCCCCGAGAAACTCGATATGTTTTGCAACAGCGGAATGAACATCGAACAGGGTTCCATAGGCATCAAAAACACAGGCCTTAATATTCGGAATTAAAGACTGCTGTGACATAATCAACCTCCCTTTTATTCCTTTGCGAATTTGGTGAGCTAGATACCCTTAGCATTTCAAGCAGAATGCACGTTTCTATTGGTGAAGAATGCCTAAAATGCCTAAAATGTCTAAATTGCCTAAAATTATGGTGTCACTGCGCTCCGTCTTTTTCAAACAAGGAGATAACTTATTCGACTTCTATGTGCTTGAGTTGCCGGAGTTACGATAACCGGCGTATGTCTGACAGAGTCCATCGCGGTTAAAAACCGCTCCCACAAGCAAAATGGTAGTTTGTCATTTGATTAGGCTGGCTTTTTTTGGCCAAGGCCCTATTAGTAAGAAACTATATGAATTTTCAGATGTCAGATGACAGAGAAAATTTCGTTATTTGTTATTCGTTATTGGTTAATAGATTGAGTAATCTCATAAACAAGGACGCCGATGACAGAAACTAATCGCCTTTATCCTTTCACACTCTGCTCTCTGCACTATGCCCTCTGCCTTCCATTCCCCTGCACCTTGTACCTTGCGCCGTGAGCCGAACGCCGAATGCCTGCCTGTTTGTTTTTCCGAACCCCGCATTACTTCGATTTGGACGGCAGCAAATTGAGGCCCGTTCCACTGCCGAAAATGAATGCGGCGCCGACAATCAGACGCCAGCTGAGCGGTTCACCCAAATACATTACGCCGAAGGTCGCGACCAGGGGCACCTCTGCCGTCATCATGATGCTGACCGTGGCTGCCGGGATGCGAATGAGCGCCTGGTTGATTGTGAGCTGGGCAACGATTGAGAAAACAGCGACTGCCGCAATTCCAATCCAGGCTGACGATGACCGGGGGAGAATAGGGGCTGATTGCAGCAGCAGCGGACCCAGCGCGGCAAGGGCTCCGGTTATACAAAGGTAGTAAAACAGGGTGTAAATGTTATTGTCCTTGCCCAGCCGGCGGACCAACAGAAGTGTCAGGGAACACAATACCGACGCAATCACCGCAAATAAATGGCCGAGATTTAAATCCGCGGCCATTTCGTGTGGCCAGAGAATCAAACTGGTGCCGATAAACGCCACGGCAATCAAGAGCCAGGCGATGCGGGGCGGTGGTTCGCCCGTGACCGAGGGAGACAGAAGGGCGGTGAAGGCCGGATAGAGGTAAAAGAGAACCATGGCCAGGGAAAGCGGAATACGCTGGAAGGCGGCAACCAGAAGCAGAAATGCAACCGAACCGCAAAGTCCCCGCAACGCCAGGAGGAAACGCTGCCGCCCCCAGAGATCCAAACCCAGAATGCGCACGATGATTGGAACCAGAAGCAGCCCGAAGATAAATCGGCCCACGCCTATCTGCCAGACACTCAAATAGACCCCTGCCAATTTAGCCGATATGCTCATGCCGGCGTAGAAGAGCGGTGCCAGCAGCGTCCAGATCACTCCACCCGATATCGATCGTGATGCCGTCAATGTGCATTTTCTCCCTGTCTTCAACTATTCAAAAATCAGCAGTCCGTCAACTTGAGATATCAGAAAATTTTGCGGGCGGCGACTTCCCCTATTAGCAGCAGCAGAGCGGTCATAATTAGATAGGGCCATAGACGGGAGCCCTTTTTTGAGGAACCGGATGCGGCGCTAAAGAGCTCATCCGGGGTCTGGTCGATGGACAGCATCCTGCCGTTGGTCGTTTTGGCCAAGCCTTCCAGCAGTTTCTCATTCACCATGGTGTTTTCAAATTCGGCCGTGTGGGGAATGCCGAAGCCGAATGTCCTGGGTGTGGCGGCCTTCTCCCCGGCAGTATCGTAGACGCTGAAATAGTAAGCACCGATTTCTTCAGCGGGAAAAGCGGCGGCATATCTGCCCGGTGCAATCTGCTCCATGGCAATTGTTTGATTTTTGCCCGATGGCTGCATGATATTGATATTCAGGGTCAGATTGTTGACATAACGATTCTGTTCCGAGACCACATCGACCCGGAATTTTCCGATTTCCCCCTCATGATCCATCGCCGCCAGATATCGTTTGGCGGTTTCCTTGCGTTGCCCCCACTTTACCATCTGGGATACAAACTTGCCGAAATGCTCCCATCGCACCCAGTCTTTTCCCCAGCGATTTGACAGGTCGGATGTAAATGCCACACTTCGGCCCAGCCCGTATTGTCCCACAGCCAGGAGGGGACCCTGACCGGTTTCGATCAGCAGCTCGGAACCCGGTTTGGGGTAGGTAATGATCTGTCCATAGATGTTCGGCAACGTGATATCGGTTAATCCTGCTAATATTTCATTGGCTCGGATGACAATCGGTTGCAGGTTTTTTTCGACGATGACCTTCTTGCTGACAATTTTGGTTTCCCCGGCAAAAATTTTCGGTATGTTGGCAGGATCATCCGAGTAATATGATCTTCCGCGGCCCCATTCGGCGATGGATCTCATCAGACCAATATTCGCACCGTGTCCGATGGATACGGTAGAAATTGAAATCCCGGATGCGCTCATGGACTGAATCAGAGGCCTGAAATCCGCTTCCTCCGTCTCCCCGTCCGATAATACGATAATGTGCTTTCTGCCGGAATCGATTTCCTCGAAAACCCGTTTCGCATCCGCTAAAGCGGGATGTAGATCGGTACCGCCGCCCTCGATCACCCGTGACAGATTCGCTGCTATGCGGGACCTTTCACCGGCCGAGGTAAACGGAACCGTCCAGTCAAATTCAGTATCAAAGGTTACGATCCCAACCCTGTCGATTGGATTCAACATTTCGATTGATGAAAATGCCGCAATTTTCGCCATTTCCAATTTGCTTTGATCCTTGTAGCTGGCGGTCATGCTGGAAGATTTGTCAATTACAAAAAGCAGATACAGCTCCGGGAGCTTGATGTCGGTCGGCGTGTCCATATACACCGGCAGCGCCTTTTCCACCGGCGTTTTTTTGTAATAACCGGCTCCGAAGCTGCGCTCACCCCCGATCATTATCAAACCGCCGCCGGTATCCTTCACGTATCGCTCAATTTGCTCCATTGCGGTATACGATATTGAACGACCGGAGATATTGTCGAGGATGATGGCGTTGTAATCCACCAACCCATGAATGGAGCCCGGAATGCGATTGATGTGTCTGCGGTCAACATTTAATCCCTGAAGCTGCAGCGCGTCGACCAGGAATTTTACGCCGCGGTCCTTGTCGACCAGGTAAAGAATATTCGCCTTGCGGGTACCTTCGGTGAAGGACAGCCCCTCGTTATTTTGAAAGAACGTATCATCTGTAAAATTTACCACCGCTCGATAGAGGTAGAGACCCGGCTCGGAAAGCATATCGGCGAAGGTTATGGTGTTGGTCCCGGGATTGAGTTCGATCGGCTGCTGGATGATCAGGGTTTCATTTCGCATGATAGCCAGCTCTCCGGTTTTGCGGGCTGAGCTGACAATCACCAATCGATTTTCAAATGGCCTTTCCAGCGCAACATTGGCAGGCGTATCCAATGTTTGGACAAATGCCTCTTCCTTGCCGAACCAGGTGCGTAGCGGCACGGGGTAGATTTTTATGTCTAGCGATGCGGCCAGGTATGCCATGTGTGCGGCGTGTGCCAAATTCTGATTGCCGTCGCTCAGGATGACAATTTTATTTGTACCCGACTCGGGAAATCGGCCGATTGCAAGCTGAAGCGCATCATGAATATTGGTGTTGTGGGAATTTACGATTGATTTTAGGTTCAGTGCATCAAGTTCAGTTTTTAAAGAGAATTCCAAAGCGGGATCTTTGCCGAATACAATTAGACCGATCTGATCCGCTTTTTTCATTTCAGCCGCGGATCGGGCAATAAATTCCTCAGCCTCCAGCCTCTGGTCGATTGGAATGCTGTCCGAGACATCGAGACAGAAAAACACATTCACCTGATCGGAGTGCTTTAAGTGTACCGGATCCGCCAGGGCCAGCGCCATCACGATGATCAACAGCGACCTGAGAATCCCGGCTACCAGTTGCCGCCGGGATAGCCCTCTGCCCGCCGTCGGCCGTCCCATCATCAGCCAGATAGACGGTATCAGGAGACAGAAGGCCAGGAATAGCGGTCTATTAAAAATGAAAGGCATGGGTTAAATCATAGAATTTAAGGATTGCGAATTTAGGAATTTAGGAATTGAAGGTATTCTGTCGATCTAATTTGTTAATATTGGAATTCCTGAATACCCAAATCCCTCTATTGTCATACACTGACACCTGACACCTGACACCCGACACCTGAAACCTGAAAAATGCCGGTCAAGGTAATTAACTCTATAGTCTCTGCAACATCGGATTTTTCCTTTGCAAACTTCTGCAAATCGCTGCTTTAATCAGTTTCGAATAACGAATAACAAATAACGATTTACACCTAATTGAGCGGTATTCCCTCAATTAGGCCTTGAGCCTCACCCACGCGTACCATTCCAGCATCAGCAATGCACAGCAGGCCACAATGAACGGCATCCAGAATGACCGCTGCACGGGAATTTTATTGCCGGGTGTTACTCCTCCTGCAGTTGCCCGGGAATTGTCGCGCCATCCTGAAAGTATATCGGACTCCGATTCGTCGACCAGGTTAACCGTAAAATATCGCTCTTTACCATTTTCCGATATGGTATATACGCCGACCCTGTCGGTTGCCTCATAACGGAAAGGGTTCGTTCGAACCCGGTGTTTATTCCATTTTTCGAAGGGTGCCCTGGTCAAAAGCTGTTCTGTGTCGGGACTCAGATGAATGTTGTAAGGCTCCCCGGCCCGTGTGTGCAATATTGAATACTCGAGCTTATGCGGATTGAGCCAGGTGAAAATATTGCTCATCATAACCGGGAAAGCGACTTTTAACGGAAGATTGGATCGGGTGACGTCAAAACCGATCAGCACAGCCCGCAGTCCTTTATTCTCATAGGCATACATCAAACCCGTGCGGTCAGCCTCGATCAACGGCTGAAGATTTTCCGCTGATTGAAGCCTGGCGCTTTCTTCGATAATCAGACCGCTAAGGTTTACATCTGCCATCAGGGGGTTTTTGCGCTGCCACGCCAGAACCTCGGGCGTTACGACCCGGCCCGTCCTGGTAACCGGGATGCTCGGTGAATACGCGTCGATCAGCAGAAAATTCCCCCGCTCGGTCTCAGGAATATCCATGCGGTCAACGATCACGATGTCGTGACGTGCGGACTGTTGGGGCCAGGAATCCGGCATGATTTCCTTGACCGAGTTGACCTTGAAATTCGGGTAAGCGGCCAGGAGTTTTTCAAGAAACGGGTTTCCTTCAGTTGCCAGTAAAATCCATATATCTTTCGCAGCATTGAGGGATAGATAGGCGCGATTGTCCACGTTGAAGTCATCATCAATTTCGATAGAGACGTCGGCAATTCCGGTTATGAGACCTGTGTAAGGGATCAGCAGCAGTTTTTTTTCAAGGGCTTCCAACGCAACCGGTCTATTCACCAAAAGGCTGCGGTCGATAGACAACGAAATGGTGCAGTCAACGGGCGCATTGCTGAAATTTTTTATTTCCACCATGAATTCGTAATGATCGCTAAGATCAAATTGCCGCCGGAATTCGAATTTAGTTACCCCGACATTTTTCTCCCCACCGCGAATGATAATCGGCCGGATGCCGGGATGCTTTTTTATCGAAGCCGAGAATTCGGTACCCGCTCCGTCGGTAATCAGATATACGCTGTCTCCCCTTGCGGGATCGACAAATGAAAGTGCCAGAATGATGGCTGGTTCCACTTCGGCCGGCGCATCAGAGGGTTGAAGCTGTCTAAGAAGCTCGCGTACCTGATCCATGTCGTCGGTAAAGCCGGTTTTGATCCGGGGATTCTTGCCCGCTTCTACGATCAGCACCTTTTGGATTTGATCCCGACTTTCAACTAACTCGAGGGCTTTACGGCGAGCGATATCAAAGCGTATTCCTGAACCTGATCGGGTTTTCATGCTGGCACTGGTATCGACCACGAGGATCAAGTGACCTGGCCGGTCCGTCAGAGAAGTCCAGGTCGGCTGGGCCAGGGCCAAAGCGGCCAATGCAGTAATGAGAATCTGCAACACCAGCGGCAGGTTCTGCTTTAACCGGGCTAAGGACAAATTGCGGCTTCTTTCCTTCAACACCTCATTCCAGAGGAATAGATTGGCGACTTCAACCTGCCGCGGTTTTGGTTTCAGCGTGTGAATGATGATGAGGATGGGGATGATCCCCAACGTTAAGAGCATATATGGGTTTTGGAAAAGCATCGTGTTATCTGAATAACGCTCCCTTCGTCAGGTAGTCCGTCAACAGGTTTTCAAAGGGTATGCGCGTATCGCACAGGTAATAATTCAGGCCGTAGTGACGGCAATAGTTCTGGATGCCGACGATAAAACTACTGATTTTTTTTTGATAGTTATCCAGGAAATGCTGATCGACGAATACAATTTTTTTTTCGCCGGTTTCACAGTCATTGAGCTCGAGATTGCCGGTCGTTGACCATTCGATTTCATCATGACTCATCACCTGAATTAAATTGATATCGAAATCACGATAAGCCAGGGCCCTCAGCCCGCCCTGATATCCCCCGGGATCAAAAAAATCACTGATGACAATCGCGATCCCCGGATTTTTACAAATGGCGGCATAGGCTTGCAGGCTGCCGATGATATCGGTTTGGCCTGTTGGCTGGAGAGATTGAAAAAAATTCAGTACCTCCAGATACTGCTTTTTGCCCCGGGCCGGTGGTTTGATTTTGACGATTTTGTTGCTGAAGGCCATCAAGCCTGTTTTATCGAGATTGGACAAACAGATGTAGCTCAGAGCAGCAGCTATTTTTTTTGCGGTGATGTCTTTTGACGGCGAGCCGTTTTTCATCGAGCGACTGGTATCCAGCAGGATGTGAGCGGTCTGTCCCTTTTCAGCATGAAACAGCTTAATAAACAGTTTGTCGAGGCGACCATAGACACTCCAATCCACATAGCGCAGATCATCTCCAAGATGGTATTTTCTGAAATCCAGAAATTCAAAACCCTCGCCGCTTTGCCAGGACCGATGTTCACCGCGATGCGGCTGACGCGTGCTCTTACGGGATACGATCTTCAGCTTTTCCAGCTGCTTCAAAAACGCGTCGTCGATGAAGGAATCGGATCGGTGGGGCATATTAAAGATTCCCGGGTTTTAGTGTTCAGTGTTCAGATCATCCAATCTTTGCAATTATCTCCTCAATCAGCTCATCCGTATCCACTCCTTCTGTTTCGCCCCTGATGTTGAGTACCAGGCGGTGCCGCAGGGCGGGCTTGGCAATGGTGTTAATATCTTCGCGGGAGACATTGTACCGTTGGTCGATCAGAGCGGAAACTTTGCCGGCCAGAATCAAGCTTTGTAGACCCCTGGGGCTCGCACCGAACAGAACGTATTCCTTGATGCGATCCGTGGCCTGCTGATTTGTAGGGTGACTGGCAAGTACCAGTCGGGTGGCAAAATCCTTGACGTGGTTGGCAACCGGGACCTGTTTCACCAGGGATTTCATCTCGAGAATTGATTCGGCGCCGACAATCCGATTCAATTCATATTGATAATCTTCAGTCGTTTTTTCTAAAATCTGTTGAAGCTCATCCGGCCCGGGGTATTCCAGTTTGAGCTTGAAGAAAAACCGGTCGATCTGAGCTTCCGGAAGGGGGTAGGTGCCTTCCATTTCAATTGGATTCTGAGTGGCAAGGACCATGAACGGCGGCTTTAGCCGGTACCGCGAACCGAATACCGTGACATTGCCTTCCTGCATGGCCTCCAGGAGGGCGGATTGCGTTTTGGGACTGGCCCGGTTAATTTCATCTGCGAGAATGAGCTGACCGAAAATCGGCCCTTTGTAAAACTCGAAAAAGCGATTCCCATGGCCGTCTTCTTTGACGATGTTTGTGCCCAGAATGTCGGCCGGCATCAAGTCCGGCGTGAATTGAATGCGCGAATAACGAAGGTCCAGAATTTCGCTCAACGACCGCACCAGCAAAGTTTTGCCCAGTCCCGGCACCCCCTCAATCAGAGCATGGCCGCCACAGAGCAGACAGATGAATAGATTCTTGATCAGGGCTTCCTGCCCTACGATGGTTTTTGCAAGCTCTTTGACAATCAGATCGAAATTCTTGCGGATGGATTCGACCGCGCTATCTAGATTCATAGGCCTCTTTTTCTGTTTTTATGCCGATTGAATGAAAGTAATTCTTAATATAATTGCGATAATTCGGTGGAATGTCTTCTTTTTGAAGAACGCTTTCAACTTCTTTGCGGTAGGATATAAAAATTTCATCTGCAGGTAGTTGTGCGTCTCCAATTTCCGTCAGAGCTCGAATTTGAATTAGATAATTCTTGGACAGCGCTGCAGCAACTTTATCGCGAGCTGACATTCCTCCAGCCTTTTGAAGGTCATCGTCAGATTCCTTCCTGGTGTCAGAGGTTCCTTTGCCGGCAGTTGCCGAATACGTATCGGCCTGATTCGGATCACCACCCGGGCCACTGTCATTCTGTTCGGTTTTGCGGGAATCCGGATATCCAAATGAACCTGCGGCCATTGGATTACGGTCCGAATGCCGCCTGTCTGCCTTCTTATTATTCCGATTATCTGGTTGAGACGGATCTGATTCCGCCGACTGTGAATCCTGTTTTTCATTCTCGGAAGCGTCGGTTGATATGCCGGCCGTTGTCCTGACTTCCTCGAAGCTCTTGATGATTCGGGAAACGAGATCCTCGAGACGATACAACTCCTGAAGCGTCTCGATATCCCGATTGATAGAATCGGGGATGCGGTTGTTAAATGTTTCGCTGAGAAATTTTCGCAGTTTTTCCAGTTGAGCGGCGGATAAATTCTTCGATGGGGTGATTGTTGGCGTTAGCAAGGGCTTGATTGCTGCAGCTTCCAGCCTTTTGTCCAGCTCATTCGTCAAACTGGACCGCTCTCCCTGGATTTCTTCCCGGTATTGATGCATGGCCCGAACTTGCTGGTCGAAGGTTTTGCTT
This sequence comes from Desulfobacterales bacterium, assembly GCA_030066155.1. Lineage (GTDB taxonomy): Bacteria > Desulfobacterota > Desulfobacteria > Desulfobacterales > JAFDCJ01 > JAFDCJ01. Next base: position 10,538 of record JASJCE010000113.1, on the reverse strand, counting down.
CGATTCTGCAACGATTGGCGGACCTGATTTAGTTTCTTGTCTACTTTTGATTTTGGTGTCGGGGATTGGCTTTTTCGGTTGTCAATTCTGCGGATCGAGTAGTCTTTCAGCAATTTGCCGGCTTTTTCAATATTTTTAATGTCCCGGTCTGACAAATACTTGCCGGTTGGATCCCAGGCTTCTGAATATAGAAAGACATTCAACAGCAGCAATGCGGCTGCGGCCCAGTGCCGCCGGGACAGCGTGATCGGCATGATTTGCTGAATGTTAAACGCCTGCAGTGAGCTTGTCACATCACGGACCAAAAGCCCGGTAAACACATTATCCGCTTGATATTTGAAATATTCATGGGCCGTGCTGAGCTTGTCCCGCAGAGCCAGCCGACGGTCAATTTCGATTAATACCTGCGGGAATTTCCGTTTCAGAGTAAGACCGGTGGCCACACCCAGCAGCAAGGAAATCCCTCCACTAACTGCATGCCACCATCCGTCGGCCATGCGACCCGTTATGCCGGCCATTAGAAGGCCAATGGACAGAAGATTGAAGGAGAGATAAATCAAAGACGCGTTGAGCAACATCCCATGCAGCATCCGCATGACGTTCCGCCGCCTTATTTTTGCAATTTGACTGCGAAATAAAGTCTCGGCATGCATGTTTTTTTTCCTCAACCCTGAACCTTTGAACCTTTATTCCTGAACCTCTAAACCTTCCTTATTTCTGTATCGTCTTACCAGGGCATTATTCCATAATATAAGGACGATTATGACGGATGACACAAATGCCATATAAATTGCAAATGCATGGCCGCTGTCAATCGGGTGGTGATTGAGCAGGTACAAAATCCTGAGCGGATTGATAACCGGCGCCGGCAAGATCGTAACAAATACAAACAGGATCATCAGGAACCGGGCAACAAAATATCCAAAGGTACTCGATCGACCCCGCCACAGATAGATGAGAAAGCCGGTCAGTCGACAAAACATGGATGAGGTGAACAGAACGCAGGCCGCCATGAAAATGGTGACCCCGGGCACCGCCGTATTGAAAACTGCCATGGCCAGCAGCGGCAAAAAAGGCATATACAGGAGGATTGTATGCAAGACAAACTGAACTAATCCGTATCGGTAAAAACGGATCTCCTTCTCATAGGTGGGCTTGTCAGCCTGGTAGTTGATGATGTGATAGCCTTTTCGGATCATATCGCCGCCGCCGCAGCAAAGATTGATATAGGAATTGACAATCAGAGTTGCAGAAAACACCACAAAAAAAATGATCGGCTCATTTTCAGCAGTTATGATTTCAGAAAATGGGCGCCGCGGCCATAAAATTGTCAGTATCGCCGAGACAATCGCAACACCGGCCATAACAGCCTCCAGGATGCGTTTTGAGAAAAACGGTGCAAGTGACTTCTCGGATTCGTCTGTCAGGTAATACCAATTCATAGGGTTATTTCCACTGGCAGTTCCCAGTTGATCACAGTAATGCCGGAGCCCGGGGGCATCCGCGATCGGTTGAATTCAGGTTGAATCAAACCGTGATCAAGCCAGCCTATGATAACAACGCTGTTGGGCCGGGACCGGTATTTTTCGTGTATTCCCAGCAAGAAATCCGGAGTGAGATGCTGTTGTGCGATTCTAAGGTAACCATTTGAGCCATTGCCTTTATAACCTCTGATCAGTTTGTCGATATGATGACCACCGAAAATTTCTTTCTTTTTCAATTTCACCAAATCGACCTTGACGATCTGGCGTTTGCCGGCCCGAATATTTGGTGCAGTTGAATATTTTTTATTGTAATATATCAGACAGTCGACAAGATCGTGCGGCAGCTCGCTGTCCAGCTCAAGGGTTAAAACCGACCCGTCGCGTCGGGCATAGCCTGTCAGCGGTGAAGCTAAATGCAATTTCAGTTTGAACATGATTTGCGACCATCGGCTGATGCTGCCGATTAATTGCTGTCCACTATCTGTCTGGTGCAAAGCGTAGGGAGCAGGCGTCCTGGTGGCTGACTTTTCGGGTAAAATGTGATGGACCGGGTAAAAGTGCGTTCCGAATTTCATCCCGTACGCTGATTTTTCCCGAGAATACAAGCCGATAAAGAAATTTGCTATGGCAGGCGTGTTCGAATCGTCTACATCTAACTGACAAAAACTATTGTAGGCGAATTTAGCGTTTGTTCGGGCTTTATTGAGCCCCAGGGTGGCGATGAAACTGAAAATAATGATCAGCACCAAACCGAGCATACCGTATAGCCATCTGCTTTTGCCGGGTCTTCTGATTTTTTTCAGGATAATCCATAAAAAAACAAGATAGGCTCCCACAAAACCCACGACTGTAGAAAATTTCGCAAGTCCAAGGGGGATCTCGGTCAACATCGCTTTTACGATCCGGCGATCTTCCAATTCGATCGCGGGCCGAATTTGTTCCCGCTGCAGTGACAAAATTTTGCCCCAAAACATCCTTCGACCTTCCCAACGACTGAATGGAGGTGAATTTAAATCAAATGCCAAAAAAATGGTTTCTCCAAATCCAATACTTTTTTTGGCAACAATCGGGATGTCATTTTCTTTTGCCAGGATGCGGGAGCCGTCAATCCGGGTGGCCAACACCAGAAACGGCTCGATTCCGGCTATTCCCCGACCGCAGAATTGTTTCAACGACGCAATTTCGGTTAACTGCCGATGCCCTCTGACCGCAATCGGCAAAAAGCGACGGATCCGCAGCGAAGTCAGCGATCCGTAGTTCAGCCCGCTGCCAAGAACCAGACTGCCGCCCTGCTTTAGCCATCGGATTAAGGCTTGAAATTGTCTGTCGCGAAGCCCTCCGATGGCGTCACTGCGCAAAATGAGCAGTTTGACGCTGTCATAACCATACCATTTTTCGGGCAGGGATCGCGGGCGAATATTGGCCGGATAAAGATGCTCCGGCATAACCGACAGCGTGTCCGGCATCAAAAAGTTGTCGGCGACAATGACAAAATCTTTTTCCGTAAAATGAGACCGCAGATTTATTGACCGGCTCAAGAGGACCTTATCATTCTGCCTGAGCCGAATAAGCAGATCGTGGGTATAAGATTTGATTAAAACAGTAAATGGATAGCGCTTACGAGTTCCCCGGGGCAAGTCGACTTCTGTTGTGTAAATAGTCTGGTAAACATCTCCCCTGTATTCGCTGCCGGAGGTAACAATTACTTCCAGCCTTCCCCGGGTTTCCGGCCCACGGTTTTCCAGGGTAACCTGCAACGGCGTCCAATTCCGCAGTTTAAATTTGCCATTAAAGCCGATTTCATGATCCAGGTCGATCCTCGTTTGACCGGCCGGTGCTGCGATGCCGTGGTGGGCCAGAAGGAGGGCCAGGGCTATAACTATAAGCACACTTCGCATACCCTCACCATAATACGAAGAACTAAAAATGCAAGGAAATCAAACAGTAAAACAGGACTTGACATCTAATCGATATTTTTTACAATTAAATTACTAAAAAAAGTGGAAACGAGGACAATGTCAATGGATATTCAGGAAATTACCCAGCAGGTCGAAAAACAGGGGATCGTTGTGCGCCAGATTATGGCTGAAGTCGAAAAAATTATCGTCGGTCAGAGAGATCTCCTGGATCGAATGCTCATCGGGCTGTTATGCGACGGACACCTGCTGCTGGAAGGACTACCCGGACTGGCCAAAACCACAGCAGTCAAAACTCTGGCGACAGCTATCAATACATCGTTTCAGAGAATTCAGTTTACACCGGATTTGCTGCCGGCGGATATTCTCGGGACCCAAATTTACAGGCCGGACAACGGGTCTTTCGAGATTAAAAAAGGTCCTATTTTTCACAATATCATTTTGGCTGACGAAATCAACCGGGCGCCCGCTAAAGTTCAAAGTGCGCTGCTGGAATCCATGCAGGAACGTCAGGTGACCATCGGTGAGCAAACGTTCATGCTCGAAGCCCCTTTCCTGGTGCTGGCTACCCAGAATCCAATCGAGCAGGAAGGCACCTATCCGCTGCCTGAAGCCCAGATCGACCGGTTCATGTTGAAAATTCGGGTCGACTATCCGTCTTCCGATGAAGAAAAGGAAATCATGAATCGGGTGTATGCCGCGGCCGAGCAACATATTTCGGGTGTAGTGGAGGTTGGCGCGATCAACAGCGCCAAGGCGGCCATGCGCGCCATTCACATGGAAGAAAAAATAATGGATTACATTGTTCAATTGACCGGTGCGACTCGAAAACCGCGGGATTCCGGGCTGGATATCGGTTCCATGATCAGCTACGGCGCCTCTCCCCGGGCCTCCATCTGGTTGGGATTGGCGGCCCGGGCCCATGCTTTTTTAAACGGCAGAGGCTATGTGACTCCCCAGGATGTGAAGTCCATGGCACCGGATGTATTCAGGCACCGAATTATTCTGAGCTACGAGGCCGAGGCGGAGGGCAAAACCGCCGATGACCTGATCGAAGTAATTCTGGAGCGGATTGAGGTACCCTGAATGAGGTTTCAGGTGTCGGGTTTCAGGTTTCAGGAATACCGGATTTCTCGATTTTGGATTTTGGATTGCGGAATGGAGGGCAGAGGGCATAGCGCAGAGAGCAGAGTGTGAAATGAACGATGCGAAACGGATGGATGGTGTTGCGGGTATCGCCCGATCGAAGGCATATATCATAATTCATTCCAGTGCATCGAAATTAAGATTCGATCTGATTTCAAAGTGTTAAAAACGTGGAGCGAAGCGACATCCAAAAAAATATTCAATTTTCAATTTTCAATCTTCAATTTTGTTTGGGCGTTCGGTGCACGGCATTCGGTTAAAGGTGTAGGGTGTAGGGTTTAAGGAAAAAGGTCAAAGGTCAAAGGCTAAAGGCGTTATAGCGGTAGGATTGAAAGCCGGAAAGCAGAAGAAATAGATCGAGGGTAAAATTCAGATTTCTGTTTTCTGTCATCTGTCCTCTGTCATCTGACATCTGTCGCCTGACATCTGTTGTCTGTCATCTGACATCTGTCTTCGGTTATTTGTCCTCTGAATTTTGGATTGAATATAATGGATAAACATCCTCAATTTTAGGCATTTTAGTCAATTTAGGCACTTTAGTCATTTTTCCCGTATATTGCCTACTTCCAATTGAAATAAATAATCAACAATATACTACTTATAGGTTAGCTGGCACCCCATGCTTTCCGAAGAGCTGTTGAAGAAAATTCAGGGATTTCACTTCCGGACCCGTTATCTGGCCAATGACCTATTTGCCGGTCAGTATGAGAGCGCCTTCAAAGGCCAGGGCATCGAGTTTGCCGAGGTTCGCGAATATCAACCCGGTGATGATATACGCACGATTGATTGGAATGTTTCTGCTCGTTTCGGATATCCCTTTGTCAAAGTTTTTCATGAGGAACGGGAACTTACGGTCATGCTTGTGCTGGATTTATCCGGCTCCCATTTATTCGGAACACGGAGCAAGTTCAAACGCGAGTTGCTGGCGGAGGTTGCCGGTATGCTGGCATTTCTGGCGATTCGAACAAATGACAAAGTCGGCGCGATTCTGTTCAGCTCCCGGGTCGAAAAGTACATTCCACCCAAAAAAGGCGCGGCGCACGTCTGGCGGTTAATCAAGGAGATTTTCACCTATGAACCGCAGCAGTTGACGACCAATATCGATGGCGTTCTGAGTTATCTCAATCGAGTTGTCAAGCGGCAGGCGATTGTTTTTCTGATATCAGATTGTCTGGATACCGGATTTGACCGGTCTATACGCCTGACAGCAAAAAAACATGATCTGACCGTGATTCGAATCTGTGATCCGGCTGAAATGGAGTTGCCAAATATTGGTTTGGTAACGATGCAGGATCCGGAGACCGGCCAGGTGTCCCTGATCAATACACGCCGCAAATCGCTCAGGGAAAAATGGCGCCACCATTACCGGCAGCATAAAGCTCAAATTGACGAGCTTTTCCAAAAGGCCGGAATTGATGTGGAAGACGTCTACACGGATCGCTCCGCGGTGGAGCCTCTAACGCGTCTATTCGAGCGTCGACGGCGAAGAATTAAGTGAAGTGGGAAGTCGGAATGCGGAAGTCGGAATTTTTTGAAGGCGGAAAGAATCGTTATTCGAGATTAGTTATTTGTAACTCATATTTGGTTTCCGGTTTCAGGTGGCAGCCCGGACGCTGGTCGTTGGAACAACCGCTTTGAAACCCAAAACCAATTTTCGGGTTGTGGGAGCGGTTTGCAACCGCGAGTTATTCGGTCTGACCGATGCTCGTAAGTGTCGCTTTAGGTAAGAATGCAACATTTCGATTTAAAAATAAGTGTATTTACAAAATGTTGGATGATCGCACCCTTTTTTCCGACTTCCGCATTCCGCATTCCGACTTTTGCCGTAATTTTTCTTATCATTGCTTTTTGGGTGCCTGCTGTTGTCGATGCGGAGGCTGCTGCTACCGGTTCGCTCACGGCGTCACTGGATCAGGCGACGGTGCCGGTTGGCGGGGTGGTCTGGTTGACGCTGGACTATGACCTCCCGCAGGGCGGCCGGTTGCCGCGAAAGGTTGAAATCAGCGGCCTCAAAGGCATTACCACATTACAGCAGGTGGTTGACTCCCGGCAGATACGAATTCAATTGCTGGTCGATCGCAGGGAGAACTGGCAGTCCGATTCGATTAAACTGGGTTATTTAAATTCGGAAGGCGAGACTCAATATCTGGAGGCAGGGCCGGTGTCGATTCAGTTGACCTCAAATATCAGCGAAAAGCCGGAGGAGGCGGACCTGCGGCCGATTCGTGATATCGATCCCGTTAAATCGATCTGGCAAAGCTACCTGCTGTGGCTGGCCGTGGTTGGTGCACTGGTTCTGATCGGGGTCGGTCTTTTCCGGTGGTACAAAAAGAGACAGACGGCGGTTTACCGAACGGAATATGTCGAGCCGCCCCATCTCCGGGCGCGCCGGCAACTGCGCGGACTGGATGAACAGCAGTATTTTGAAAAGGGCCTGATAAAACAGCATTATTTTGTTTTTTCTGAGATTTTGAAACATTACCTGGAGACCATCCGGCATTTTCCGGCTGCCGAGTACACGACTGAAGAAATTGCGCGGTATGTGACGGTCGAGGCGGATCGCAAACTGGTTTTACTGCTGCAAGAGGCAGATCTGGTAAAATTTGCCGACACCGTGCCGACCCGGGCCCGTAAAGAAGCGGAAATGGATGCGGCCCTGACTTACATCCGGGAAACAGCCCCGCGAATCGAAAGCGTTCAGGAGCAAACACGCCAGGAGGAAGCCGCAAAATGATGTTCAGATTTGCCTATCCGGTGCTGCTGGTGCTGCTGGCGGGGGCGGCCGGATATCTGGTATTTATGCTGTTGAAAAACCCGGCAGCAATCACGCACTCCATGACATCCCGGCTATTGGAGCTGGCAAACGGCGGCAGCCGTATCCGGCGGCACATTCCGCCGGCAATCCGAACCCTGTGCCTGTTGCTGCTGGTTTTGGCAGCTGCAAGGCCCCAGTTTTACAATGTCTCCCGTGAAATTCGATCGGCCGGTGTGGACATCGTGATGAGCATCGATACATCCGGCTCGATGCGGGCTCTGGATTTTGAACTCGATGGCGAACCGGTCACCCGCCTGACGGCCGTCAAGAAAGTGGTCATTGATTTCATAAAAAAAAGAGAAGTCGACCGCATCGGGCTGGTGGTGTTCGGTGAAGAAGCCTTTACCCAGGCGCCCCTGACCCTGGACAAAGGATTATTGCTGGGGCTGGTGGATAAAATGACCATCGGTATGGCCGGCGATCGGACGGCGATCGGTGCGGCTGTGGCGATCGGCGGCAAACGATTGAAGGATTTAAAGGCCGAAAACAAAATCCTGATTCTGCTGACCGACGGGCGCCACAATGCCGGAGATTTGACACCCGAACAGGCCGCTGAAGCGGTCCGAGCCCTGGGGGTCAAAATCTATACGATTGGAGTGGGAGGGCACGGGCCGGCACCATTCCGGGTCAAATCCCTTTTCGGAACGCGAACGGTGAAACGCAACGTCGATCTGGATGAAACCACCCTGAAGCAGGTTGCCCGGATCGGCAGCGGCAAATATTTCCGGGCAACCGACACCCGGGGACTTGCTGAAATTTATGACATTATTGACCGGACCGAGAAAACCGAGATAAAAGTCAAGGAATTTTTTCATTTTCGTGAATTGTATCCTTATTTTTTGATACCGGCCCTGGTGCTGCTGGGTCTGGAAATTATGCTGAAATCAACCATTTTAAGGACTGTCCCATGAACCTGTCCAATTTGTGGGTGCTGAATTTTCTCTGGCTGATGCCCCTGGCAGCAGTGGCATTGATTGTTGAAAACCGCCGCAAGAAACGAGCGCTTCAGGCGTTTGCCGACGCCCATCTTCTTGATCGCCTCACCTGGCCGGATCTTCGTGGGAGAAAGTTTGTCAAATCTTTGCTCGTGCTGCTGGCGCTGGGGCTGATGCTGTTTGCCCTGGCCGGTCCCAGATGGGGCAGCCACTACGAAGAGGTCAGTCAGAAAGGGGTGGACGTCATGATCCTGATTGACGTCTCACCCAGCATGCAGGTGGAAGATATTTCGCCGAATCGATTGGAGCGGGCCCGGCGTGAAATACTGGACTTCATTAAAGTGGTCCAGGGCGATCGGATCGGGCTGGTGGCTTTTGCGGGCGCTGCTTTTGTCCAGTGTCCGCTGACATTGGATTATGCGGCGTTGGAATTGTTTCTGGGGGCCTTGCAGCCTGATTTGATACCGGTGCCGGGAACGGATCTGGGTGCTGCTATCGAAACCGGCATCTCGGCTTTTGATGAGAAATCGGCCACCGACAGAGTTATTGTGCTGATTACCGACGGGGAGGATAATGAAAAGAAAAGCCTTGCGGCCGCCCGCCAGGCGGCAGCCAAAGGAATAAAAATTTTTGTTTTCGGAATCGGCGATGTTAGCGGAGGGCCCATTCCGGAGCTCGACGGCAGCGGTGGTTTCAAAAAGGACAATCAGGGAAAACTGATATTGTCCAAACTGGAAGAAGAGGGGCTGCAGGAAATTGCTGCGCGAACCGGCGGAACCTATGTTCGCTCGGTGGCGGGTGACCTGGATCTGGACCTGCTCTATTTTGACGGAATCAAATCCCGCACCGAAGCCCAGGAATTGAAAAGCGGCAAAATCAGAGTTTATGAAGAACGATTTCCGCTGTTTGTGATGGCAGCCTTCATACTCTTGTTGATCGAAGGCTTCATCGATGAAAAGCGCCGTCTGAGAGCACAATCCGGACGCAAGTCGGCCCCCCCGCAAGCGGCATTGATTATAATTGCAATCGGTATCATGGGCTGGCTGCTGCCCGGACAGCCAAAGGCTGCGGAATCACCTGACGAACTTTATCGCAAGGGGCGATTTGCGGAAGCCGAAAAAGCATATGCCCGGTCAGACATGGATAATCCGAAAGATTTGCGCTATCGATACAACCGGGGTTGTGCGGCTTACCAGAACGGTGATTATCAAGCCGCCGCCGCTGCATTTGCCAGCGTCCTGCGCCGCAGCGCGAACGATGAAATGCAGTTTAAAGCCGCTTTCAACCTGGGAAATGCATATTACCGCCAGGGTAATTTTCAGGAGGCCGGTGATCATTTCAAAAAAGCGCTTGCGATGTATCCTTCAAGTGAAGATGCACGCTATAACCTGGAGCTATCACTCAGGGAATTGCAAAAGCAGCAGGAGCAGCAACAACAGAAATCTCCGGAACAATCTCAGCAGCATGATTCATCCGACAGTGATGAAGACGGCAAAGAACAGAATCGGCAGTCTGACGCCCAAAACTCCGATCAGGATTCTTCGCCTGAACCGCAGAAAAAGGATGATTCCGGGCAATCCGGGCAAAATCAGGAGAACGTGGATCAGCAGTCACAGCAAAACGGTGATGACGATTCCCGGCAAACGGAGCAACCAACCCGGCCGGATTTGAGCGGTGAACTGACTTCACGCGATTCAATGCCGCCGGCTGATACGGATCAACAGAATTCCCAGAAACCGTTGACGCTGATGGATCAAAAAAAAGCAGAAGCACTGCTGGACAATATCCAGGAAGATCGCTCGCAACTGATGCGGCAGCATACCCGTGGCCGGCAACCGGGAGTTGCTTCCGGAAAAGACTGGTAAAATTTTGGATTCAGCCGATAGACGCGAAGTTCAGGGGAACGAGGTTCGGGACAATCAATCAGGAACACGCACCCTACCAAAATTTTTCATATTATTGTTAAAATAACATAAAAACATTGTAAAAATTATTTTTTAGGGCGGATGAATTGCTGTGGACAAATCATTTTTTAAAGTCAGTTTGACGATTGCGCTGCTTCTGATGTCGAACCTGTCTTGGGCTGATGTTTCGGTGAGCCTGAAATTGGATCGGACGGAGACGCTTCTGGCCGATTCTGTCCGGCTGAGCGTTAGTGTGAAGGGCAGCCGTGACAGCGATTTAGCTCCGGAAATTTCGGGTTTGGACAGTTTTGAGGTCAGATCGGGTGGAACTTCGAGCC
>JASJCE010000112.1 GCA_030066155.1 Desulfobacterales bacterium | reverse complement strand
TGATGAGATCCGAATACTTGCCGCCGAACTTCTGGCGAACGGGTTCTGTGGCTTTGATAAACGGCTCCTTATTAAGATTTCCGTTAACACTGTAGCCGATTTTTTTGAGCTCGGCATAAGCTTTTTCTTCTTTAGCTGCCCAGAGCTCGCGCTCCTTGATTACGCAGGCAGCAGACGCTTTGCGGACGAGCTGGCGGTCGACGGGAGACATCTTGTCCCAGATCTTTTTGGAGAATACGAAAATTTCCGGCACCATCAGATGCTGGGTCAGGCTATAGTATTTGGTGACCTCATAATGCTTGTGCTCGATTATGGTTGGCGGGTTGTTTTCCGCGCCGTCCACGACGCCGGTTTGCAGCGCCGTATACAATTCGTTAAAGGCCACGGGCGTACCGTTGCCGCCCATTGAGTTGACCATCTCTACAAAGATCGGGTTCTGCATAACCCGGATTTTAAGCCCTTTAAGATCCGCCGGCTTTGTGATCGGACGAACCTTGTTGTAGAACGAACGCGAACCGGCATCCATATAGCCGAGGCCGATCAATCCGCCTTTCTCGAGCTTATTCAATAATTCGGTCCCGATTTCACCGTCGGTCACATCATACATATGCTGGGCGCTGCGGAAAACAAACGGCAGGTTAAACGCATTGAATTCGTCAACGATCGGTCCCACCACGCCGACACTGACCCGTGTCATTTCCAGAGCACCGACCTGCACCTGCTCCAGAGCCTCCTTCTCACCGCCCAATTGCATCGACCCATAGACCTGAATGGTCAAACGGCCATTGGTCCACTTATTCAGCAAATCCCCCATGTACTTAATGGCTTCAACCGTGGGGTATCCGTCACCATGCACATCGCTGGATTTGATCACCATCTTATCGGCCGCGATAGCCGAAAATCCCCAGACAACACAACACACTGTCAAACATATTACGACCAGTTTTTTCATTTTTACCACCTCCGTCTTTTAAGGTTTAGAAAAGGTGAAAAACAACCAGCCTTTTTGAAAACTATGAAATCTATGGGTGAATCAAGGCAAAAAAATAATGCGCAGCATAGACAAATTAAGCCGCCGGCCGGTCCAATATTTCCAAATCTATCTATTTTCAGGGCGGATTAATCAGATGGGAAAACTAGCTTTCGGGATAACGGAAGCTTCCGGGATTGTCAATATTATTTTTTTTCCTGCCTTGCACCCGGCCCTGATGGATCTCAGCACCAAAAGTCAAGCTCGCATATGCGGTTGACATTGGCCAGGAAAAAAATTAGTGATGAAATTTTAACCACAGATTTGAAGCTCAGGTGATGCATTATGGGTACAATAATGGATCGATTTTTATGCAGTTTAGCCACGAATTAACACGAATGATCACTAATAAAGAAACTGATGAACGTCCAACGTCGAACGTCCAACGTCCAACTTCGAATATGGAATTCTGTCATTTCAAAGGAATTCTAAATAACACGTGGCGCGAGCAAATCTGATCTTCGATCCCTACCCCGCTTTTTCGGATTGAGTGGTTTTTAGTTCAACAATTCATCATAATTTGTTTGTTTAAAATTCGACAAAGCAAAGCGCCATCCTCATTGGACGTTGGACGTTGGGTGTTCGATGTTGGACGTTCTATTAATTATCAGTTATAGATGGGCGAAGCATAATGCGAGGTTGCATGTATCAGGTGTCAGCCCGCGTTAATCGAGGGATTTAGGAATTTAGGAATTGCGGAATTCCAATATTAACAAATTTAATCGACCGAGTACCTTAAATCCCTAAATTCCTAAATTCGCAATCCCTGAATTAATTTCCCTAAATTCGGGAGCAGTTCTAATATATGGCAAATCAGTTAATCTCTACCGCCTGTGGTGCAACTGGCTCAGGAGCAATGTAGCTGATGCAGTTTCCCGATTTAAATCTTGAAAAGGACCGCCTGGTCACCGCTTTTTCCAGAGAACACGGCGTACCGCTGAAGGATATCCGGGTGATCGCCTCCCCCTACCGGATCTGCCCCCTGGGCGCGCATGTCGATCATCAGGGCGGACCGGTGTTAGGCATGGCCATCAATGCCTATTCGCTGCTGGTTTACGTCCCCCATGATGACGGGCGGGTGCTCCTTCGCAGCGGCAATTATCCCGGACAGGTTGAATTTGTTCTGGACCCCATTCCGGAAAATACCGGAAGTGTCTGGGGCGCCTACCCCCGGGCAGCGGCACTGGCTCTGCAAGATAAAATACGGCTCGAACGCGGAATTCATGGTGCTATCACCGGTATGCTGCCGGGTTGCGGATTGAGCTCATCGGCCTCCGTATTGCTGGCCTATCTAAATGCCCTGGCTGAAGCGAACAATTGGCAACCCCGGCCCTGGGACCTGGTGCAACTTACCCGGCAGGCCGAAAATAATTACATTGGTCTGAACAACGGCATCCTCGATCAAACCAGTATTGTCTTTGGAAAGCGCAATCACCTGCTGCATATCGACACGCTGGCCGAAAGCGTCCGGGCAATCGAAGACAAGCATCCCCAAAATACATTTTGGATCTTAATCGCCTATTCTGGGTTTTCGCGGGAATTAATGACATCCGGCTATAATACGCGGGTTCAGGAGTGCCGTGAGGCGGCAGCAGAGCTGGCACGACTGGGCGGCATTCCGCCGGCGCGACGGCTGGCAGACATATCCGAGCAAACTTTTCGGGAGCATGGCGACCGGCTGCCGCCTCACCTTCAACGTCGGGCAGCGCATTTTTTCGGTGAAGTCGATCGTGTCGACCGCGGTCTGGCTGCCTGGGAGCAAGGCCGTCTCGACGTATTCGGCCGATTGATGGTGGAGTCCTGCCGCAGTTCCATTGAACAGTATGAATGCGGCATCCCGGCCATTCACGATCTCCAGCAAGTAGTTTGCGCAACAGACGGTGTGATTGGATCGCGTTTTGGCGGGGGTGGATTCGGGGGCTGCGTGATCGGCCTGGTGAGGCCGAAGCGTGCGGAAGATGCCATCAAAAAGATCAGGGAAGCGTACTTGACATCTCACCCCGAAGCGGCTGATCGTGCTGAGTTTTATCTCGGCAGGTCGGCCGATGGAGTTGAATTCCTGTGATCGCCATATTGCTTTGCGCCGGATTCGCAACCCGCATGTATCCAATGACCCGGGACTTTCCCAAGCCCCTGTTGCCGGTGGCGGAAAAACCCGTTCTGGACTACCTCATGGATCAGATTGCTGACCTGCAAGGTCTGGAAGAGATCCACATCGTCTCCAACGCCCGATTTTTTCGTCAATTCGATCACTGGCGCTCAGCCCGGCAGCCCCTTCTTCAGGCGAAGCACATACAAATCAAACTGCACAATGACGGGGCCACATACAACGAAAACCGCTTGGGTGCTGTTCGTGATCTGCATTTCGTAATGAAGCGTATGCCGCCATCTACGAAGACCCTGGTCTCGGCCGGAGATAATATCTACCGGTTCCGCCTGAAGCCGCTCTGGAGCCACTTTTTGAAGAGCAAAGCGCACTTTATAATCGGGTTACCGGAAACGGATCATGCCAAACTACAAAAAACCGGGGTTCTAACACTGGACGATAGGGACCGCGTTTTGCGTCTGCACGAAAAGCCGCAGAGTCCGCCTTCGACCTGGTGCTGTCCACCGTTGTATTTTTTGCAGGAATCTGCCTGGAAAATACTCGAAGATTATGTGCAGGTTTCCAAACAATACGATGCGCCCGGTTCATTCATAGATTTTCTGTGTCAATATGAAAATGTATACACCTTTAAACCGGCTGCCGGCCGCCTCGATATCGGCAACATCAAGACGTATCGCGAGGCAGATAAACTACTAAGGAAGGAGTCGATATTTTTATCGGAGTCAGAGTAAAAATTCAATTTCAGAGAGCCAGGCTTTGACATCACTCCAGCCTCCGGCTCGTAGAGCCTACGGCTCGGAGAGAGGGGTATAAACCTTATTAACCTCGACCGGATTTTTTCAGGTTTCAGGTTTCAGGTGTCAGGTTTCAGCCCAGCCTCCGGCAAAAAAAACAGCCGGGCTGAACAAATAAAACTTAAGAAAATTAATCGCTCTCAGAGTTCTCAGAGAATAATAAAAAAAGCTCTGTGGGCTCAGCGGGCTCTGCGAGATATTTATTATGCTCAAATTCGGATTAGGAATCGATGCGGGCGGCACGTACACGGATGCCGTCATTTATGACATGCCGGCGAAAACGGTGGTTTCAAAGGCCAAGGCCCTGAGCACCAAATGGGATTTTACCGTCGGCATCGGGAAAGCCCTGTCCCAACTGGATTCATCCCTGCTGAAGAAAATTGAAATGGTGGCCCTTTCCACCACCCTCGCCACCAATGCCATCGTCGAAAACCAAGGACAAAAAGTTGGCTTGTTGCTGATGCCGCCGGCCGGCAAGCTGAATCCGGCGGACATTTCCCACGAGCCCAAAGCCGTTATATCCGGTCGTCTGGCAATCACCGGCAAGGAAATCCATGCCGTCGATCCAAAACAGATCCGCCGCGTCGCCCAATCAATGGTGGCGGAGTCCGAAGTGGAGGTATTTGCCGTATCAGGATACGCCGGATGCGTTAATCCGTCCCATGAAATCACCGTCAAAAAAGTCGTTGAAGAAGAAACCGGGTTGATGGCTGTCTGCGGCCATGAACTGTCTGAACTTCTGGATTTTCAGACCCGGGCCCGGACCGCTATTCTGAATGCCCGTTTGGTTCCCCTCCTGGCGAGATTGCTGACGGACCTGGAGACGGTGTTGCGCGACCGCCACATCGATGCCCCGGTCGCCGTTGTAAAGGGCGATGGCACATTGATGAGCAGCCCCATGGCAAAGCAGCGTCCGGTTGAAACCATCCTTTCGGGACCGGCTGCAAGCGTCGCCGGAGCACAGTATCTGACGGGCCTCAAAGATGCGGTCATTTTGGACATGGGCGGGACGACGACGGACACTGCCACGATAAAGAACAATATCCCCGATATCTGTGAAAACGGTGCTACCGTCGCCGGTCTCAAAACTCATGTCAAGGCCATGAAAATACGGACTGAAGGAATCGCCGGTGACAGCCTGATCGAGTGGCGCAAAGATCGCTTTACCATCGGTCCGGAAAGAGTGGCACCGGTTGCCTGGCTGGCCAGCCATTCAAGTGGAATCGACGAGATCCTCAAATTCTTCGAACGCAATCTCCACCGCTACCGGACATCCTCACGGGGCATTCAGATTATGACGCTGCTCCAAGATGACGATGACGGGTCCTTAACGCCGACCGAGAAGCAAATCATCGAACTGATTGCCGAACGGCCGAGGTCGATAGATGAACTAATTGAACAAACGGGTCTCCTTTATGCCGGCGCCCTCGGGCTCGAAAGCCTTGAACGGAGGTGCATTATTCAGCGCTGTGGGTTTACGCCGACCGATTTGCTGCACATCAACGGTTGGTTCATCCGCTGGGATCGCGAAGCTGCCAAAAAAATGGGAAGGCTGTTTGCTGATATCTGCCACTCCAATCTCCGCGAAATGGCCAAACAACTGCTGAAACAGGTTGGCGACCGGCTGACGCTCGAACTGTTAAAAACACAGCTCGATCAGGAGCTAGATATAGCCAAACTTGGACAGAACACCATATGCCAACCGCTGATAAAAAATATGCTGGCGGGCGGCAATGCCAATTTCACCGTTCAGATTAATCTGCATTATCCCGTAGTTGGCATCGGCGCGCCGGTCCATTTCTTCCTGCCCCAGGCTGCCGCCCGCCTCTCCACAAGAGCAATTATTCCTGAAAATGCCGACGTTGCCAATGCAGTCGGCGCCATTACCAGCCGTGTCATGATTCGGCGTAAAATCGATATCACTTTCCCCCACCCCAATAGCTATCAGGTTGTTACTCAAGCCGGTGTAAAGGTATTCAACAACCTAGAAGAGGCCAGTTCATTTGCCGAAATCCAACTTGTCGGCCAGGTGCGTGGGCTGGCTGCCGCAGCCGGGACAAGTGCATCTGATGTAGACATATGGCACGAGGACCGCTCAGCTAAGATTGCCGATGGAACACACATCTTCCTGGGCCGCACAATCTTTGCGCAGATCATTGGTCAACCAAATTTAATATTGAATGAATTCAGAAATCAGGCGAATTAAGCGATTGGCTACAGGGATTTTTCTACTGCGAACGGCAATTCAAAAGTAAAACGCATTGATCTGGTGGTAGCGCGTTTCTAAAGTCATAAATCACTCAAACGTTACTGAAGATATAATTGGAAACCATAGATTGCAGGCACTTAAAAAGTTAAATGAAATAGCAGGTTTTATACGTCTTACTGTGCAGGCAGGCAGGCTACCTCCTTTCTGTTAGAGCATTACCAGAGACCTATCCCATAAATATTATACTCTGTTTTGGTTCCATGTTGCTTCTCCATATTTTCATCTAACTCGATACGGCGTGGATTCCGCATCCATTCCTTCCAGTGTTCTACAGCTGTCCACCTGCTTATCACCAAACATTCCTTTGGATTATCTAGATTAAAAAATGATTCGCCGGAGATGTATCCTGGCTGTCTTACTGCAAGGGCCCTTAATTCTATTAGGTGAGGCATAAGCACCTTCGCATTCCCATCCCCCTTTATTACTCGCTTTATTAAAATTCCAGTCGCCATAGCATCCTCCCTTTTATAAATCTTTTATGATTAAGTCAGAAAATATTGCCTTTGACGAGACGGGATCAGGAGCAGCTCAGATTTAGAGCATTGATCTCGTTAGAGGTATTTGAGAAAGTTTATAGGAGCTTAGACAAGATTTACTCAATGCATATAAAATCAAGCTCTGAAAGTCAAGATAAAAAGGATACAATGTGGTAGTTTGGGGAATTGATATTTTTTGTACAAACCTGCCAGTAACTGAAAATTTTCAAACCATAAGATATTTGGTTTTTGTTGCTATCTTGATCTCGGATAACCTTTTATTTTCGTTTGGATAACCACCGATTATAATAAAATGAAAAGCAGAGCAATAAATGCTCTGCTTGTGGTGCACTATAATTCCCAATATCCTTGGGGTATTTTCCAGCTTACTTTTCCAACCATTACCTGTTGGTAGGCTCCTTTTTTTGATGGCTTTACCTTAGGGTCGAATCTTAAATGTTCACATCAATTATCTAATATCTAAGCTACGACGGCGCTCTTTTCAGGATTCAGGTTTGTGGACGTTGGCTTCGGTCATATTCCAGAGGATGTTTGGCGCGCTCGCAAGCTGACTGCAATGCTGCATTATTTATGATCCTCTCCTATGACCACAAGTGCCGGCCCGAAATTGACAATCTGACGATTGTCATTTATCACGACTGACGTTGCGCGAACTGCGGAGTACCAGACTCCCACATAATTGCCCGTCTTGTCCAAAATTCTGAAGCCCCATGGTTCGACGGTATTGCCCATGCCCTGAACGGAAACGATGTCTATCAATCTGCGGTACTCGTCTGATTCGGTGTCGATTTGAGTGTACATTGTTGAAATCAACTCATAGGTTTCCTCGATCCCGACAATGGCGCCAGGCGAGCTGCTTACCCCCCAGTAGTAGTATTTGTGGTCCGGCAAAACCTGGTAACTTTCAAAAGATCGCTTAACTTCCTCATCCCATTCTAACCTGCCAAACTTAGACGTCGAACATCCGCCAAGCGCGAATAAAATCATAATAAAGAAGATCACGTGAACTGCAAACCGCCTCCTTAATACCATAGATATTCCCCTTTCGTTTTTTATGGTCCACCGCAAAGACGCTGAGCCCGCAGAGATCCTGTATTATCTTTTGCGTTCTTTGCGGCTCGAGCGACGTGTCGGGGCCTAGCTCGCAGAGCGAAGACCGAAGCGGGCGGTGAATACATGTCCAATGACTAACGGCCATAGTTCCGTGTATAGTGATAGGATAGTCGTACGGTTTTCTCATCAATTATTCTTACACTGGGTTGATCTGCTCCGCGATATATCAAATATCCATACAGCTCTTCTTCGTATCCTCGAATCTCTGCGGACCAGACGCTTTCGTGAATTTTAGTTCTCGCCTTTAGCTCCTCGGTGGTCACCGGGATCCATCGATTATCCAAAAGGATGACTTTCTCATCCTTTATTTTATATAAAAACGCGGAAGCACCGCGCTGGAAACTGCTCCCCGGCCGCATTATTTTATAGACTTCGTAATTGTTCCAATTTTGTCTCATCTCCCATTCTTTATTATATTTTATTCTTTTTAGATTTTTTTGTCTCTGTTTGAATTCCGCGCACCCAACAAAACCAAAAATTAAAGTCAATGCAATGATGACCATATGTATATTGTAATTTTTTTTCATTATATTGCCCCTTTCTTTTGCCGTCTCTGCATGTATAGCGTATCGGCCATACATAATACGACAAAATTAATGCGTCCTTCATCTTCACACACCCATCCGTTGGTTTTGAGGTCCAACGCCTCGGAGACGGATTCCGGCGTGATACCTTGATCTGCGAGTTCTGCCATTGTGATCCAATTCTCGCGTGTGAATAAGCGGAGCTTTAATACCGCGCTGATGTCATCCTGCCGCATTTCACAAAAATTCATTTGCATCCCAAAGCTGGTAATGCTGGTTTGATTAATATACGGCGCAACAACGGTAGGCATTTAAAAGTTGATGCTTTGCATTTTATGGAAAGATTTTTCATCACGAAATCACGAAAGTTGGAAAACACGAAAAATTTTTTAGCTTTATTTCGTGCTTTCGTCATTTCGTGCTTTCGTGATTCATCTTTTTTGGACTTCCAGCTCGTCCGGGTTCGGGTTTAGCCTAATTCTAATGTCGCCTCCCGCATGAGACGCCCGATATCCAGCCCCCGGGGACACTTTCGCTCAGCTTTCCGGTAATCAATATGGGCTATTCTGTTGCGGACATTCAAGGGTATATCATTAAAATACGATATTGCAGTTTCCAGCTCTCCATAGCACCGGGCATACATAAGATAGCGCATGACATCGCTGACAGGCACTTCGCCGTCAATTTCAGATTCACAAACAGCGGCACAGCCGGCACAATAGTTTGAAGCCGTGCGGTGAGCATAATGGTTAAGCAATTGTTTGCTGCGCGAAGATAGTTTTTTGCTGTTCAATGCAGCGGCGACATTCTCCTGCAGTAGACTCATATTGGTTATTCCGGACGTAATGCTGGCGATGCGGGGATCATCCCACACGGCTTTCAATTTAGCCTGTTCGAAAGTGAAGCCCTCCTTCGCAAGTTGGTCAAACAGGACCTGCTCCTGCTCGTTCGGTGTAATTTTGTCAGTATACCCCATATACCCGGAAGCCTGGGTTTTCATGGCAATCAAACCAATGCCGGCTTTTGCGCATGCATCGACTGCGGCATGCATTTTCTCTTCGTTCATAATCCGAAAATTATAGGTGAACATAATCCCATCAATCCAACTATATTGAGAGGCTATCATTAAGTTTTCTGCCATATTTTTGTGCGTACTGAATCCAAAAAATCGAATTTTACCTTCAGATTTTCTTTTTTCCGCCCAAAGTTCCGAATTCACCAAAGGCGGCACCAGATCGTCGGCATATGAAACAGCATGACTCAAAAAAAGATCGATGTAATCCGTATTCATCCGCTCCAGAGATTTATCCAAATCCGTGCTCCATTTGGCGGAGCTTAATGAATAGGATTTGGTTAATAGAAAAATCTTTTCCCGGTCCTCCGGGAACTTTTTAAAGTATTTGCCAATAGCCCGTTCGCTGTTCCCGCCGGCATAAACAGCCGCCGTGTCCCAGAACCGTACCCCCATATTTATGGCTTGCTTCAGCAAAAGATTACTGGATCGGCCAAACGCAGACCCAAGGCATAGTATTGGAACCCTGACATTTGCTCTGCCAAAAGGTTTGGTCGGAACAACATGTAACAGAGAATCCTTTGAACCAGTTGTTGCCTGGGCTTCGGGATAAGATTCCGGGGGAGACAGTAAGGATCCGACGCCGACCGCGCCGGCTATTTTAAAAAAACTTCTGCGGGAGATGTAATTATTGTTTTCTGCCATTATGACCTCCTTTAATAAACTCAACTTTGAGCATTTTTTTTTACATCAATGGTAGTATAACTGCCAGGCAAACAATACTTTTATTACCCTCTCAACTTCCAAAACCGTAGCTTCTACACTCATAAAGGTCTAATGACCCATTGAATCAGGCTCGGCATCGCCCAGACGGAGGCGTTCTGCGTAGGTCGGTCGGCTGCCGATCCACTGCTGGTCGGCATTCAAATATCCATCCAAATCGCGATCCAGGGCGCTTCGAAATCCGTCACCGGGAGGAACGCAGGTGAAGGTCAGGGGTTCGCGAAGCTTTCGATAATAAGTAATAAGGTTCTCAATGGACACCGGTGCCTTGCCGCTTTGATCGGGCTTAAAACTGCCATCCTGATATAGCCAACCCCTGAACCGGTTCCCGTCCCATCCTCTGGCAATGAGGTCCGTGTCTCCGGCTTCGGCGCGTGCCATAAAGAGACGGAGCATTTCATTTTCGCCTGGACCCGGCTGTCCCTGCAAAGTGATCTGTCGCCCTACAATCGGCGCCATGCCGGTGTCGAATGCCATGATGTAATGGCTAAGCTGACGGCGGATGTTGTCCTTTTGCGCCTCGGTGCTGCCCGGAAAACGAAACACATCAACTTTAAGAAAGCTCATGACGGTATCCAGGCTGCCGTCGTGGGCTAATCCGAATCCCGACACCTGGGATCCGGGAACATCATATCGGCCGACCTTCTGATAGACGTTTCGCAGGTGAGCGGTCTTCATATCCCGCCCGGCAAAGAAACCTTCGAAATTAACTTTACGGTTTGTTCCCAGGGGCAGCGTGTGGCAGCCCGCGCAGTTGATCACCCCGCTATCTGAGAGAAAGGGGCCGGTAAAAAAATCGAACCCTTTTTGCTGCTCGGGATCCAGGGTGCGATCCCAGCGCTGAATCGGATTGGGCGGATATTGGATGGTAAAGACAAATCGAGCGAAGGCTTCCATGTCCTCGTTCGGAATCATCTCGGTCCGGCCGAGAAGATTTACAAAAGTCTTGTTGAATTCAGCAAAGCTGGGCATGTCCCTGCCCGGCCATTTGGGATCGCCGAACTTATCGCCCCGCCAATGGAACGGGGCCGTGCCGGCCAGTCCCCGAAGACTCTGGGTCATCATGGGGCCCTTTAGCGGGTGCAAATGCTGCAGCGGCTGCAAAGCGGCCATCGGGTGTTTAATCTTTCGCGGATAACGGATGATTTTTCCGTCAGAGGTTCCGAGATCCCAGGCCAAGCCATCCAAATTCCCGAAAACATGGCACATGGCGCACGACAAGGTTCCATTGCCCGACGTCAGGAAGGCATCGTAAAGAAACGGGCGGCCCTGCTTCACAACGCGGGGCGTTGGATCATGTCGCAGCGACACCGTTTCGATGGTACGGCGGTTTTCAAGATTGATGACCGACAGGGTTGCATCCAGGTGATTCAACACATAAAGTCGTCCGCGACCACTGTCGAGAGAAAGCCCCCCGGGCCCGAATCCCACCGGAATCCGATCCACAACGCGGCCCTCTGCGTCGATCACGCCAATCTTGCGGGATCCGAAGGCTGCTACGTAGGCTTGACTGCCATCAGAATTGAAAACGATATCCGTTGGCTGGCATAGGCTCGGGGAACTGTCTACCGGTATACCGCCGGTCGCGGCCGTGTCAAGGTGGGGATTCAACGATAAGGTGCGGATGCGGTTTTGGCCGCCAGATTGGAGGGCAATCCGGGTAACGCGGCTTGCAGCGAATTTGGATCGCAGGGCGGGCTCGGTGGGAGTCAGATTCAGCGCCTCCGTATTGGTCACCCAGAGCTCCTCTCTGCCGGGTCGCAGGGCCATATTGAAAAGAATCGTGCCGACCCCGCTGATGCGGTCCGTTACGACAGGATCAGGCGCCGTTGCATCAATTACAAACACATCATAATCCGGCAAGTCGAAGGAAATTGCCGGACTCCAGTCCTCACCCCTGTGATCCTGCCACCCGGAGGGGGTTTGGGCGACGATGGGACCGAACTTAGGTTTGGCCGACGCCCTGAAGAGGGTAATCCGGGGAAATTGCGGTATTCGCCCCAACTGCACCGCTGCTTCTCCGCTGACAGTGGTGGTGCGGTTGCCGGAAAGAAAAATTCCGGCGTAAACATGGCGGCCGTCAGACGAGGCGGCCAGCGCTCTGGGTTTGGTCCCAAAAAGGCTCATGACCTGGGGTTTGGCTTTTGGGCGATCGGCATCGAAAATCCAGAGTAGAGCGCGACCGATACCAGGGGTCAAATTGGAATCCCTGCGGGCCGTTGCCACGAATACGCGTTCACGGCTTAAACCAGCCACGCAGATGCCCCTGGGCTCATCACCCACCGGCAACGTGTGCACGAGGCGGGGTCGCTCGGGCACGCTTATATCGACCACACTCACGGAATCTGAAAGATGGTTGACCACCCAGAGTTCTTTGTCGTTTCTCAATGCAAGCGAAACCGGACGCAGCCCCACGGCGGTTTCCCCGATCGAACGCAGGCGGTCTCCCCGCGTGTCGAAAATCTCCAACCGGTCGTCAGCGGTATTCAGAGCGAATAGGTAGCTCCGGTCCGAAGAGATGGCCAGTGGCTTGACCGGTCCGGTTTCGAAATTCGTGAAACCACTCACTGCAGATTCCTGAGGTGGGTCATCCGGCGGGGGCAAATGAGTGCAATTCGTTACCAGCAGGTAGAGAATGCCCATTGAGGCCGAGCGGATCATGGTAGCGATTCCGCAAGATAAACATTTGCGAATCATAGGTCCTCCAGTGCAAAAGCCATCGATTCAGAGCGCTACATTAACCCGGAATCGACCAATTTCACAAAAAAGGTTCACCGTTCAGGGTTGCATTTGTCTATAGGCATTACAAATTTAGTCGCACAGTTTTTTCGGCCGAGTCCTAATGTATTTAACTGTCACTCTTTTTTAGTGGGGGTGCCTCAGGGCTTGTCAATCGATGATTTCGATTTGACCTTAAGCCCTAACCTATGAACCTTGAACCCTGAACCCCTGAACGGATACGTTTGTTTCAACATACCACCTCCTTTTTCCTTTTATTGCGGAGGTGGAGTAATACCCAGTTGCCTGAAGATACTCGCATTGTCAAACGCGCGCCAGACCTCAATAATTTTTCCGTCTTTGAATCGGCTCATGGTCAAGCCCGGAGAGATCAACTTTCTGCCATTCCGTATAAATATTCCTTCAAAAGTGGAACGAACGGCGACCATCTCCCCTTCTGCAATGACGTCCTGAATCGTTATTTTCACATCTCGGTACATATTGGTGATCATTCGAATTCGTCGTTTGGCCATTTCT